>NZ_JMPL01000048.1 GCF_000735365.1 Kluyvera ascorbata ATCC 33433 | reverse complement strand
ACCTGTATGGTGGGCGTGATAACGACGCTGCAGGCTTACGTCTTAACCTGGATGATTCCGTGATAATACTGCCCAAACGTCTGTCAGACGATGTCGCCTGCCGCGTGCGGGCATTGATTGAGGAACAACAGCTGGAGGCGGGGATGCGATTACCCGCCGAAAGAAAGCTGGCAGCCCAGCTTGGCGTCTCGCGCAACTCTCTGCGCGAAGCGCTGGCGAAGCTGGTGAGCGAAGGATTGCTGCTCAGCCGTCGCGGCGGCGGCACCTTCGTGCGCTGGCAGCATGAGGGCTGGTCTGAACAGAATATTGTGCAACCGCTGAAAACCCTGCTGGCCGATGACCCGGACTACAGCTTCGATATCCTCGAAGCCCGCCACGCCATTGAAGCCAGCACCGCATGGTACGCCGCGATGCGCGCGACCGATTCCGATAAAGAAAAAATCCGCCTCTGCTTTGAAGCGACCCAAAGCGACGACCCGGACCTCGCCTCACAGGCCGACGTTCGCTTTCATCTGGCCATCGCCGAGGCGTCCCATAACGTGGTGCTGCTGCAAACCATGCGCGGCTTTTTCGACCTGCTGCAATCTTCGGTTATTCAGAGCCGCGAGCGCATGTATCTGGTGCCGCCGGTCTTTGCGAAGCTCACCGAACAGCATCTGGCCGTCCTCGACGCCATTACCGCTGGCGATGCTGAAGGCGCGCGTCAGGCGATGATGGCGCACCTCGGCTTTGTCCACACCACTATTAAACGTTTTGATGAAGACCTGGCCCGCCAGGCGCGGAGTACCCGCCTGCCCGACGACCACACTGAACTTTCCAGGGAGAAAAAAGCATGATTATTTCCGCCGCGAGTGACTACCGTGCCGCTGCCCAGCGCATTCTGCCGCCGTTTCTGTTCCACTACATTGACGGTGGCGCGTATGCGGAACACACCCTGCGCCGCAACGTGGAAGACCTGTCAGATGTGGCGCTGCGTCAGCGCATCCTGAGAAATATGTCCGACCTGAGCCTCGAAACCACGCTGTTCAAAGAGCAGCTCTCGATGCCGGTGGCGCTGGCGCCGGTTGGTCTGTGCGGCATGTACGCTCGTCGCGGTGAGGTTCAGGCCGCCGCCGCCGCCGATGCCAAAGGCATTCCGTTTACGCTTTCCACCGTGTCAGTCTGCCCGATTGAAGAGGTCGCGCCGACCATCAAGCGCCCGATGTGGTTCCAGCTATACGTTCTGCGCGATCGCGGCTTTATGCGCAACGCCCTGGAGCGCGCCAAAGCGGCAGGCTGTTCAACGTTGGTCTTTACCGTCGATATGCCAACCCCAGGCGCGCGCTACCGCGATGCGCACTCCGGCATGAGCGGCCCGAACGCCGCCATGCGCCGCTACTGGCAGGCCGCCACACATCCACAATGGGCATGGGACGTCGGTCTGAACGGTCGTCCGCACGATTTAGGCAATATCTCCACCTACCTCGGCAAACCAACCGGGCTGGAAGATTACATCGGTTGGCTGGCGAATAACTTCGATCCGTCTATTTCGTGGAAAGACCTGGAGTGGATCCGCGAATTCTGGGATGGTCCGATGGTGATCAAAGGGATCCTCGACCCGGAAGATGCCCGCGACGCGGTACGCTTCGGCGCCGACGGAATCGTTGTCTCTAACCACGGCGGCCGTCAGCTTGACGGCGTACTCTCCTCCGCCCGCGCGCTACCGGCAATTGCTGACGCCGTAAAAGGCGATATTACGATCCTGGCCGACAGCGGTATTCGTAACGGTCTGGACGTGGTGCGCATGATTGCGCTGGGCGCAGATAGCGTGCTGCTGGGACGTGCGTATTTGTATGCGCTCGCGACTCACGGCCAGGCGGGTGTCGCTAACCTGCTGAATCTGGTTGAGAAAGAGATGAAGGTGGCGATGACGCTGACAGGGGCAAAATCGATTAACGAGATTAGCCGCGATTCGCTGGTGCAGAGTGCGGAAGTGGCGCAGGCGTTTGGGGCTATTCAGCAAGGGAGCGCGGCGTAGGTCTCTACGGTTTCCCCCCTCTCCCCAAAGGGGCGAGGGGACGGTTTTGTATCGTTTGCTCGCTCGCGGACCGGTTCTCCTCCCTCTCCCTTTCAGGGAGAGGGCCGGGGTGAGGGTTTCCCCAAATTCTGCTATCCTGCCCCCCGCAATCCAAGGGGGCAGCATGCTTAACATCGTTTTATTCGAACCTGAAATCCCGCCCAATACCGGGAATATCATCCGTCTTTGCGCCAACACCGGTTTTCGTCTGCACATCATCGAACCAATGGGCTTTGCCTGGGACGACAAACGCCTACGCCGCGCCGGGCTGGACTACCACGAGTTCACCGCCGTCACGCGCTATGCCGATTACGCCGCGTTTGTTGAGAGCGAAAATCCGCAGCGTCTGTTTGCCCTGACCACCAAAGGCACGCCCGCGCACAGCGCGGTGAGCTATCAGGACGGCGACTATCTGATGTTTGGCCCGGAAACCCGCGGGCTGCCCTCGACCATTCTGGACGCACTGCCGCCTGAGCAAAAAATTCGTATTCCAATGATGCCGGATAGCCGCAGCATGAACCTGTCGAACGCGGTGTCGGTGGTGGTGTATGAGGCGTGGCGCCAGCTGGGGTATCCGGGCGCGGTATTGCGCAGTTGATATTTGCCGGATGGCGGCTACGCCTTATCCGGCCTACGGTTTGGTAGGCCCGGTAAGCGCAGCGCCACCGGGCAAAGAATCAAATCCCGTCGCCGTACTCAAATCCGTGGTTGATGCCGTTGAAGTGCTGGTCCATATCCATTGCCGGTTTGTCCGACTCCGGCTTACCAACGATACGCGCCGGTACACCCGCCGCGGTAGTGTGTGGTGGGACAGGCTGAAGAACCACGGAACCCGCGCCAATCTTCGCACCGCGACCCACTTCGATATTGCCGAGGATCTTCGCCCCGGCGCCAATCATCACGCCTTCGCGGATTTTTGGGTGACGGTCGCCGCTGGTTTTACCGGTACCGCCAAGGGTAACGGACTGTAGGATAGAGACGTCGTTTTCAATAACGGCCGTTTCACCCACTACAATACCGGTCGCATGGTCGAGCATGATGCCACGGCCAATCTTCGCCGCCGGGTGAATATCCACCTGGAACGACACCGATACCTGATTTTGCAGGAAAATGGCCAGCGCGCGTCGCCCTTGCCCCCACAGCCAATGGCCAATGCGATAGGCTTGTAACGCGTGGAAGCCTTTCAGGTACAGCAGCGGCGTTGAGTATTTGTCGACCGCCGGGTCGCGGGTGCGCACGGCCTGGATATCACAGGCGGCAGAGGCGATCATTTCCGGGTCGGCGGCGTATGCTTCCTCTACCACTTCGCGAATGGCGATGGCGGGCATAATCGGTGAAGCCAGTTTGTTGGCAAGCATGTAGCTTAAGGCACTGCCGAGATTTTCGTGCTTGAGTAGCGTCGCATGATAGAAGCTGGCGAGCATAGGCTCACAGTCCGCCAGAGCCCTGGCTTCCGCTTTAATATTGTTCCAGACAATTTCCAGTTCTTCACACGACATTGCTTACTCCAGACATATTGGAACGATCGGCAAGTCTGCGCTTGCCGGATCGTCGGGATGACAAAGGTTTCCTGCGATTAGTTGCCGCTATGCTCATCCTTGCGTGCACGACCTAATAAGGTCAATGCTGCCTCGCGCGCGTTTTTTCCGCAATATAATACCTGATAAATTTCCTCGGTTATTGGCATTTCGACACCTACACGGTGCGCCAACTCGCGGACTTCTTTGGTATTACGGTAACCTTCGACCACCTGGCCAATACTGTCTTGCGCTTCCTGAACCTGTGCCCCTTTCCCGAGCGCCATACCGAAACGACGGTTGCGCGACTGGTTGTCGGTACAGGTCAGCACTAAATCACCGAGCCCCGCCATGCCCATAAAGGTCACCGGGTCTGCACCCAGCGCCACGCCAAGGCGTGACATTTCAGTCAACCCACGGGTGATAAGCGCCGTACGCGCGTTCGCGCCAAAGCCGATGCCGTCAGAGATGCCTGCGCCAATCGCAATCACGTTTTTCACCGCGCCGCCCAACTGGACGCCGATGAAATCCGGGTTGCTATACACGCGGAAACTCTTACCGCAGTGCAGCAGCTGCTGCAAATCGTCGGCAAAGACCGGGTCCGTCGCCGCCAGCGAAATCGCCGTTGGCAAACCAGCGGCCAGCTCTTTGGCAAACGTCGGTCCAGAAATCACCGCCAGCGGGATATCCGGGCCCAGCGCTTCACGCGCCACGTCCTGCAGCAGGCGGCCGGTTTCAGCCTCCAGCCCTTTCGTTGCCCAGACCAGACGAGCATCAGGACGCAGCAGCGGTTTCATCTGACGTAATACGTCGCCAAATACATGGCTTGGCACCACCACCAGAATATCGCGACTGGCGGCCAGCGCGGTCGCTAGGTCGCTTTCGAGGTGGAGCGTATCGGGGAACGGAACGTCGGGAAGGAATGCCGCGTTGCAGCGATCGTGCTGTAGCATCGCGACATGGTTGGGATCGTGGCCCCAGAGTACAACCGGATGGCCATTTCTTGCCACGGTGATGGCAAGAGCGGTGCCGTACGAGCCGGCACCGATCACAGTCATTGAAGCATTAAGTGCGTTCATCAGGCATCCTGATGTTGTTCTGCACCTTCGCCAGCCTGCTGTTGCAGATAGTTCATGAACAGCGCATCAAAGTTAACCGGCGCAAGGTTCAGCTGTGGGAAAGTCCCACGGGAAACCAGGCTGGTGATGCATTCACGCGCATACGGGAACAGGATGTTCGGGCAGTATGCACCCAGGCAATGGGCCATCTGAGTCCCTTCAATACCTTCGATAGAGAAGATACCCGCCTGTTGAGTTTCGCACAGGAACGCAGTTTCTTCGCCAAGGCTCGCCGTTACGGTGACACGCAGCACCACTTCATACACGCCGTCAGCCAGTTGGTTGGAAGCGGTATCAAGATCAAGTTTAACCTCTGGCTGCCAATCTTTCTGGAAAACGTGTGGCGCATTTGGTGCTTCGAAAGAAACATCTTTGGTGTAGATGCGCTGAATCTGGAAAGCCATTTCTGCGTTGTTTTGTTCTGACATGTGTAAAAACCCTTTCGTGTTGTCCTTAAAAAAAGCGGAATGCCTCACGCCCGCCCAGGTCAGGCGTGAACGCTTCGCAAAGCATTAGCGCAGCAGGGGATCGAGTCCACCACGTGCATCAAGCGCATACAAGTCGTCGCAGCCGCCAATGTGCTGTGCATCAATAAAAATCTGCGGAACCGTCGTGCGGCCGCTGCGCTGAATCATCTCTTCGCGCTTTTCGGCGTTGCCGTCGATTGGCAGTTCTTCGAAGGTGACGCCTTTTTCAGCCAGCAGCGCTTTTGCACGATGGCAATAAGGGCATGTCGCTTTGGTATAGATTTCAATCTTGGCCATTACAGCTCTCCTGACGTTACCCGATCTACGAGTCGGTATTATTTGCCGCGAACCAGAGGCAGGTTTTCACCGCTCCAGCCTGCGATACCTTCTTTCAGTACGAAGACTTTTTCAAAGCCCGCTTTCAGCAGCGCGCTAGCAGACTCAGTCGCCTGCATGCCGGAGCCGTCGGTGACGATAACCGGTTTGTCTTTGTGTTTTTCCAGCTCGCCGACGTTGTTGGCTTTGATTTCAGCCGGCAGCAGGTTCACGGAACCGGCAATGTGGCCTTTACGGAAATCATCACGCTGGCGCAGGTCGACGACAATCGCGTCTTCTTTGTTAATCAAACGGGTCGCTTCACCACGGTTGATGACCTTAACTTTAGACATCAGCCCTTTAAAGGTGGTGAACAGCACGGCCGCCAGCAGCGCGATCCACGCGATGCTCAGCACAGGGTGACGACCAACAAATTGCATAATCTCTTGCATGGGGGGTAACAGCTCCCGACGTGTAATGTTTAAAAACCAGGGATGGAGTATACCTGCGGCGTGGCGCAAATACAGCCAGCGCGCGCGATGTAATGTGTTTTCTGCGGAGTGCTACGGAAAAAAGGGAGGTTTTGTGCGTTTTTCAGCGCCCATCTCCCCGCTTTCTTTGATCTCTCGTTGTTATTTTATCGATTCAGCTGTAGTAAAATTACGCAAATTTTCTGTCTTTAGAGCATGAGGTTGTCGCAATGTCGGTTACTAAAAAACCTATGGTACTGGTGATTCTGGATGGCTACGGCTACCGCGAAGAGCATCAGGATAACGCTATTTACAGCGCTAAAACTCCGGTTATGGACGCGCTGTGGGCAAAACGTCCGCATACCCTGATCCACGCTTCTGGCCTGGAAGTCGGTCTGCCAGACGGTCAGATGGGTAACTCTGAAGTCGGTCACGTGAACCTGGGCGCAGGCCGTATCGTGTATCAGGACCTGACCCGTCTTGACGTCGAAATCAAAGAGCGCACTTTCTTCGCTAACCCGGTGCTGTCTGGCGCGGTAGACAAAGCCGTCGCTGCGGGTAAAGCGGTACACATCATGGGCCTGCTGTCCGCCGGTGGCGTACACAGCCATGAAGACCACATCATGGCAATGGTAGAGCTGGCCGCTGAACGTGGCGCAGAAAAAATCTACCTGCACGCGTTCCTCGACGGTCGCGACACCCCACCGCGCAGCGCCAATGGCTCCCTGCAGAAATTTGAAGAGAAATTTGCCGCGCTGGGCAAAGGCCGCGTGGCCTCCATCATCGGTCGTTACTATGCGATGGACCGTGACAACCGTTGGGATCGCGTTGAACAAGCTTACAACCTGCTGGTTGAAGCCAAAGGCGAATTCCAGGCTGACACCGCGGTTGCCGCGCTGGAAGCTGCCTACGCTCGCGATGAAAACGATGAATTCGTGAAAGCCACCGTTATCCGTGCAGCCGGCCAGGCCGATGCCGCAATGGAAGACGGCGATGCGCTGATCTTCATGAACTTCCGTGCTGACCGTGCGCGTGAAATCACCCGCGCGTTCGTGAACGCTGACTTCGACGGCTTCAAACGCCACAAAGAAGTGAAGCTGGGCGATTTCATAATGCTGACCGAATACGCAGCAGACATCAAAGCACCTTGCGCTTACCCACCAGCCTCCCTGGAAAATACCTTCGGTGAGTGGATGGCGAAGCATGAGAAAACGCAGCTGCGCATCTCCGAAACCGAGAAATACGCGCACGTGACCTTCTTCTTCAACGGCGGCGTAGAAGAGCCGTTCAAAGGCGAAGATCGCATCCTGATCAACTCCCCGAAAGTGGCGACCTACGACCTGCAGCCGGAAATGAGCTCCGCTGAGCTGACCGAGAAGCTGGTTGCCGCTATCGAAAGCGGTAAGTACGACACCATCATCTGTAACTACCCGAACGGCGATATGGTTGGCCATACCGGTGTGATGGAAGCTGCGGTGAAAGCGGTTGAAGCGCTGGATCACTGCCTGGATGAAGTGACTCGTGCGGTCGAGAAAGTAGGCGGCCAGCTGCTGGTGACCGCTGACCACGGCAACGCTGAGCAGATGCGTGACCCGGCTACCGGCCAGGCGCACACTGCACACACCAGCCTGCCGGTTCCGCTGATCTACGTTGGCGATAAAACCGTGAAAGCGGTGGAAGGCGGCAAGCTCTCCGATATCGCGCCAACCATGCTGACGCTGATGGGGATGGAAATCCCGCAACAGATGACTGGTAAGCCGCTGTTCATCGTGGAATAATCCCTCCCCATGAGGGGAAAGGCGATTTATTCCATTAAATGGGCCGAGGCGACGCTTCGGTCCACGTTCTACGCCAGCGCGCTCAGCGCTGGCGTATTGCTGTGCGCCGCGCCCGCCCATGCGGACGACCGTTCACAGCTCCAGTCTATTCAGGCCGATATCGCCGCCAAAGAGCGCGCGGTACGCCAACAGCAACAACAACGCGCTACCCTTCTCGCCCAGCTTAAAGCGCAGGAACAGGCCATTGCCGCCGCCGCGCGTCAGCTCCGTGAAACGCAAAACTCGCTGGCGCAGCTTAACGCGCAGATTGCCGAGATGAACGCCTCCATCGCCAAGCTGGAAAAACAGCGGGCGGCGCAGGAGCGTAATCTGGCCGCACAGCTTGATGCCGCATTCCGTCAGGGCGAGCACACCGGCATTCAGCTTATCCTCAGCGGTGAAGAGAGCCAGCGCGGCCAACGCCTGCAGGCCTACTTTGGCTACCTGAACCAGGCTCGCCAGGAAACCATCGCCGAGCTTAAGCAGACCCGCGAAGAAGTCGCCGCGCAGAAAACCGAGCTGGAAGAGAAGCAGAGCGAGCAGCAAACGCTGCTGTACGAGCAGAAAGCCCAGCAGGCTAAACTCGAAGCGGCGCGTAATGAACGTCAGAAAACCATTTCCGGGCTCGAATCCTCCATTCAGGCAGGCCAACAGCAGCTCGGCGAACTGCGCGCCAACGAATCCCGTCTGCGTAGCAGCATTGCCCGCGCGGAAGCTGCTGCTAAAGCCCGCGCCGAACGCGAAGCGCGTGAAGCGGAAGCCGTGCGCAACCGTCAGCAAGAAGCTACCCGTAAAGGCACCACCTACAAACCTTCCGAAAGTGAACGTTCGCTGATGGCCCGTACCGGCGGCCTGGGCGCACCACGCGGTCAGGCTTTCTGGCCCGTTCGCGGCACAACGCTTCATCGATATGGCGAACAGCTCCAAGGTGAGCTACGTTGGAAGGGGATGGTGATAAGCGCAGCGGAAGGCACTGAAGTGAAAGCCATCGCCGATGGGCGCGTCATCCTTGCCGACTGGCTTCAGGGTTACGGCCTTGTGGTCGTGGTCGAGCACGGTAAAGGCGATATGAGCCTGTACGGTTATAACCAAAGCGCGCTGGTCAGCGTTGGCACACAGGTGCGCGCCGGTCAGCCTATCGCTCTGGTGGGCAACAGTGGCGGTCAGGGTAGACCGTCGCTCTATTTCGAAATTCGCCGTCAGGGTCAGGCGGTCAATCCACTGCCGTGGTTGGGAAGATAAGTTTTGCTTCAATTTCGCAGGATAGCTTTACTCGGTGCGCTGGCATTAGCCGCACCGAGCTACGCCGGTAAATTATCAATCGTTATCGATGACTTTGGTTATCGTCCACAGACGGAAAACCAGGTGCTGGCGATGCCCTCCACCATTTCCGTCGCGGTGTTACCCAACGCGCCTCACGCGCGTGAAATGGCCACCAAAGCCCATAACAGCGGGCACGAGGTGTTAATCCACCTGCCGATGGCGCCGCTCAGCAAGCAGCCGCTGGAGAAGGACACCCTTCGCCCGGACATGAGCAGCGATGAAATCGAACGGATTATTCGTGAAGCGGTGGATAAAGTGCCGTACGCCGTCGGGCTGAACAACCATATGGGTAGCGCGATGACTTCCAGCCTGTTCGGGATGCAAAAGGTGATGCAGGCACTCAGTCGCTATAACCTCTACTTCCTCGACAGCATGACCATCGGCAACAGCCAGGCAATGCGCGCCGCTAACGGGACCGGCGTGAAGGTGATTAAGCGCAGGGTTTTCCTGGACGATACGCAGAACGAAGCGGATATCCGCGTGCAGTTTAATCGGGCTATCGATTTAGCGCGCCGCAACGGTTCGGCCATCGCCATTGGTCACCCGCACCCGACCACCGTCCGCGTACTGCAGCAGATGGTCTACAACCTGCCATCGGACATTACTCTGGTTCGCCCAAGCAGCCTGCTTAACGAGCCGCAGGTTGATACTTCAAGACCAAACAACAGTTTGCCAACCCAAAGTCAGCCAACCGCACCGCGCAATCCGTTCCGCGGCGTGAAGCTCTGCAAACCGAAAAAACCGCTGGAGCCAGTTTACGCCAGCCGGTTCTTTAACGTGTTAAGCGAGAGCATCACCCACAGCACGCTGGTGCAGTATATGCAGCTGCAGTGGCAGGGGTGGCAGTAGTTAGTCGTTCAATTCTAGCGTTAATCGTGACAGGCGACGTGGCGTGAGTGATTTATCACGCCATTTGCTGAACCGCAAAGCCCAGAGTAAGACCTGATAGCCCAGCTTAACGCTGCGGATGTTACACACCATACGTTTAAACATGCCTGATACAAACACCTCGGCAATCATCCGCTGGCGGATCTGTGGATCGGGTTCTTTAC
This sequence comes from Kluyvera ascorbata ATCC 33433, assembly GCF_000735365.1. Taxonomy (GTDB): domain Bacteria; phylum Pseudomonadota; class Gammaproteobacteria; order Enterobacterales; family Enterobacteriaceae; genus Kluyvera; species Kluyvera ascorbata. The sequence continues at coordinate 19,347 of NZ_JMPL01000048.1, read as the reverse complement.
GAATGCAGTGGCATACTCGCAGCCCTTCATAAATCACCTGTTGCTTAAACTCAGGATAGATAGGGATACGGTTAGCGTAGCTATGATTAAGCTCATCCAGCAGGCGAGTTATTTTAATATAGTGCCGTTGATAATTTAAATTCGCTTCACCCTGCCGCTTCATGTGGCTAATGGAGCCATCGTGTTGGTAGTATTTATATAACGGTTTTTCCGTATATCTCACACGAGTGGCATTAAACATAAATGCCGTACTCCACATGACATCCTGATGATGTAACCCTGGGATAAATCTTATATTGTGTTCTTTAATGAGGTCATTTCTATATACCCCCATCCAGAGAACATGCGTCCAGCGCCGCGAAGCAAGCCCCATACGCAACCAGTCCGGGCCGGACAGGACACCGGTAGAACGCAGGCGATCGGTTGGAATGGATACCCAAACTCGGGACGTTTCCCGCGAACTCCAGTCCGCGTTGCCTTGTGCAACATCAAGATTATCCTGTAAAGCCATCCCCATCAGCGTTTCATACATATCTGGATAGACTTCATCATCAGCATCAACGAATGCGATGTAATCCCCTACGGCCACATCCAGGCCAAGGTTACGCGCAACGGAGACACCCTGGTTAGCCTGATGCAGCAGCCGAACATGGGGATAATTATCCGCATAGTATTGCGCAATATCGACGGAGCAATCCGTAGAACCATCATTAACAATAATGATTTCGAGATCTTTCCAGGTCTGCGCAATTAACGACTCCATACAGTCACGAAAGTAACCACCGGCATTATATAACGGGATAATAACGCTTAATTTATATTTACTTTGCATAGTAGGGTAATCAGCTAATCTATGGGATTGTGGTTACTCTATCACTCGATTATTAAGATACTATTAAGGTTTAAAAAGACGCACAATTTCTCGGAAAATAGGCCTGCCCCATACAAATTTATATTAACTACTTTTATAACCTCTTGTTTTACACGTCTGAGTTACAGAAAATAGCACAAATTGCTAACTTTGTTTCTACCTGAGTATGGCAAAGGATTTTGTAACGCAGATTTGATCTCTCTCACAAAATGAACAATACGCAGGTGATGATGGTGCGGGCATCTTTGCGGCATCGATGCTTTACATCGAAAAAACCTCATTTCACCCCTTAATAAATCTATATTTTTCAATTAGATAAAATAAAAAGTCGTTATTTCTGCTCATTTCACATAAAAGCATGTATTAACTAAACGTTAGCGACACAGTTTTGTATAATACAGAGCGTTATTATTTCAACAAGATTAGATATACGGAGGTGAATTTAATGAATATTATTCAGACTGAATTGGATGGTTTTAACGTCTATTTCAAGAAAAAAAATATTAACTTCCCTTCGTTGATGGAAAAATTCGCGCGCAATGAAATAAAGGGAAAACCACTAAATGCTGAAAATGGTTTTCGGAGTGTTTATCTTGTCGAGTATGATAATAAAAAGTTTATCGTCAAAAACGATCGCGAAATTGACCATCGCTTTGAGAAAAAAGCATTAAACTTTATTTTTGGCCCCTTTTATTCAAACATGATTAAGCGACTTGGGCGGCTAACACCCGAGCAGCGTGCCTGCACCGCAGATCTCTACTACGTGGCTGAAAAATGTCAATTACGTCAATGCGTTGAAGTATCTACCATTCATGAATATATTGACGGCGAGCCCCTTACCGAGATTAACGAAAGCAACGCGCAGGATGTAAAAGACTGTATTATCAAACTTCACAACGCTGGTCTTGCTTCAAATGACATTCACCCTGGCAATTTTATCAGGACACCATCAGGTGAACTTAAAGTTATCGATCTCTCATGCAAGGGCAGTATGAAAATATGCCGGGCGAACGATATCATTACGCTCCGGAATAAGTACAACATCGATATTCAGGGTCATGGTTTCGTTTATAAGCTGATTTTATTAAAAGAAAAACTGCGCCGGCTCTCGCGAAAAATTCGTGGCAAGTAAAAAAATAGCCAGATATTTATCATATCTGGCTATTCGCTATTCATCCTACCAGCTTAATACCTAATCCCAGCTCAGTACCACTTTACCCGACTGACCGGAACGCATGGCGTCAAAGCCTTTCTGGAAGTCATCAATGCCGAAACGGTGGGTAATCATCGGTGACAGATCCAGACCAGACTGGATCAACGCCGCCATCTTGTACCAGGTTTCAAACATTTCACGGCCGTAGATACCTTTAATAAACAGTCCCTTAAAGATAACTTTGGTCCAGTCGATAGACATATCAGATGGCGGAATCCCCAGCATCGCGATACGCCCACCGTGGTTCATGGTGTCGAGCATAGAACGGAACGCCGGCGGCGCGCCGGACATCTCCAGGCCCACATCGAAGCCTTCGGTCATACCCAGCTCAGCCATCACATCGTTCAGATTCTCTTTGGAAACGTTAACCGCGCGGGTAACGCCCATTTTGCGCGCCAGATCCAGACGGTATTCGTTCACGTCGGTGATTACCACGTTACGCGCACCCACATGCTTCGCCACGGCTGCCGCCATCACGCCAATCGGGCCCGCACCGGAGACCAGCACATCTTCACCCACCAGGTCGAAGGAGAGCGCCGTGTGCACCGCATTGCCGAATGGATCGAAGATAGAGGCCAGATCGTCAGAGATATTGTCCGGGATTTTGAAGGCGTTAAACGCAGGGATCACCAGATATTCCGCGAAGCAGCCTGGGCGGTTTACGCCCACGCCAATGGTGTTACGGCACAGGTGAGTACGACCGGCGCGGCAGTTACGGCAGTGGCCGCAGGTGATATGGCCTTCACCGGAGACGCGGTCGCCGATTTTAAAGCCACGCACTTCCTGACCAATCCCGACCACTTCACCCACGTACTCGTGGCCGACAACCATCGGAACTGGGATGGTCTTCTGTGACCATTCATCCCAGTTGTAGATATGCACATCGGTACCGCAGATAGCGGTTTTGCGAATTTTAATCAGCAGGTCGTTATGGCCGAGTTCCGGTTCCGGAACATCGGTCATCCAGATCCCTTCTTCCGCTTTCAGTTTGGATAACGCTTTCATCTCACACCCTTAGGCAATGACGCCCAGTTGTTTACCGATGCGGGTAAAGGCTTCCACCGCACGTTCAATTTGTTCCGTCGTATGCGCCGCCGACATCTGGGTGCGAATACGCGCCTGGCCTTTTGGTACGACCGGGAAGAAGAAGCCGGTCACGTAGATCCCTTCTTTTTGCAGCTCACGGGCAAAGTTCTGCGCGATAACGGCATCACCCAGCATCACCGGAATAATGGCGTGATCGGCACCCGCAAGGGTGAAACCTGCCGCGGTCATTTTTTCGCGGAACAGACGCGCATTGGCCCACAGGCGATCGCGCAGCTCAGCGCCGGACCCGACCATTTCGAGTACTTTGATAGACGCGGCAACGATGGCTGGCGCCAGGGAATTGGAGAACAGGTACGGGCGAGAGCGCTGACGCAACCACTCCACCACCTCTTTGCGCGCAGCGGTATAGCCGCCGGACGCGCCGCCGAGCGCTTTGCCCAGCGTGCCGGTGATGATGTCCACACGGCCCATCACGTCGCAGTATTCATGGGAACCACGGCCGTTTTCGCCGACAAAACCGACGGCGTGGGAGTCATCGACCATCACCAGCGCATCGTATTTGTCCGCCAGATCGCACACGCCTTTCAGGTTGGCGATCACGCCGTCCATGGAGAACACGCCATCGGTGGCAATCAGCACATGACGCGCACCGGCAGCACGCGCTTCTTTCAGGCGTTCTTCCAGCTCAGCCATATCGTTGTTGGCGTAACGGAACCGCTTCGCCTTGCACAGACGCACGCCGTCGATAATTGAGGCATGGTTCAGGGCGTCGGAGATAATGGCGTCTTCTGCGCCCAACAGCGTCTCAAACAGGCCGCCGTTGGCGTCGAAGCAGGAGGAGTACAGAATCGCATCTTCCATACCGAGGAAGCTCGCCAGCTTCTGCTCCAGCACCTTGTGGCTGTCCTGGGTGCCGCAGATAAAACGGACTGAAGCCATACCAAACCCGTGGCTGTCCATGCCCGCTTTCGCGGCGTTAATCAGTTCAGGATGGTTCGCCAGGCCAAGGTAGTTGTTGGCACAGAAGTTGATGACATGGCTGCCGTCGCCCACGGTGATATCCGCCTGCTGAGCGGAGGTGATAATACGTTCTTCTTTAAACAACCCTTCCGCGCGAGCGGTGTCCAGGTCGTTCGTTAACTGTTTGTAGAAATCACCACGCATTGCAACTCTCCAGATCCGGTAAAATTTGGCACATATTACCCAAAGCTATACGCAGATACGAGATGATGCATTTCTGAATGAATTATTTGCAGCATAAATCACGTGGCCTGATGTTCACGACACGGCGAAAGGCTGAAGGCTTAGCAATGTGATGATATGATAAAGGGTATTCGTGCCCGGGATTGTCCAGGGCCTATTCATTTCAAAGGTTACAGTTATGATTATCGTTACCGGCGGCGCTGGCTTTATTGGCAGCAACATCGTGAAAGCGCTCAATGACAAAGGCATCACCGACATTCTGGTGGTGGATAACCTGAAAGATGGCACCAAGTTTGTGAACCTGGTCGATCTGGACATCACTGACTACATGGATAAAGAAGACTTTCTGATCCAGGTTATGGCCGGTGAAGAGTTCGGTGACATCGAAGCGGTCTTCCACGAAGGTGCCTGCTCTTCCACCACCGAGTGGGACGGTAAGTACGTGATGGATAACAACTATCAGTACTCCAAAGAGCTGCTGCACTACTGCCTGGAGCGTGAAATTCCGTTCCTGTACGCCTCTTCCGCAGCCACCTACGGCGGCCGCACCAGCGACTTCATCGAGTCCCGTGAGTTTGAAAAACCGCTGAACGTTTACGGCTACTCCAAATTCCTGTTCGACGAATACGTACGTCGCATCATGCCAGAAGTGGATTCCCCAATCGTCGGTTTCCGTTACTTCAACGTCTATGGCCCACGTGAAGGGCACAAAGGCAGCATGGCGAGCGTGGCGTTCCACCTGAACACCCAGTTGAACAATGGCGAAAGCCCGAAACTGTTCGAAGGCAGCGACGGCTTCAAACGTGACTTCGTCTACGTTGGCGACGTTGCCGCAGTGAACCTGTGGTTCTGGGAAAACGGCAAATCCGGCATCTTTAACCTGGGCACCGGCCGCGCAGAATCCTTCCAGGCCGTTGCAGATGCCACCCTGGCGTACCACAAAAAAGGCAGCATCGAATACATTCCGTTCCCGGACAAACTGAAAGGCCGCTATCAGGCGTTCACCCAGGCCGATCTGACCAACCTGCGCGCAGCAGGCTACGATAAGCCGTTTAAGACCGTCGCCGAAGGCGTAACGGAATATATGGCCTGGCTGAACCGCGACGCGTAAGAAGTTAGCATGAAAATACTGGTGATCGGCCCGTCATGGGTGGGCGACATGATGATGTCGCAAAGTCTCTATCGCACGCTCAAGGCGCGCTATCCCCAGGCGATAATCGACGTGATGGCACCCGCATGGTGCCGTCCGCTGTTATCGCGGATGCAGGAAGTCAATGAAGCGATCGCGATGCCGCTTGGGCATGGCGCGCTGGAAATTGGCGAACGGCGCAAGCTCGGTCATAGCCTGCGTGAAAAGCGCTATGACCGCGCGTACGTCCTACCTAACTCGTTTAAATCGGCGCTAGTGCCGTTCTTTGCGGGTATTCCGCTGCGAACCGGCTGGCGCGGAGAAATGCGCTACGGCCTGCTGAATGACGCGCGCGTGCTGGACAAAGACGCCTGGCCGTTGATGGTCGAGCGCTACGTCGCGCTGGCTTATGATAAAGGCGTGATGCGCTGCGCCAAAGATCTGCCGCAGCCGCTGCTATGGCCACAGTTGCAGGTTAACGAAGGGGAGAAATCCCTGGCCTGCAACGCGTTTTCACTTTCCAGCGAGCGCCCGATGATCGGCTTTTGTCCCGGCGCTGAGTTTGGCCCGGCGAAACGTTGGCCGCATTATCACTACGCGACGCTGGCAAAACAGCTCATTGATGAGGGTAACCAGATTGTCCTCTTCGGCTCGGCGAAAGATAACGACGCCGGCAATGAGATCATCGCTTCACTGAGCGACGAACAAAAAGGCTGGTGCCGCAATCTGGCCGGGGAAACCCAGCTGGAACAGGCCGTCATTCTGATTGCCGCCTGCAAGGCTATCGTCACCAATGATTCCGGCCTTATGCACGTTGCCGCCGCGCTTAACCGCCCGCTGGTCGCGCTCTATGGGCCAAGCAGCCCTGACTTTACGCCGCCGCTTTCCAATAAGGCGCGCGTGATTCGCCTTATCACCGGCTATCACAAAGTGCGTAAAGGCGACTCCGCCCAAGGCTATCACCAGAGCCTGATTGATATTACCCCAGCCCGCGTGCTGGAAGAGCTCAATGCTCTGATGTCGAGCGAGGAAGCCTGACGCATGCGGGTTCTGATCGTCAAAACATCTTCCATGGGTGACGTGCTGCACACGCTGCCCGCACTCACCGATGCTATGCGCGCCATTCCTGGCATCCGTTTCGATTGGGTTGTCGAGGAGGGCTTCGCGCAGATTCCCTCCTGGCATGAAGCCGTCGATCGCGTAATACCGGTGGCGATTCGCCGCTGGCGTAAAGCGTGGTTCTCTGCGCCGATAAAAGCCGAGCGGAAAGCCTTTAAAGAAGCGGTTCAGGCCGTTGCCTACGATGCCGTCATTGACGCTCAAGGGCTGGTTAAAAGCGCTGCGCTGGTCACTCGCCTCGCCCATGGCGTCAAAAATGGCATGGACTGGAGCACCGCGCGTGAGCCGCTGGCGAGTCTGTTCTATAACCGTAAGCACCATATCGCTAAAGCGCAGCATGCCGTGGAACGTACGCGCGAGCTGTTTGCCAAAAGTCTGGGGTATGTCAAACCAGAAGCTCAGGGTGATTACGCCATTGCGCAACACTTTGTAAAACAGCAGACGTCTGAATCACAGCCCTACGCCGTATTTTTGCATGCGACAACGCGCGATGATAAGCATTGGACAGAAGCTCACTGGCGGGATCTTATTGCGCTGATACCGAAGACAGGGATTCGTATTAAGCTGCCCTGGGGGGCACCACATGAAGAGGAAAGAGCAAGAAGAATTGCGGAAGGGTTTGATAATGTCGATGTGCTGCCGCGGATGAGCCTTGAGGAAATTGCGCGCATCCTAGCCGGCGCAGAATTTGTGGTGTCGGTTGATACTGGTCTTAGCCATCTGACCGCCGCGCTCGATCGCCCAAACGTGACGCTCTATGGTCCCACCGACCCTGGCCTCATCGGCGGTTACGGCAAGAACCAGTTAACGTGCATTGCTCCGGAAGGTAAACTGCGGTTACTCACCGCTCAGCAAGTACTAAAACACCTACCTTCCGATGCATAAACCTTCGGCTCTGCACGCTTAACAGAACATGCAGAGCGTCGGTGAACTTACTGCAGGAAGGGTTTTACATGCACCATGATCTCTTCACAACTTACCTTCTCAAGCGCTGAACGGTACTTAATTTCATCCAGTGTTGTATAAGCTTTGTAAACCACCTTGTGCAATTGAGGGTCCTGATAGGGACCATAGAGATAAGGTGAAGTGATCACATACATACTCACCGTCGGTACTCGCATTGCCACAGCAAGGTGCATAGGGCCCGTATCTGATGTTACCAGCAGGTCCATATTCTTCACTTCCTGAATCAGCCCCTTGAGCGTCGTTTTACCGATAAGCGGTTTTACACGATCATGAAAGCGGCTATCCAGTTTTTGCAAAAATTCATCCTGCAGAGGCACTTCATTCGGGGCACCAATCAGGACGACACGCACGTCATCATGGGCAAACAGTTGGTTTGCGAAAGTGACAAATCGCTCAACAGGCCAGCATTTCTTAAAGGATGACGCTCCCATTTGAAAACCAATCCAGCGCAGCTGCGAATCTGCCTCACTCACCGTACGTTCAACAGGGAATGGCAGATGCATGCTGTTATCTGGTTTTTCATTCAGCAAAGGCATGATGAGCTCCAGCTTTCGCTGAATAGTATGCCCAACAAATTTGCTGATTCTGTTGGTCGCCCATTTGCTGACGAGCGGGATGTCCTGTTTATCGTTATCAACAAAGACATACTTCGTGCCAGCCATAATGGCGCTGAGGAAATCGTAAGGTGTATGGGAGTGAAGAATCACCGTCAGATCAGGCGTTCCACGCTTTTTGATCTCTTTAACTAACGCCGGGAGGGTTGTGAGCTTATTGTCCCACGAAATAAGATCGTCCCAGTCTCTCCCCCCCTTGAGGAAGTCATACATCTTTTTGTGGCATATCAAAGTGATTGCCGCAGAAGGATATGTCTGGCGAAGCGCATGAATTGCTGGAGAGTTCATCATGAAATCACCCAGCGCCGTTGAAGAATAAATCAGGATATTCTTCAGCTGACTTTTATCCTGATTTTCAAATTCTTGCTGACTAAAAGAAAAATCTTTCTTACGGGTATGTATCATTAAAAAAAGATTAACCAGTAATAGCTGAATTCTTTTTCTCAATGCTCTAATCATTAAATAAAACCTATTTAACCTATCGCCAGACAGAGATCAATTTAGCAACTTACCTATATCAATAAGTAAGCTTATGCTTCATCCGTTGCCGTATTTTTTCGCACCTGCTCCTGCAGGCTGACAAACCGCGTGAATACATCATCGACGCTAATGTTGCGAGCATCGTAATCTTTTCCTTGCAGCATCTCGTACGGCACTCCCCATGGGGTCCATAGCCATGCGGCTTTGTTGCCGAATAGCGCAACTACCGGTTTATGTACCCCAGCAGCAATATGCAAAGCACCGCCGTCGCTGGTCACAATCTGATCGCATAGCGACATACCGGCCATCAGTTCACGTACGGTGTTGGTTCTTACTGGAATAATCGGCAGATCGGCACACTGCTCGGTGATAAAGTTAGCCTTCTCGTCATCACCGGGATGTAATTTATTATCTGACTTTCCTGGAGACCAGAATAACAGGATATGACATGCCTGCTCGGCAGCAAGTTTATGCGCAAGCGCAACAAACTTTTCTTTTTGCCATTGTTGTTCTTCTCTTCGCGAGCTTATCTGCAACCCATAAACAGGCAGGTCATCCTGAGGAAAATCTATCTTTGCTTTTATGTCAGTCAGTTCTTTCGGCGTGACATACAGCTCCAGCGGGCCAGGTTTAGAAGTACAGCCTAGCGGTCCCGTTAATCTGTCCAGTAAATTGACCAGATGAAGCTGCTCCTGAGTTTCAGGAATAGCATCGGTGATAATATCAGGGCAGTCATTGCCAATCGCGATAATTCTTTTTGCGCCCGCTAATTTTGCCCACTGTAAAGGACGTTTATCCCAATGTTCTTTCGCAATAATCGCAACATCATATTTAGCACGGCGCAGATCAATAATCGTCTTCAGTCGCTGAAACAACACCTTAAGGCTAGATGTACCTTTAGAGCGATGATGTAGCTTACTGTATAAGAAAACTTTACCGACATGAGGGTTATTTTCGATGATCGATTGGTTGTAGGTGTTAACTAACAAATCAACCTTACAATTCATGTCTTTTGCAATAGTGGAGATCAGCGGCGTTGTCAGTATCAAGTCGCCAATATTATCTCTACGAATAATTAAAACTTTCATTTTTTCGCCTGTGATATTTTATTACTCGTAAAGATCAGGCCTAGCATTAAACCGGATAACGCAAGGTTTTGCTCAAGGAAGTGATCGCGCATCATGTTATCCACACCGCTACGGAACAAGAAGCTCACGGTGAAGAGAGATAAGTACAAACCCGGAATAATTAAATCACGCGAGAATGCACGCCAACCAATAAGGATCATCAGCAAGACGAATGCTAGCCAGTTGATAAGCCCAAGGACACCGTTCTGAAGCGTGACATCAATCAGCCCGTAGTGGCTGTTAGACTGTTGAATAATAGGGTCGTGATATTTTTCCTGCAGCAACACTAAGAATGCGTCTTTTCGCGGACCGGCGCCAAACGGGTGTTCCGCAATTAAATCAGTCCCTTGGCGGAAGAACGATGCTCGGCAGCTATTAGAATCATCCATTATACGGCCAGTACTGTCCTGCATTAACGGACCATCAAAACCGTTATAGCAACGGCTGTGCATACCCAGATCCCAGCCAGCGACCATATCCATACTCAGGCTTTTCCAGCGAGCATCCTGATGCCAGGAAGTGTAACCCACAATACCTACAACCATCGCTACCACTAACGCGGCCAGACTAAGCTTCGGCAAGTTCTTACGGCTAATCGCCTTCAAGGCAATAAAAACGCAGATAGAAATCGTGCTACCAATCAGGCCGATGGTGCCCCAACGAGTCTTCGCTAACGCAGAACAGATAAAGCACAGCAGAATAAAGGCTGCCATCAGTTTGTTGCTGAAGAGCAGATATTTGCGGCCCAGGAACAACCGGCAGGCAATTTCTGCCAGTAAAATGCCCGTTACCATGTTGATCTGGAAGCTCATCTCGGTACGAGTTGGCACGATCCACGTATGACCCCAGAGTATCGTGCCTGTCTTGATGTAAAAATAGATATTCTGCAGCAGGTGAATAAATAGAACCCCTAACGAACACAGAACAACTAAAGACATCACTTTATTGGTGGTTATATTTTTAAAGTGATATTTACAGATTGGGTACAAAAAAAGCCCAACAAAGAACAATAGCCCCGCTCGTAGGTATTGTCCCTGCCAACTGCGGATCATCTCTTTCACATCAACCGCAACAAATAGACCATTGACCAATGTGAATACGAGGAAAAGAAGAATTAAACCAATAGCATATTTTGCCAATCGACTAAGCTCAATATGCATATACTTTTTACGCACGCAAAAATATAGCGTTAGCGCAGTGCCTAAGTATATGAAAAGATTCCTATTAGTTGGCAGAATTGAATTCTGGATAGGCCAGACAAAACATAAAACACAAAAAGAAAATAACAACAAATAAGCTGCAATACCTTTAGATGGAGATTGCATTTGTGTGTTTGAATTCATATAAACCCTATTGGAACAAAATCCAGCACATATTTATAAATTAAAAATGCAAGAAGAGAAGTAGTGTAGTTTCGTTCCATGAAATACAAAATCCATTTACAAATCATTCTTTATAGCTAAAATTACAGTGATTTACGAATTGTCCTTTCGCGAATAAGTTTGGCTTTTCCTTCAACCTGCTCAATAAACGTATTTTCGTTCTTAATAATATCTTTCAGGCTACCATTGAAATATATCTTTAAAAATCGATAGTAGTCACGGGTTGTTAGGCCAATATTATCGGAGGAAAAATAAAGTCCGGTAAGATCTTTGTTACGCCAACGCAAAGGTACTTTATTTCTGATTTGCGCTCGATGCAGATCGATCACCGAGATTTTCAGATCATTGCCATTTTTCTCATCAAATGGGAGATGAAGTAAGAAATGACAAATATAGCAATCGCGGTGGTTAACGCCGCCAAGATGCATCGCCCGAACCATATTGGCTACACGTTGAATCAGCATTCTTTTTACGCGCGGCTGCGGAGGTTCCACACGCCACTTTGCACAATAATCTTCCAGGCTAATGGTCGGCGTTAAATCTTCGGTAATGATAAAGGAGGTTTTCTTAACAGGATTCCAGCCTGTTTCGCCAAATGCAACGCCATGCATCGTATCAACGCCCAAAGAAGCTAAACGGTGTATAGCATTCCACTCACGGTCAGCCCCGAGTACCGGCATACGCAGTGAAAGCAGATTCTTAATAACTTCTTTATAAGTAGTACCTCGGTGCCACTTCAAAAAATAGCTCTTATCAGCGACGCTAAAACGAAGTGTGCGACGGGTTTCTAGCTCCCGAAAGACCTCACCCTGAAGCTTTCTAACCTCGATGAATGGGTCTTTTCCCTTCCACAAAGTGGCAAAGGGTTCATGTAACTCAACCATGCAATTCACCTGTAATAATATCCGCAACATGTTCTGGCAGACTATAGAGATCCTGCGTATCCGCATAATACCGCGCTTTTTGCGCCCACTCTTCACGCAGTGAGCTATCCGTCAGGACTTTCTGCAACGCACCATCAAGCGCATTTTGCTCAAAAGGTTCACTAAACACGGCACCGCATCCTGCCGCCGCAACATGAGGCGCATATCCGCAAACCTCTGTTACGAGTACAGGCAAACCTGCCGCGATAGCTTCAACCAGTACAATTCCCGCGGCTTCCTGCTTCGCCGGATGTAATAACACATCCGCGGCCGCCATCAGATGAGCAACATCATCACGCCCCGCAAAGAAATGGACATTTTCTTTCACACCCAATTTTTCTGCCTGCGAAGCGAAGGTGCGCGGTTTATCCTGGCCGACAACAAAGAGCTGGGTTTGGCGACGAATAGCCTCAGGCAGTGCAGCGACAGCAGCAATTGAGCGGCTGACCCCTTTACGTGAGAAGTCAGAACCCACCTGCAGCAATAAAAACTGCTGCGGGGTGATACCGTTGGCTTCACGGTAGCGTTCACGACTGCCAGGCGGCTGATTGCTGTATTTTCTGTCGGGGTAGATACCGGGAGGAAGGAGCTGAAAGCGATCGTCTTCCGTATGGTAAAACTTTTTAAAATCAACAATTTGCTTTATTGTCAGCATCAGCAGCTTTGTCTTTACGCCAGGTTTAAACACCGCTTGCTCAAAGGCCGCATAGTGACGGTATCGTGCAGTTAAGCGATACAAAAATCCCTTTTCTTTCGAGACTTTAGCCGCATAACACACGTCGGCGGCGTAGTAGTAATCCAACCCCGGCATTTTGTTAAAGCCCAGCACGCGGTCTGCCGGATGTTGAGTTAAATGCTGTTGAACCCACGTTTGATACTGCTTATCTCGCCCATGGTTAGAATGCGCCGTCACCGGAACATCAACGCACTCAAACTCCGCCGGGCGTTCCCCTTGCCAGGCTCGCGTATAGACCCGGACATGATGTCCGCGCGCAGCAATCGTCTTAGCGATGCGCATAAAGTCGCGCTGTAATCCCCCATAGGGGAAATATTTGTACAGGCAGAGAGCAACAATCATTGTGCATTCACCTTGGCTTCTGGCGCTGCGCCATTGAGCACTTGTCTGGCCGCGTTAATAACATCCACCGCAGGGATCACTGACGGATATTTATAGCTGCGGTCCAGTCGCTCTCTTGGCGGTACTGGTTGATAGTGGCCGGCCCATAGCAGCGTGACATTTTCCGCCCATGGTCGCCACGCGATATGATCCGTTGCGCCAAATAGACAAATGATAGGGGTCTTCACCGCGGCTGAAATATGCATTGGAGCGGAATCAACGCCGATAAACAATGCCGCATGGTCAATGAGAGCCGCCAGTTCAGGAAACGTCGTTTTACCCGCCAGTGCGGTGACGGGAGGTAATTTGCATCCTTCCGCAATATCACGGATGCACTCCTGGTCATCCTTCCCTGGTCCAGAGGTCAGCACAACCGGATAACCCTGTTCCTGTAAGGCATCGATAACCTCGCGAAATTTCTCGTTATCCCAGCATTTAAAAATCTGACGTGCGGTTGGCTGAATAACGACATAGCGCTCACCCACATTGAGCTGTTCTAGCTGTTCATGGATGTTTTGCCAATGGGCAGGAGCATAGTTCATAGACAGTTCGCGATTGAGCGTGCTCAGCCCAAGCGGATTCAAAACCGACAGGTTACGTTCAACGATATGATCGCCAGTAATCGGCACAAGGTGCGTAAAGCTCTTCTGCCAGAAAGGTTTCTGGCGGTGCGGGAAATCAGGGGAAAGTTTTGTACCAGCCGACAAAAAACGGACCAATAGTGCAACCAGCCACTGATCGGTCAAGTTGATCACTAAATCATATTGGTTTTGGCGTAATTTTTTTATTAATGAAATGAAGTTAGCGATTTTCTTTTTTGTTGTGGCGTTTTTCTTACTGATTCCATACAGCGCATTAATTTCCGGATTTTCAGATAAAATCGGCTTTGTGTCTTCATAAAGGAGCACGTCGATTTTGGCATCGGGATAGTTACGTTTTAATGTACTGATGACGGGGGTTGTCAGCAGCATATCGCCATGAAAACGCATTTTAATGACCAGGATATTTCTGAATAACTTTTCCACAAGCGGCTCTTTTGTTGAGAGTGTCCGATACCGTTAAGCAAAAAAAAGCACGCTACCGCCCCAAGCTCAACAGTTGCCTGATTACTGATATCGCACTTAAATTTTGCGCGCTAGTGTACCACTTCTTTAGTGGCAATCCGATACGAATAAAAGTTAAGCACATTTTCTTTTAGTCTTTCCAATCAACTCATTAGCACAGATTGGTGTCGACCTCAGGACCAATCTTGTTATCTTCTTCAGCCCCTGACTTTAATTTCAAAGAGTTACGCAGGAATACAACATAATGGTCTATCACACGGTAGATTGACCACTTTAGCGCCTAATTGGTCCCTTAATGGCAAAAGTAATAGCAAAGCACCGGGTAAATACATAGAATCCCCAGCACATCCATTAGCCAGCTAACGCCCATGCTTGAGTTGCTCTACACCACATTGCTCTATCTTATTCAGCCTCTCATCTGGATACGGCTTTGGGTGCGCGGACGTAAAGCTCCAGCCTATCGCAAACGCTGGGGTGAACGTTATGGCTTCTACCGCCAGCCGCTTAAGCCTGGCGGCATTATGCTGCATTCGGTTTCCGTCGGTGAAACACTCGCCGCTATCCCTCTGGTTCGTGCGCTGCGTCATCGTTACCCTGATTTACCGATTACTGTGACCACGATGACCCCAACGGGTTCAGAACGCGTTCAGTCCGCTTTTGGCAAAGATGTTCAGCACGTCTATCTGCCGTATGATTTACCCGATGCGCTTAATCGCTTCCTCGATAAGATTGACCCTAAGCTGGTGCTTATCATGGAAACGGAGCTATGGCCGAACCTGATTGCCGCGCTGCATCGTCGCCATATTCCACTGGTCATTGCCAACGCCCGTCTTTCCGAGCGCTCCGCTGCTGGTTACGCAAAACTGGGCTCGTTTGTTCGTACGCTCTTGCAACGCATCACGCTGATTGCTGCGCAGAATGAAGAAGACGGAAAACGTTTTGTTGCCTTGGGGGCAAAAAACAATCAGGTCACTATTACCGGCAGCCTGAAGTTTGATATCTCGGTAACGCCACAGTTGGCGGCCAGAGCCGTCACGCTGCGCCGCCAATGGGCTCCGCATCGCCCGGTATGGATTGCCACCAGCACCCATGATGGCGAAGAGAGCATCATCATTGCCGCGCATAAAGCGCTGCTACAGCAATATCCCGATCTTCTATTGATTCTGGTGCCTCGTCATCCTGAGCGTTTCCCGGATGCCATCAACCTTACCCGTCAGGCAGGCCTGAGCTATACGACTCGCTCTTCCGGTGAAGTGCCTTCCGCCACCACTCAGGTAGTGATTGGCGACACGATGGGTGAACTGATGCTGCTTTACGGCATTGCCGATCTGGCGTTTGTTGGCGGTTCACTGGTTGAACGCGGCGGGCACAACCCGCTGGAAGCAGCCGCCCACGCGATTCCGGTGCTGATGGGGCCACACACCTTTAACTTCAAAGATATCTGCGCACGTCTGGAGCAGGCGAGCGGGCTAATTACCGTCACCGATGCCGCCAGCCTTGAGAAAGAAGTGGCTTCGCTGTTAGCCGATGAAGACTACCGTAGTTTCTATGGCCGTCATGCCGTTGAGGTTCTTTACCAGAATCAGGGCGCACTGCAGCGCCTGCTACAGCTTCTGGAGCCTTACCTGCCACCGAAAACGCATTGAGGATGACTATGCAAAAACGGGCGATTTATCCAGGCACATTCGATCCGATTACCAACGGTCACCTAGATATCGTGACCCGTGCAGCCTGCATGTTTGACCATGTCATCCTCGCTATTGCCGCCAGTCCCAGTAAAAAACCGATGTTTGATTTGAGCGAGCGTGTGGCGCTGGCACAGCAGGCCACGGCGCATCTTGCTAACGTCGAGGTGATGGGGTTCAGCGATCTGATGGCGAACTTTGCCCGCACGCAACAGGCCAACATTCTGATTCGCGGCCTGCGCGCCGTTGCTGACTTTGAGTATGAGATGCAGCTGGCGCATATGAACCGCCATCTGATGCCGGAGCTGGAAAGCGTCTTCCTGATGCCTTCCAAAGAGTGGTCATTTATCTCATCATCGCTGGTAAAAGAGGTAGCGCGCCATAATGGGGACGTTACCCACTTCCTGCCGGTGAACGTGCATCAGGCGTTGATGGAGAAGCTGAAGTAGGTATCGAGGTCGTTCCCGGCGGCGCTTCGCTTGGCCGGGCTGCCTGAATGAGTTACTTCTGGCACTGTTTGCAGTAAAACGTCGCCCGCTGCGCATGCTTGCTCGCCACAATCGGCGCCCCGCATACCCGACACGTTTCCCCTTTACGCCCATAGACCTGCAGCTCCTGAGCAAAATAGCCCGGTTTGCCGTCGCTTTGCAGGAAGTCTTTTAGCGTTGTCCCACCCTGTTCAATCGATCGCGCCAGCACGGCTTTGATCGCGCCGACTAACCGTTCACCCTCTTCTCTTGAGAGCGATGACGCCAGCCGATCCGGATGGATCCGCGCGGCAAACAGCGATTCGCTCGCGTAGATATTCCCCACGCCCACCACCAGCTTATTATCCATCAGCCAGGGTTTAATCGCCGTTTTCTTCTTCGCGCACTTCGCCAGCAGATAGTCGGAGTTAAATTCCGCACTCAGCGGCTCTGGGCCGAGATGAGCGAGCACGCTGTGCCCTTCCAGCTCCGTGGTCCATAGCCAGGCACCAAAGCGGCGTGGGTCGGTATAACGCAGTACTTTGCCGTTACTCATCACCAAGTCAACATGGTCATGCTTTTCAGCGGGCAGTTCTTCGGACAGGATACGCAGGCTACCCGACATTCCCAGATGGATAATTATCCAGCCGTCAGGGAGTTCCAGCAGAAGGTATTTAGCGCGTCGCTGAACGCTCAGGACGGGCTTGTCACTCAGGCGGTAGATTTCATCAGAGACGGGCCAGCGAAGGCGACCGTTGCGGATAACGGCGTATTGGATGGTCGCACCGACCAGGTGGGGTTCAATGCCCCGGCGGCTGGTTTCAACTTCGGGTAATTCAGGCATAGCGTCTCCGGCTTAAATACAGATCTCTCTATTATGGGGACGCGTAGAAAACAAAAAACCCCGCCGAGGCGAGGTTTTTCATGACATCGAAACTAAAATTATTTGATTTTAGCTTCTTTGTACAGAACGTGCTGACGGACAACTGGATCGAATTTTTTCAGTTCCAGTTTTTCCGGTTTAGTACGTTTGTTCTTCGTGGTGGTGTAGAAGTGACCTGTACCAGCAGAAGAAACCAGCTTGATTTTCTCGCGAATACCTTTAGCCATGATTTATTTCCTCGTTAAGTACTTAGTACTTTTCGCCACGGGCACGCAGTTCGGACAGAACTGTATCGATGCCTTTCTTATCAATAACACGCATACCTTTAGCAGATACACGCAGGGTGACAAAACGCTTCTCGCTCTCAACCCAGAAACGGTGAGAGTGCAGGTTCGGCAGGAAACGGCGTTTAGTCGCGTTCAGTGCGTGGGAACGGTTGTTACCGGTCACCGGACGCTTGCCAGTAACTTGGCAGACTCGGGACATGTCTATTCTCCAAAAATCAAATTAGCTCGAGCTTCGTATGGGGTATCGGCGCCTCGTCAGGCTTTACAGCCCGGTCATCGCATAGTTCTAAGTGAACTCTCGATTGCCAGGCCCAAATGCCAAACCCGAGATTCTCAAAGGTGGCGTAGTATACGCTGACACGAGGATATGCTCAAGTCCCGAACAGACAAAGATCCCGGTGGATCGCGTAATTATCCGCTAAATCCAGCCTCGTTCGGCAAAAGAAACATACTCACCGCGGCCAATAACCAGATGGTCGAGTACACGTACATCCATGAATTGGCAACATTTTACCACCCTTTCGGTGATAAGTCTGTCTGATTTACTCGGTTCGGCATTACCTGATGGATGATTATGCGCGAGGATCACCGCCGCGGCATTCACTTTGATGGCTTCTCGTACAATTTCTCGCGGATGCACCTCCACATGGCTCAACGTGCCGGAAAAAAGTCGGCTATGTTTCAGCACCTTGTGTTGGTTATCTAGGAAGATGACCACAAAGATTTCTCGCTCCTCATCCGCCAACTGACTTTGTAAAAATTCTCGCGTCAGTTCAGGACTTAGCAAAGAATCTTCTTCCAGCATCCTCACACTAAAGTATCGACGCGCCAATTCGGCAATCCCTTTCAGCTGCGCATATTTGGCAATCCCCATGCCATCAATCTGGGTCATCTCCGCTTGCGTTGCGGACAACAACCGATAAAGCGAGCCAAAATGCCGCAGCAGGTCGTGAGAATAGCGCATCACGCTTTTTTCACGCGTACCGGTTCGTAAAAACAGCGCCAGCAGCTCAGTATCCGATAGCGACTCTATTCCGTACCGCTGCATCTTTTCGCGCGGTAACATCACTTCTGCGCTTTCCATGGCGACCTCCTTCCAATAACTGCCGCCATGCTGTCACAACGCAAGCACTACTGCACGGCAGAGATAGCGCGCTTGCGTAGCCCCTCGCAAAGTGTCGATGTCACAGGCGCACGACCCCGGCGGGATTGTGATAAAATGCGCGAATTCTGGTGTCCCCCTAACAGGAAAGAATCATGATGAGCCTGGCCGGTAAAAAAATTGTTCTCGGTGTCAGCGGCGGCATTGCTGCCTATAAAACGCCGGAACTCGTACGTCGCCTGCGCGACCGCGGCGCGGATGTGCGCGTTGCCATGACGGAAGCCGCAAAAGCTTTCATCACCCCACTAAGCCTGCAGGCCGTTTCCGGCTATCCGGTTTCCGACAGCCTGCTCGATACCGCAGCAGAAGCGGCAATGGGTCACATTGAGCTGGGGAAATGGGCTGACCTCGTGATTCTGGCGCCAGCTACGGCGGACCTGATTGCCCGCGTCGCCGCAGGGATGGCAAACGACCTGGTCTCTACCATCTGTCTGGCAACACCTTCACCCATTGCCATCGCACCGGCCATGAACCAGCAGATGTATCGCGCCGCGGCCACCCAACACAATCTTGAGGTATTAGCCTCGCGCAATATGCTCATCTGGGGCCCGGATAGCGGCAGCCAGGCCTGCGGCGACGTCGGCCCAGGACGTATGCTCGACCCACTG
>NZ_JMPL01000047.1 GCF_000735365.1 Kluyvera ascorbata ATCC 33433 | reverse complement strand
AGGTCGTCATATTTCAGCGACTGCTGATACTGCGGATCGTCATCACCCGAAATCTTTCCCCGGATAGACGTCAATGGTATTGGTGCCGATGGCGCGGATATCGGCCAGCACCATCTGCTTAGCCGCATCGCCCACCACGACGATAGAGACCACCGAGGCAATGCCGATAATAATGCCAAGCATAGTCAGCAGCGTACGCATCTTGTTGGCGACCATCGCGCGCCAGGCCATCGATAACGCTTCACGGAAACTGTTGCTGAACTGCCGCCAACCGGACGCGTCCTGTGCCGCTGGCTCGCGGGCTGCCGCCGCGGTCTGACGCGCTGGCGGGTTACGAATAATTTCCCCGTCGCGAATCTCAATCACCCGCTCAGCCTGCGCAGCAACCTGCGGGTCGTGAGTAACAATAATAACCGTGTGGCCCTGCTCTTTAAGCTGATGCAGTATTGCCATCACCTCTTCACCCGAACGGGTATCAAGCGCGCCGGTCGGTTCATCGGCGAGGATCACCTGGCCGCCGTTCATCAACGCGCGGGCGATACTCACGCGCTGCTGTTGACCGCCAGAAAGCTGTGATGGCGCGTAGTCCACGCGATCGGCAAGCCCAAGGCGCTGCAATAGCTGTCTGGCGCGCTCAAGGCGGGCTTTGCGTTCCATGCCAGCATACACGGCAGGCACTTCAACATTCTGCGCCGCCGTAAGGTGAGACAGCAGATGATAGCGCTGGAAGATAAAGCCAAAATGCTCGCGCCGCAGCGCCGCCAAAGCGTCACTATCAAGCGTTGCGACATCGACCCCGGCAACCCGATAGGTGCCGCTCGTCGGCTTATCAAGGCAACCGAGAATATTCATCAGGGTCGATTTTCCAGAGCCAGAGGCCCCGACTATCGCCACCATTTCACCGGCGTTGATCTGCAGGGAGATCCCCTTCAACACATCGACGCTGCCGTCACCAGACGGATAGCTTCGGCGAATGCCACTGAGTTCAAGCAGCGCGGTCATTTTACCGCCCCGGCTTTACCTTCTCCGATAATGACCTCATCCCCTTCTTCCAGCCCTTTAGCAATTTCAACGTCGGTGTCATTACGCGCGCCAATGACCACCTCACGCATTTTCACTTCTCCATTACGCAGCAGGCGCACGTTATAGCGGTTTTCGCCGACGCTATCGCCGAGTGCGGAAAGCGGGATAGTCAGTACATCGTTTACGCCACTCAGTTGAATATGCACCTGAGCCGTCATATCAAGACGCAGCACCGCCTGCGGGTTAGGGACTTCAAAACGGGCATAATAGAAGATGGCGTCGTTGACCTTTTCCGGGGTAGGCAGAATATCTTTTAGCGTGCCCTCATAGCGGGTCATTGGGTCGCCAAGTACCGTAAACCAGGCTTTCTGCCCCGGTTTGAGATGAATGACGTCGGCTTCGGACACCTGCGCTTTAACCAACATCGTACGGAGATCCGCCAGCGTCAGAATATTAGGAGCCTGCTGGGCCGCGATAACCGTCTGTCCCTGTAAGGTGGTAATCTGCGTCACTTCGCCCGCCATCGGCGCCACAATGCGCGTGTAATCGAGGTTGGTTTTTGCGGTATCAAGAGAAGCCTGGTTACGCTTAATCTGCGCGTCAATCGTGCCTATTTGCGCCTTTTTAACCGCCATTTCGGTGGCTGCGGTATCGAGATCCTGGCGTGAAACCGCCTGGGTTTTTGCCAACTGCTGCTGACGTGAAAAGGTCACGCTTGCCAGCTTCCATTCGGCTTCCGCTTGCTGGCGCTGCGCCCGCAGCTCCATCAACGTCGCTTCCACCTCTTTTATCTGGTTCTGCGCCTGCTCCGGGTCGATAACCCCCAATAGCTGGTCTTTCACCACTTTGTCGCCGATATTCACCGACAGCGTTTTCAACTGACCGCTCACCTGCGCGCCGACGTCCACTTTGCGCAGCGCATCGAGTTTACCGGTGGCCAATACGCTTTGTTCAAGAGAGCCCTTGCGAACAATCAACGTCTGGTAGTTGGGTAATGGCGCATTTAGCGTTTTCCAGACCGCTACCATAGCGATTACCACGACGATAGCCGCGATCGCATAGCGTTTTTTAAACTTTCCCTTGATGTTCATAAAAATCCTGAATTCCCCAGTGTATTCGACAGAATGTAAAAGCAAGCGTAAACCAAAGATAAACAACTTCTAAAGAAACCTAAGATTTATCCGATGATTGAGATTCGGTTTAATTTTCCAATTGTAAACTTTTTAAAAGTTTATAACTCAGGTCGTCAGCTATGTCTCAGCTCAGTGATAATTCGCTCACCCCAACTCGTTCATTTACCAGCCTTGGCCTATTTTTCAGCCTATTGAGTGGACAATGGCGCCCAGGGGAACACTGGCACCAACGCAGCTTTCGGCGGAAGTTTATGCTGCGCTCTCTATTAATGCCACGATTAAGCCGTGACTTAATGCGTGAGCTTTCACAGTGGCCGAATCTTAGCGCCGTGATGGCCCGTCAGCCGCGCCTTCCTGTTCGGCTGCATCGCCCCTACCTGGCGATGAATTTTGATCGCCATATGGTGCTGGATGCCCTGCGTTATCACTATAAGCTGTTATCAGAGACAATGTCCCCAGAAGAGTTTGGGACCTATCTGAATTCGCAGTATTTACCGCTCGCCAAAGTCGAGGGGAAAAACGGTGAGATATTCAGCTTTGAAATGACCATGGAAATTAACCTGGACAAAGAAGGCGAGAGTACGCTCATTGTCCGTAACAACGACGGTGAAACGCTAGCGGAAATGACCTTCACCGTCCTCAACTACAATGCTAAGCGGACGCTGTTTATCGGCGGGTTACAGGGAGGCAGACGCGACCTTCCTCATGAAGCCATTCAGGAGGCCACCAAGGCTTGTCACGGATTGTTCCCTAAACGCGTGGTCATGGAAGCTGTGTGCCAATTTGCCAAGCGTCTGCAGGTTGAGCAGATCCTTGCCGTCAGCAATGAAAAACATATTTTCCGCAGCGAACGTTACCACGATAAGAACAAAAAAGTTCTCTCAGATTATGATGTGTTCTGGGAAGCCGTCGGGGGGATCTGCGATGAAGAGGGATACTTCCATATCCCTCTTGAGATACCTCGCAAGGATATTGCGGATATCGCCAGCAAAAAACGTGCGGAATACCGTCGTCGCTATGCGCTACTGGATGAAATCCAGCAGCAAATTCAGTTCACCGCTCAGCGTTAATCCGCTTTCCCGCGCGCCAACCAGACGACGCGGGAAAACATTTTCTTCAGCAGCGGCGGCACGGCTTCGGTTCCGCGCCGGCCTGCCTCCATTGCCACCTCAATCGCCAGATCCGGCTTCGACGAGCGGTGAATAGCCTTGGTAATCACCCGCCGCATATTCATCGGAATATTTTCCGGCAACTGCGCTACGCGATGATAGACGCTGGAAAACCCCTGCTTGTACATAAAGTGTTCCATATCCAACGCCGGCAGCGTGGTCAGATGATGGTGCTCCTGGTCCCGGTCGTTGTTCACTAAACTGCGCACGGTCGCCGCATACTTTTTCCCCGCTTCATCGCCATCGACCAGCACGTGCCACTCGATACCCATTCGGCTGGCAAACTTAATCAGCGGTTTTAATCCCGACTGGGCAAACTCAATAACCTTCACCCCTTCAGCATCAAAGTGGTGGCCGCACTGACGCGCGAGTTCGTTGATGACCCAGGTCTCAGTCTCCCCTTCTACCAGCAACCAGCAGCGGGCAAACAGAGAGGAAGCACGATTAAAGCGGATATGGAAAGAAATACGTCGGCTGTCTTCGGCGTTCATGCCTTCCGGACCTAAGCGCCAGGCGGATACGCGAGAGGATTCGCGCACCAGCCGACAGACGTACTGCATCGGCGTCAGTGACAGGAGTTCGCCTGAGTTAGTGGTGGCAATACGCTGCAAAGGCAGCAGGTTCAGCAGGCTCCAGGCGACGGATAGCATAATCGGGTGCAGTCGCGTTTCCGGGTCCTCCACCAGCAGCAGCGGCCGGGCATCTTTGTCCAGCCTGACCGTCCCTTTCGCCTGAAGCAGAGTAGAAAACATGCCCAGCAGAATCACCCGGTGATTACGCGCACCGGGCTTGTCTATCATTCGGTTAATAAGATCAAGGTAGCGCCAGCTCCGCTGTTCATCATGGGAGCGACGGCGCATTAAGCGCTGAATTGCCGGGCCGGAACCCTGCTCAGAAAAGTAGTGTTCCAGCAGTTGCCCCATTGCCGAGAGGCCCTGGCGGATTTGCCCGTCGCTCAAGTTTTGCGGGCTGGTGACCAGTTCGCGTGACAGAAAATCCAGCTGGCGGGCGGTAATTTCCACATCCGGTACGTTTGGCACCGTACCATTACGAATGCGCCGCATAAAACGGGCATCGCGCAGGCGCAGCACCGGCATCAGGCGAATTAACTCGCGAGCACAGGCATCGATATCATCAAGCTCCAGCGCCTGGCCGTCACAGTCAATAAAACTGCGCAGGGTCAACACGCTGCCGTCTGCGCCAAGCTCGCCCTCAAGGCGATAGAAAATTCGCTGGTAGCCGTCGGGGCATAACGACCAGCAGCCAGATAACCCACGGTAACGTCGCCCACGATAACGACCGGGTTCATTCTCGCGAAAGGTCAGAATAATATGCAGGTGGTGTTCGCGCCCCTGGACATCCCCCGGAGGGAACCAGAAATCATTACGGACGAAGTGGTAAAGCCCTTCATGCGGGGAAAGCAGCAGCGTTAATGCATCCAGCAGGCTCGATTTACCCCAGGCATTTTCGCCGATTAAGACATTATTTTGCTCCAGCATTAACGACAAACGGTTAATGCCGCGAAATCCTGCAATCTCGGTGCGTTCAAGAAGCATAACTCCTCCGTAACACAGGGCGCGCCTGCACTCCTTTCATCTTCGCAGTATAGCGGGATGCAGTGTCGTTGACACCCGCTTACAGCCTCACTTTCAGACGGAGTGATGCTTTATTAACCTCTAAAAGTAATAAAGTGCGCTCTCAATCACTCTTCACGATTATTCCGAAAATAATCCACTACACTCTAATTCAATGAATGGATTGTCTAAGGATTAACACCACATTGTTTTGCATCAAAGTTCGCGTATTTATTTAACTGGTTAAGGGATGACGTTAGTTTTTAAAATAACGCTGACTATACCTGCCGCTCATTTAAGGTCGGTATAAATTCAGTCGTCATCCTTTATGACGATGATATTTTTGATTCGAGGTGGTTATGTTTAGAAAATTGGCAGCAGAGTGCTTTGGCACCTTCTGGCTAGTATTTGGTGGTTGCGGTAGCGCGGTTTTGGCTGCAGCGTTCCCAGAGTTAGGGATTGGCTTTGCGGGTGTTGCGCTGGCGTTCGGTTTAACCGTTCTCACCATGGCTTTTGCCGTAGGGCACATTTCTGGCGGTCATTTTAACCCGGCAGTGACGCTGGGCCTTTGGGCGGGCGGTCGTTTCCCGGCTAAGGATGTTATCGGTTATATTATTGCTCAGGTTGTTGGCGGGATTATCGCCGCGGCTATTCTGTACCTCATCGCCAGCGGTAAAGCTGGCTTTGATGCAGCAGCCAGCGGCTTTGCGTCTAACGGCTATGGCGAACACTCACCAGGCGGCTACTCCATGCTGTCTGCTATCGTGATTGAAATCGTGCTGACCTGTGGCTTCCTGCTGGTTATCCACGGTGCAACCGACAAGAATGCGCCTGCTGGCTTTGCGCCAATTGCTATCGGTCTGGCGCTGACCCTGATCCACCTGATCAGCATTCCTGTGACGAACACCTCCGTTAACCCGGCGCGTAGTACCGCTGTGGCTATCTTCCAGGGCGGCTGGGCACTGCACCAGCTGTGGCTCTTCTGGGTAATGCCAATTATTGGCGGTATCCTGGGTGGCCTGATTTATCGCACTCTGCTGGAAAAGAAATAAGTAGCCTGTAGGCCTGATAAGCGTAGCGCCATCAGGCAGCGACAGACACATTGCCGGATGGCGGCGTTGCCTGATCCGGCCTACAAAGACCCGCTCTGCCGGGTCTTTCTTTTTTCGTGGCTTTACTCAGAATGGGGTTTTCGGTAGTGTCTGTGCGCTATTTCAAAACTGCAAGGAACTGAGTCAGTCATGTTATCGGGATTGCTAATCATTCTGGTGCCGCTAATTATCGGTTACCTCATCCCCCTTACCCATCGCAGCGCACTGCAAATAATCAACCGTCTGCTGAGCTGGATTGTTTACCTTATTCTCTTTTTCATGGGGATCAGCCTGGCATTCCTGGATAATCTGGCCGACAACCTGTTAGCCATTTTCCACTATTCTGCTATTAGTATTGTGGTTATTTTATTGTGCAATACGCTGGCGCTTTTCTGGCTTGAAAAAGCCCTGCCCTGGGGACATCCTCACCACCAGGAAAAATTACCATCGCGTTTAGCCATGGCGCTGGAATCATTAAAGCTATGCTTTGTGGTTATTGCCGGTTTTGCGGTTGGGCTCAGCGGATTCTCTTTTTTACAGCACGCGACCGATGCCAGCGAATATACCCTTATCTTCCTGCTGTTCCTTGTAGGTATTCAGCTAAGAAATAGTGGTATGACATTACGGCAGATAATTCTCAACCGCCGCGGCATGGTCATTGCGCTGGTTGTCGTCGCCAGTTCGATGGTAGCCGGAGTGATTAACGCTTTTCTGCTCGGGTTACCGATTAAAACCGGGATGGCGATGGCGTCCGGATTCGGCTGGTATTCGCTTTCAGGTATTCTTCTGACTGATGCTTATGGCCCGGTCATCGGCAGCGCCACCTTCTTTAACGATTTGGCGCGCGAACTACTCGCCATCATGTTAATTCCAGGATTGGTTCGCCGAAGCCGCTCCACCGCGCTGGGGCTTTGCGGCGCAACCTCAATGGACTTTACCCTGCCGGTGCTGCAGCGCTCTGGCGGCGTCGAAATGGTGCCTCCCGCCATCGTCCACGGCTTCCTGCTGAGCCTGCTGGTTCCTCTGATGATGGCCTTCTTCACCGCCTGATACCTCTATGGCGGTAGCGCTCGCTGCCGCCAAAATTGCGCTAAATCAACCTCCCTGTAAGTTGCACCAAAAATGCCTTTTCAAGGCTTAGCACCAGGCTTACCCTTAAACATGTATATTAAATATAACTTTAAAAGGTGTGACCATGTTTTGTGTGCAATGTGAACAAACCATCCGTACTCCGGCAGGGAACGGCTGCTCTTATGCACAGGGTATGTGCGGTAAGACCGCTGAAACATCCGATCTGCAGGATTTGCTGATTGCGGCCCTGCAGGGTCTATCCGCATGGGCGATTAAAGCCCGCGAATACGGCATCATCAGCCACGATGTCGATAACTTCGCCCCGCGCGCGTTCTTCTCTACCTTGACTAACGTTAACTTCGATTCCCCGCGCATTGTCGGCTATGCCCGTGAAGCGATCGCCCTGCGTGAAGCGCTGAAAGCGCAGTGCCTGGCCGTAGACGCCAACGCCACCGTTGATAACCCAATGGCCGACCTGCAGCTGGCGAGCGACGATCTGGGTGCCCTGCAGCAGCAGGCCGCTGAGTTCACGCCAAACAAAGATAAAGCCGCTATCGGCGAAAATATTATGGGCCTGCGTCTGCTGTGCCTGTACGGCCTGAAAGGTGCGGCTGCCTATATGGAGCACGCCCACGTACTCGGCCAGTACGACAACGACATCTACGCGCAGTACCACAAAATTATGGCGTGGCTGGGTACCTGGCCTTCCGACATGAACGCTCTGCTGGAGTGCTCAATGGAAATCGGCCAGATGAACTTCAAAGTGATGAGCATTCTGGACGCGGGTGAAACCACCAAATACGGTCACCCAACGCCAACTCAGGTCAACGTGAAAGCGACCGAAGGCAAATGCATCCTGATCTCCGGCCACGATCTCAAAGATCTCTACAACCTGCTGGAACAAACCGAAGGCACCGGCGTTAACGTCTATACCCACGGTGAAATGCTGCCAGCACACGGCTACCCTGAGCTGCGTAAGTTCAAACATCTGATCGGTAACTACGGCAGCGGCTGGCAGAACCAGCAGGTAGAATTCGCCCGTTTCCCTGGCCCAATCGTGATGACCTCTAACTGCATCATCGACCCAACCGTGGGCGCCTACGACGACCGTATCTGGACCCGTAGCATCGTCGGTTGGCCAGGCGTGAGCCACCTCGAAGGCGACAACTTCGGTCCGGTTATCGCTCAGGCGCAGCAGATGGCAGGCTTCCCATACAGCGAAATCCCGCACCTTATCACCGTCGGTTTTGGCCGTCAGACCCTGCTGGGCGCTGCGGATACCCTGATTGACCTGGTGAGCCGCGAAAAACTGCGCCACATCTTCCTGGTCGGCGGCTGCGACGGCGCACGCGGTGAACGTAACTACTTCACCGATTTCGCCACCAGCGTACCGGACGACTGCCTGATCCTGACCCTGGCGTGCGGTAAATACCGTTTCAACAAGCTGGAGTTTGGCGATATCGAAGGCCTGCCGCGTCTGGTCGATGCTGGTCAGTGTAACGATGCTTACTCAGCCATCATCCTGGCGGTCACGCTGGCAGAAAAACTGGGCTGCGGCGTGAACGACCTGCCGCTGTCTCTGGTGCTCTCCTGGTTCGAACAGAAAGCGATTGTTATTCTGCTGACCCTGCTCTCTCTGGGCGTGAAAAACATCGTCACTGGCCCAACCGCACCAGGCTTCTTCACGCCGGACCTGCTGGCAGTGCTCAACGAGAAGTTCGGTCTTCGTTCCGTGACCACCGTTGAAGAAGATATGAAGCAGCTGCTGAGCGCGTAAGGAGTACAGAATGACCATGCCAACAAATCAGTGCCCGTGGCGGATGCAGGTTCACCATATCCATCAGGAAACGCCGGACGTCTGGACAATTTCGTTGCTCTGTCACGATTATTATCCTTACCACGCCGGGCAGTACGCACTGGTCAGCGTGCGCAACTCAGCAGATACGCTGCGTGCCTACACCCTCTCTTCGACTCCGGGCGTCAGCGAGTACATTACGCTGACCGTCCGCCGTATTGACGACGGTGCCGGTTCACAGTGGCTGACCCGCGACGTGAAGCGCGGCGACTATATCTGGCTGTCCGATGCAATGGGTGAATTTACCTGTGAAGATAAAGCCGACGACAAATTCCTGATGCTGGCCGCCGGCTGCGGCGTTACGCCGATTATGTCGATGCGCCGCTGGTTGGCGAAGTACCGTCCAGAGGTCGATGTGCAGGTTATTTTTAACGTGCGCTCACCGCAGGATGTGATTTTTGCCGAGGAATGGCGGCAGTATCCGGTCACGCTGGTTGCAGAAAACAACGCCACGCACGGCTTCGTTTCTGGCCGTCTGAGCACCGAACTGCTGAAAAGCGTACCGGACCTCACCTCTCGTACCGTGATGACCTGTGGCCCTGCGCCATACATGGATATGGTCGAGAAAGAGGTGAAGGCGCTTGGCGTGACGCGCTTCTTTAAAGAGAAATTCTTCACCCCGGTGGCTGATGCTGCAACGAGTGGCCTGAAGTTCACCAAGCTGCAACCGGCAAAAGAGTTCTACGCGCCGGTGGGCACCACGCTGCTGGACGCGCTGGAAAGCAACAAAGTGCCGGTAGTGGCTGCATGCCGCGCGGGTGTTTGCGGCTGCTGCAAAACCAAAGTGGTTTCCGGCGAGTATACGGTCACCAGCACCATGACGTTAACCGAGGCGGAAATCGCCGATGGTTACGTGCTGGCGTGCTCCTGTCATCCGCAGGGCGATCTGGTACTGGCGTAAACTGCGCTATGATGTAAAAAAGCCATCCGGTAAAAACGGATGGCTTTTTTTTGCTTGCGAGAAAAGGATAGTGATTTGCGTGTTGTGTATATTGAGGAGATTGTCTGCAATGTGTGCATGAAGCAGATATAAATTATTCACAAACGAGTCAATACCCCCGACCCTCTGTCAAGCGTTTCAAAAAGGAGCCACATGAAAAAAGTCGCCATCGTCGGCGTCGGCCCCACCGGGATCTACACCTTTCATGCGCTGGTAGAACGTGGTGAACCGCTGGCAGTACTGCTCTATGAGAAAGCCGAACAGGCGGGCGTCGGTATGCCCTACAACAACGAAAACAACTCTGAACATATGCTGGCAAACATCGCCAGTATTGAGATCCCCCCCATTGAAATCACCTATCTGACGTGGCTACAAAACCAAAGCGATGACTACCTCGCGCAATTTGGCGTAGAACGTACCGCTCTTCACGAGCGACAGTTTTTGCCGCGCGTGATCCTCGGCGACTATTATCACGATCGCTTTTTAGCCCTTGTCGACAAGGCTCAGGGATTGGGCTTTGAGGTTTCCGTAAATGAATCCAGCGAAGTCACCGATCTACGTGCAAACCCGGAAGGGGTCTCACTGTGGATAAACCACTCATCGCAGCCCGTTGATGTCGATTTTGCCGCCGTCGCCACCGGCCATCTGTGGCCTGGAACGAGTCCGTCGCCACGTCAATATTTCCCTAGCCCTTGGACCGGCCTGATGGACGCACAAATTAATGCCTGTCGGGTGGGCATTCTGGGCACCTCCCTAAGCGCTATCGACGCGGCGGTCGCCGTGGTGTGCCAACATGGAAGCTTCATTACCGATACGGATGGCGCAATTCGCTTTACACGCAAACCGGGCAGCCAAAACCTGAAGCTGACCCTGATGTCTCGCACCGGTGTGCTGCCAGAGGCTGATTTTTACTGTCCTCTTCCCTATGAGCCGCTGACTATCGCCACCGTAGACGCCATTGAGCGCACTATTGCACAAGGTCAAAACGGACTCCTGGACCGCATCTTTGAACTTATCGTGAAGCAATTGCAGGAAGCGGCTCCGCAATGGAGCGAGCAAATATGCCTCGAAGCGCTCACCGCCGATACGTTCTCCGACGCCTGTTTTGCCGACCGCATTCACTACGATCCATTTGACTGGGCGAGGCTTAACCTGCTGGAAGTTGAGCGCAACAAACAGCAGCAGCACACCGTGGCATGGCGCTATACCCTGCTGCGGCTGCATGAGGTTATCGAAGATATCGTGCCGTATCTCGATGAGACTGACCGCGCACGGTTCAAACACGGACTGTCGCGGGTGTTCATCGATAACTATGCTGCCATTCCTTCTGAGTCCATTCGTCGGGTGCTGGCGCTGCACGATGCCGGGCTGATTGAGATAGTGGCGTTAGGGGCAGATTATGAACGCAAGAATGATCGGGGCAAGACGGTTATTTCTCACGACAACCAGCGCCATGAATTTGATGTGTTTATTGATGCTCGTGGGCAGAAGGCATTGAAAAGCAAAGATATCCCTTTCCCCACATTGCGCAATCAGCTTCTCGCCTGTGGCGATGATATCCCGGATATCGGCGAAGATTATACGCTGCAAGCGCCGGAGGATGCCCGTGGGCGCATTGCCTTCGGTGGGCTGCCGTGGTTAATGCACGACCGTCCGTTTATTCAGGGCCTGGTGGTCAGCGCGGAGATTGGCGCAGCAATGAGCAATGCGCTGATGCAACATGCGGTCAGACGGCGGAAGAAACGGTGGTTGCGTGATGAAGATGATTAACGTTGTTTTTTAGACAGAGGCGAGCGAACTCGCCTCTACATGATGTTTTTAAAGAGCGGCTACTGCCAGGCTGACTTCCCGCCCAGCGCATATTTCCCCGCACCGAGAAACGCAATTGCCAGCGCCGCAACGAAGAAGTACACCAGGCTCTCAATTGCCCATGCACCGGTTTTATCCAGGGCGCCGGTCTCACCCAACCCTACCATCAGCCATGCGACCACCATGGTAAACGCTAAGACCAGCGCCGCCGGGCGCGTCAACACGCCGAGGATCAGCAAGATAGGCGCCACCACCTCACCCACCAGCACGCCATAGGCGATAAAGCCCGGCAGCCCTTTTGCCACCAGCATGGCGCTGATGCCATCAACCCCGCCAAACAGCTTGTGCAGCCCGTGGAACAGCATCAGCCCCCCCACGACAAAACGCAGTAATAATTTGCCGAAATCTTCGTGCGACAACGCGCGGTTTACTGCCTGGAGCAATTTTATAATCATTTGAATTTTTCCCTGTTTATCCCTGTAGAACATCTACGGTACTGCTTCTCATTTACTAAATATACCCGCTGAAAATAAGGGTATATTTCCAGCGAAACGACGAGTTTCATCTAAACTTGTAACCGGTATCACAATTCCGGAGATGGAAAACCATGAAACAAACCGTAGCCAACTACATTGCGAAAACATTAGAACAAGCAGGAGTGAAACGAATCTGGGGCGTGACGGGCGATTCGCTCAACGGCCTTAGTGACAGCCTGAACCGAATGGGCACCATTGAGTGGATGCCGACACGACATGAAGAGGTGGCCGCTTTCGCCGCTGGCGCGGAGGCACAGCTCACCGGCGAACTGGCTGTATGTGCCGGTTCCTGCGGGCCGGGAAACCTGCACCTCATCAACGGACTTTTTGACTGCCACCGCAACCACGTACCGGTGCTTGCCATTGCCGCGCATATTCCGTCGAGTGAAATCGGCAGCGGCTACTTCCAGGAAACCCATCCACAGGAGCTGTTCCGCGAATGCAGCCACTACTGTGAACTGGTGTCTACGCCGGAACAAATCCCGCAGGTGCTGGCCATTGCGATGCGCAAAGCGGTGCTGAACCGCGGCGTGTCTGTGGTGGTTCTGCCTGGCGATGTCGCGCTGAAGGCCGCGCCAGAAAGCGCCAGCACAAACTGGTACCCAGCGCCTCATCCTATCGTCACACCGCCACAAAGCGAGCTGGATAAACTGGCCGAGAAGCTCAAGTCTTCGCGTAATATTACCCTGCTGTGCGGCAGCGGTTGTGCGGGAGCGCATGAAGAGCTGACCGCATTTGCCGGTAAGCTCAAGTCCCCTATCGTTCACGCGCTGCGTGGCAAAGAGCACGTGGAATATGACAACCCGTATGATGTCGGCATGACCGGGCTTATCGGTTTCTCATCCGGTTTCCACGCCATGATGAACGCCGACACGCTGATCCTGCTCGGTACCCAGTTCCCCTACCGCCCGTTCTACCCGACCGAAAGCACCATCATCCAGATAGACATTAACCCGGCCAGCATCGGCGCGCACAGCAAAGTGGATATGGCGCTAGTGGGTGATGTGAAAGCCACGCTGGCGGCGCTGCTGCCGCTGTTAGAAGACAAAAGCGATCGTAGCTTCCTCGATAAAGCGCTGGAGCACTATCACAGCGCGCGCAAAGGATTAGACGATTTAGCCAAGCCGAGCGATAAGGTCATCCACCCGCAGTATCTGGCGCAGCAAATCAGCCACTTTGCCGCTGAAGATGCCATCTTCACCTGCGACGTGGGCACGCCAACCGTATGGGCCGCGCGCTACCTGCAAATGAACGGCAAACGCCGCCTTCTCGGGTCGTTTAACCACGGCTCCATGGCTAACGCGATGCCGCAGGCGCTAGGCGCGCAAGCTACTGAACCCGGACGTCAGGTCGTGGCGATGTGCGGCGATGGCGGTTTCAGCATGCTGATGGGCGATTTCCTCTCGGTCGTGCAAATGAAGCTGCCGGTGAAAATTGTGGTCTTTAACAACAGCATACTGGGCTTTGTGGCGATGGAGATGAAAGCCGGCGGTTACCTCACCGACGGTACGGAGCTTGGCGATACCAACTTTGCCCGCATTGCTGAAGCCTGCGGGATAACCGGTATTCGCGTCGAGAAATCCGCTGACGTCGATGCCGCCCTGCAACGCGCCTTCAGCATCGATGGCCCGGTGCTGGTCGATGTGGTTGTCGCGAAAGAAGAACTGGCAATTCCACCGCAGGTTAAACTTGAGCAGGCCAAAGGTTTCAGTCTGTATATGCTGCGTGCCATCATTAACGGACGCGGGGATGAAGTAATCGAACTGGCGAAAACCAACTGGCTCAGGTAAAAATGGAGGCATTATTCTGAGTTAAAAAGGAAATGCCGTGATCGACCTACGCAGTGATACCGTAACCCGCCCGACGCGCGCCATGCTGGAAGAGATGATGGCCGCGCCGGTCGGTGACGACGTTTATGGCGACGACCCTACCGTTAACGCCCTTCAACAATACGCCGCCGAGCTTTCGGGCAAAGAGGCGGCGCTGTTTCTCCCTACCGGCACCCAGGCCAACCTGGTTGCCCTGCTAAGCCATTGCGAGCGCGGCGAAGAGTATATCGTCGGCCAGGGTGCACATAACTATCTCTACGAGGCAGGCGGCGCGGCGGTGCTGGGTAGCATTCAGCCGCAGCCGATTGATGCCGCTTCAGACGGTACGCTGCCGCTCGATAAAGTCGCGGCAAAAATCAAAGCCGACGATATCCACTTTGCGCGTACCAAACTCCTGAGCATCGAAAACACCCACAACGGTAAAGTGCTGCCGCAGGCCTACCTGAAAGAGGCGTGGGAATTTACCCGCGAGCGTGGCCTGGCCCTTCACGTAGACGGCGCACGTATCTTCAACGCCCTGGTCAGCTACGGCTGCGAGCTGAAAGACATTGCCCAATACTGCGATTCTTTCACCATTTGTCTTTCAAAAGGCCTCGGCACGCCGGTCGGTTCACTGCTGGTCGGCAACCATGACTACATCAAACGTGCTAACCGCTGGCGCAAAATGACCGGCGGCGGTATGCGTCAGGCAGGTATTCTGGCAGCCGCCGGGCTGTATGCGCTGAAAAATAACGTTGCGCGCCTGCAAGACGACCACGACAACGCGGCATGGCTTGCCGAGCAGCTGCGTGAAATTGGCGCAGATGTTATGCGCCACGACACCAACATGCTGTTTGTGCGTGTCGGCGACGCTCACGCCGCAGCGCTGGGCGAGTTTATGAAAGCACGCGGCGTATTGCTTAACGCCTCGCCTGTCGTGCGCCTGGTCACTCATCTGGACGTTAATCGTCAGCAGCTCGAAGACGTTGTCTCACACTGGAAAGCCTTTTTAGCCCGTTAAGGAGGCTGACGTGCCACGTACTATTCTGGTTTTTGGTGCCAGCGGCTATATCGGCCAGCACCTGGTGTCTGAATTAAGCCAGCGCGGGTATACCGTGCGGGCGGTGGCACGTCGCATTGAGCGGCTACAAAAGCTACAGCTTCCGGGCGTGACCTGCTATTCGGTCGACCTGGAAAAAACCACCGATGTCGCACGACTGCTCAACGGCGTCGATACCGTCTACTACCTGGTGCACGGTATGGGCGAGAGTAAGGACTTTATTAAGCACGAGCGCCGCGTGGCGGAAAACGTACGCGACGCGCTGCTAATAACCCCGGTAAAACAGCTGATCTTCTTAAGCTCGCTACAAGCACCGGAGCATGAACAGTCGCCACACCTGCGCGCTCGCCAGCTCACGGCGGATATTCTGCGCAGCGCAGAAGTCCCTGTCAGCGAACTTCGGGCCGGGATCATCGTCGGCGCGGGCTCTGCCGCTTTTGAGGTGATGCGCGACATGGTCTATAACCTACCGGTGCTCACCCCACCGCGCTGGGTGCGTTCACGCACGACCCCTATCGCACTGGAAAACTTGCTGTTCTACCTGGTCGAACTGTTAAACCATCCGTCACCAGAACACCGCGTGTTTGAAGCCGCAGGCCCGGAAGAACTGACCTATCAGCAGCAGTTTGAACATTTCATGGCGGTCAGCGGTCGCCATCGGCCGCTGATCCCCATTCCGCTACCCACTAGTTGGATCTCGGTATGGTTCTTAAATGTGATTACGTCCGTGCCGCCCACGATCGCCAAAGCGCTGATCCAGGGACTGAAACACGATCTGCTCGCGGACGATCGCACGCTACGCGCGTTGATCCCTCAGCAACTGATCCCCTTCGATGAAGCGGTTCGTCGCACACTGGAAGAAGAAAAAAAGCTCGCCAACTCCAGCGACTGGGGCTACGACGCGCAGGCTTTTGCGCGCTGGCGGCCCGAGTACGGTTTTTTTGCCAAGCAGGCCGGTTTTACGGTTCAAACATCGGCAAGCCTTTCTGCGCTGTGGCAGGTGGTAAACCGTCTGGGCGGTAAAGAGGGCTACTTCTTCGGAAACGTGCTGTGGAAAACGCGCGCGGCGATGGACCTGCTGGTCGGACACCGGCTCGCCAAAGGCCGCCCGGAACGAGCGATGCTGCAGGTGGGTGATACCGTCGACAGCTGGAAGGTTATCATCGTAGAACCTGAAAAAGCGCTCACTTTACTCTTTGGCATGAAAGCACCCGGCCTCGGTCGTCTAAGCTTTACCATGGTCGATAAAGGCACACATCGTGAACTTGACGTACGCGCCTGGTGGCATCCGCACGGTATGCCAGGATTACTCTACTGGCTGTTGATGATCCCGGCGCATCTGTTTATCTTCCGGGGAATGGCGCGGCGTATTACCCGTCTGGCAGAAGAAGCGACAGGAAAAAGTGCGCAATAACCCTTTTTCGTCTTAGTTTCCCATTGCATACAAGTGAAATAAACGGAAGAATGCGCACGAAACTCTTTTTTAATACTGTGGATGATTATGAAGGTACTGGTCACCGGCGCCACCAGCGGGTTAGGCAGAAACGCGGTTGAATATCTGCGTAGCAGAGGCATCAGCGTCAGAGCGAGCGGTCGCAACGAAGCGATGGGCAAACTGCTGGAGAAAATGGGCGCGGAGTTCGTCCATGCTGACCTGACTGAACTGGTTTCCTCCCAGGCAAAAGTGATGCTGGCGGGCGTTGACACGCTGTGGCACTGCTCCAGCTTCACCTCACCGTGGGGCACCCAGGCCGCCTTCGACTTAGCCAACGTTCGTGCCACCCGCCGTCTTGGCGAATGGGCCGTCGCGTGGGGCGTACGCAACTTCATTCACATCTCTTCACCGTCGCTGTACTTTGATTACCATCACCATCGCGATATTACCGAAGATTTCCGCCCTCACCGTTTCGCCAACGAGTTTGCCCGCAGCAAAGCGGCAAGCGAAGAGGTGATCCAGCTGCTGGCACAGGCCAACCCGAATACCCGCTTCACTATTCTTCGTCCACAGAGCGTCTTTGGTCCCCACGATAAAGTGTTTATTCCGCGTCTGGCGCAGATGATGCACCACTACGGCAGCGTGCTGTTGCCGCGCGGCGGCCATGCGATGGTGGATATGACCTACTACGAGAATGCGGTTCACGCCATGTGGCTCGCCAGCCAGCCGCGCTGTGACGACCTGCCTTCCGGCCGCGCCTACAACATCACCAACGGTGAACCGCGCACCCTGCGCAGCATCGTAGAGCGTTTGATTGACGAACTGGATATCCCCTGCCGCATCCGCTCAGTCCCTTATCCAATGCTGGATATGATTGCCCGCAGCATGGAGCGCTTTGGTGATAAAAAAGCGAAAGAGCCGTCACTCACCCACTACGGCGTATCAAAGCTGAACTTCGATTTTACGCTGGATATCAGCCGCGCCCGCGAAGAGCTGGGCTATGAACCCATTGTCTCATTAGACGACGGTATTGTGCGTACCGCCGCCTGGCTGGAAGATCACGGCAAACTGCCGCGCTAGGGCTTAGCCCTGGCCGTATTTCTCCAACAGCGCCTCAGCAATCGCCAGGCTTTCTGCGTCGGCAACGCCGTCATAGCGCGTCGGGCGGAAGTGCATCTGGAAGGCGGCAATTACCCTGATTTGCTGCATTCTGGTCATCCCCGGTTTCACCTCATAACCATATCGCGCCAGCAGGTCGAGCAGATTATTCGTCGCCACCGGCGCGTTAGGTGAGCGCCCGTTCAGGTAGAACGCCACCCGATTTTCATCCGGCCATGCGCCAATCCCCTGCTGCGCCAGCGACTTCCAGGGGAACAGCGGCCCCGGATCGTCTTTACGCTGCGGCGCAATGTCGGAGTGAGCAACCACGTTCTGCGGCTCAATGTTGTAGCGCTTGATGATATCTTTCGCCAGCGGCACCAGCGCCTGAATCTGCGCCGGTTCAAACGGCGTGAAGAACTTGGCGCCGTCGGCTTTCTGCCAGCCGCGGTTCTCAAGCTCAATGCCGATAGAAGTATCGTTGATGCGCGTTGCGCCGCGCCAGAAGCTGATGCCCGCATGCCAGGCGAGCTTCGACTCGGGCACCAGTTGCCAGATTTTCGGCTTGCCGTGCAACAGCGGCGGTACTGCCGGAATCAGGTAATGCACGCTCACCTGCTGGCCGATTAACGTCGCGAGCGAGACGTCAAAATCATCCGCCGTGTAATGAATCACCAGCTCTTTAACGCGCGGATACGCCTGCGGCGATGACTGGCTGGTATCCAGCACATAATTTTGCTTTTCAACGACGGCCTTTTTGTCTTCTCCGGCACAGCCCGCCAGCACCATTGCCAGCACCACCACGGTGAGTAAGCGTTTCATCGGCGCGTTTTGACCGCCGTACCGCTTACGCTCACCATTAGCATGCTGCTGTCTTTGCCGACGGTTTCATAATCAATATCAATCCCGACCACCGCATCGGCACCCAGCGCTTTGGCCTGCTCGCCCATCTCCTTGAACGCAATTTCTCGCGCCGAACGCAGCTCTTTTTCATAAGCACCAGAACGGCCGCCAACGATGTCACGAATGCCGGCAAAAAAATCGCGGAAAATATTGGCCCCTAAAATCGCCTCGCCGGTGACCACGCCGCAGTATTCAGTAATCGGTTGCCCTTCAAGGGTGGGGGTCGTAGAAAATTGCATGGACTGCTCCTTCGTTAACGTTCAATGCCTTAGCTCTCTGCGCTAAACGCATTATCGGACCGATACGCTATGCTTGAAAAGGGAATACTCCATTATCGTATACATAAATCGCGCCCGCTGCATGGCGGCATATGGGCGATGAATGTTGAGACTGCTAACAAGGAATCACTATGCGTTACACCAACCTTGCACTTCTTCTTCCCGCAGCACTGCTATTAAGCGCCTGTACCACCGTAACCCCGGCCTACAAAGATACCGGAACCCGTATGGGACAGTGCGTAGAGGGCGGTCCTGACGCCGTCGCTCAGAAGTTTTACGACTACCAGATACAGCACCGCAGCACTGATTTCACCGCCCTTCGCCCTTATCTGAGCGACGGTCTGGCGAAACTACTGAGCGATAGCAGTCAGGACCCCGACAAACGTGCGTTGCTACAGTCTAATCCGTTCTCCAGCAGCGCAACGACGCCTGGCAGCGCTGACGTGGCTAGCGCATCGACCATCCCGAATACCGACGCCCGTAATATCCCGCTGCGCGTTGAGTTAAAACAGGGGACTCAGAGCTGGAAAGATGAAGTGCTGATGATCCGCGAAGGCAACTGCTGGGCCGTTGATGACGTGCGCTACCTTGGCAACAATACCCACGCACCGGCAGGTACTTTGCGTCAATCTCTTGAAAAACGTTAATAAATTGTAACGTAATTCTGTCAAATGCCTTATCCCGGCAAAATGTCTGGCATTCCCCGTGGAATGCCGACATTTATACCCCGCGCCCACCCCGACCGTTATTTTGTGCTAACTTTAAAAGAAAAGTTGGTTTATATTTAAGTTTTAACGCACAAATATTGCATAACTATTCTGTCAAAGGTACTATTTGCGGCCTCAATTGCTGATAATTCTCTATGGGCTGATACCTTCAGCGGAGAAATCCAAAAACGACAGCAGAGCATGCACCTGGCCTTTCCAGGGCGAGAACAACACATTCGTGACGGGTATCAATGAGCATTAAATTAGACGGCATTAACTGCTTTTATGGCGCGCATCAAGCGCTGTTCGACATCACGCTGCAATGCCCTGAGGGCGAAACGCTGGTACTGCTTGGCCCAAGTGGCGCAGGTAAAAGCTCACTCCTGCGCGTGCTGAATCTGCTGGAAATGCCGAAATCCGGTACTCTGGCGATTGCGGGTAACCACTTCGATTTTGCTAAGACCCCGTCAGACAAAGCCATTCGCGAACTGCGTCAAAACGTGGGCATGGTTTTCCAGCAGTACAATCTCTGGCCTCACCTGACGGTAGTACAAAACCTGATTGAAGCACCGTGCCGCGTGCTGGGCTTGAGCAAAGACCAGGCGATGGCGCGTGCGGAAAAACTGCTGGAGCGTTTACGCCTCAAGCCGTTCAGCGACCGTTATCCGCTGCACCTTTCCGGAGGCCAACAGCAGCGCGTAGCCATTGCACGTGCGCTGATGATGGAACCGCAGGTTCTGCTGTTTGATGAACCAACCGCCGCCCTTGACCCGGAAATCACCGCCCAGATAGTCAGCATCATTCATGAACTGGCTGAAACCAACATTACCCAGGTTATCGTCACCCACGAAGTGGAAGTGGCGCGTAAAACGGCCAGCCGCGTGGTGTACATGGAAAACGGTTATATCGTCGAACAAGGCGATGCAAGCTGCTTTAACAGCCCACAGACTGATGCATTTAGAAGTTATCTTTCTCACTGAGATTCAGGACAATGACGATGAAAAAAGTACTGATTGCCGCGCTGCTTGCTAGCGTCAGCCTCTCCGCTGCCGCCGCTCAAACTATCCGTTTCGCGACCGAAGCTTCTTACCCTCCGTTTGAATCCATGGATGCCAACAATAAGATCGTCGGCTTCGATGTGGATCTGGCTAACGCCCTTTGTAAAGAGATCGACGCGACCTGTACCTTCAGCAACCAGTCTTTCGATAGCCTGATCCCAAGCCTGAAATTCCGTCGTATTGACGCGGTCATGGCCGGTATGGATATCACCCCTGAGCGTGAAAAGCAGGTACTGTTCACCACTCCGTACTACGACAACTCCGCGTTGTTCGTTGGCGTGAAGGGTAAATTCACCAGCATCGACCAGCTGAAAGGCAAAAAAGTCGGCGTGCAGAACGGTACCACGCACCAGAAATTCATCATGGATAAACATCCGGAAATCACTACCGTCCCTTACGACAGCTATCAGAACGCCAAGCTAGATCTGCAAAACGGGCGTATTGATGCGGTCTTTGGTGACACCGCTGTCGTTACCGAATGGCTGAAAGCCAACGACAAGCTGGCCGCCGTCGGCGATAAAGTGACCGATAAAGGCTACTTCGGTACCGGCCTGGGTATTGCTGTCCGTCAGGGCAACACCGAGCTGCAGCAGAAATTCAACGCTGCGCTGGAAAAAGTGAAGAAAGATGGCACTTACGAAACCATCTACGCTAAATGGTTCCAGAAGTAAGACTTGATGAACGAAATGTTTCCTTTAGCAAGCGCCGCCGGCATGACTGTCGGCCTTGCCGTTTGTGCGCTGATAATCGGCCTCGCGCTGGCGATGTTCTTTGCGGTATGGGAGTCAGTTAAATGGCGCCCTATCGCATGGCTCGGCTCCGCGCTGGTTACCGTGCTGCGCGGCCTGCCGGAAATTCTGGTGGTGCTGTTTATCTACTTCGGCTCTTCGCAGCTGCTGCTGACGCTGTCCGACGGTTTTAATATCAACCTCGGTTTCGTACAGATTCCCGTGCAGATGCAGATCGAAAACTTCGACGTCAGCCCGTTCCTGTGCGGCGTCATTGCCCTCTCCCTGCTCTACTCCGCCTACGCTTCGCAGACACTGCGCGGCGCGCTGAAAGCGGTGCCAGCGGGTCAGTGGGAGTCCGGCCAGGCGCTGGGGATGTCGAAAAGCGCAATCTTCTTCCGTCTGGTTATGCCGCAGATGTGGCGACACGCGCTGCCGGGCCTCGGCAACCAGTGGCTGGTGCTGCTGAAAGATACCGCGCTGGTATCGCTGATTAGCGTGAACGATCTGATGCTGCAAACCAAGAGTATCGCCACCCGCACCCAGGAGCCGTTTACCTGGTATATCGTGGCGGCGGCTATCTACCTGGTGATTACGCTACTCAGCCAGTACATTCTCAAACGCATTGACCTGCGTACCACTCGCTTTGAACGGAGACCAGGCTGATGCTCGAGTATTTACCGGAACTGATGAAAGGGCTGCACACCAGCCTGACGCTGACCGTGGCCTCCATCCTGGTGGCGCTGGTGCTTGCGCTGATTTTCACCATCATCCTGACGCTGAAAACGCCGGTGCTGGTATGGGTGGTTCGCGGCTACATTACGCTGTTCACCGGTACGCCACTGCTGGTGCAGATCTTTCTCATCTACTACGGCCCGGGCCAGTTCCCGACGCTGCAGAACTATCCGGTTCTATGGCACCTGCTCTCTGAGCCGTGGCTGTGCGCGCTGATTGCTCTGTCGCTGAACAGCGCCGCCTACACCACTCAGCTGTTCTTCGGTGCCATTCGCGCCATTCCGGAAGGCCAGTGGCAGTCCTGTAATGCGCTGGGGATGAGTAAGAAAGATACGCTGGCCATTCTGCTGCCCTACGCCTTTAAACGCGCGCTCTCTTCCTATTCCAACGAAGTGGTGCTGGTGTTTAAGAGTACGTCTCTGGCCTACACCATCACGCTGATGGAAGTCATGGGCCACGGTCAGCTGCTCTACGGGCGCACCTACGACGTGATGGTTTTCGGCGCTGCCGGGCTGGTTTATCTGGTCGTTAACGGCCTGCTGACGCTGATGATGCGTTTAATCGAGCGCAAAGCGTTGGCCTTCGAGCGTCGCGACTAGTTTCTGCATAAACTATGTTTGTAAAATGGATAAGCCATTGGCCTATCCGTTTTTTTTGTAAATCATAAAATATTTAATCAAATATATTGCATATAAATTCACGCAGTGGCATTGTAGCTCCATGCCACACGCAGGGCAGCACCCAATAAGCGAGACAGACAGGAGCTCATCCATGAAAAAATTAGTATTGGCCGCCTTACTTGCCACCGTCGCCGCAGGCGCCCAGGCCGCAGATAAAATTAGCTTTGGCGTTTCCGCCACCTACCCGCCGTTTGAATCCATGGATGCCAACAACCAGATTGTCGGCTTTGATATCGATCTCGCTAACGCGCTCTGTAAGCAGATGCAGGCTGAATGTACGTTCACCAACCATGCGTTCGATAGCCTGATCCCGGCGCTGAAATTTAAGAAATACGACGCGGTTATCTCCGGTATGGATATCACTCCTGAGCGTAGCAAACAGGTTGCCTTTACCGATGCTTACTATGCTAACTCGGCGCTGGTGATTGCCAAAAAAGGCGAGTTCAAAACCTTTGACGATCTGAAGGGCAAACGTATCGGGATGGAAAACGGCACGACCCACCAGAAATACCTGATGGATAAGCACCCGGAAGTGAAAACCGTGGCCTATGACAGCTACCAGAACGCGATTATCGACCTGAAAAATGGCCGTATCGACGGCGTGTTTGGTGATACCGCGGTGGTGAACGAATGGCTGAAAACCAACCCGCAGCTGGGTGCCGCCACTGAGAAAGTGACCGACCCACAGTACTTCGGCATTGGTCTGGGGATTGCGGTACGTCCAGACAACAAAGCGCTGCTGGAAAAACTGAACGGCGCGCTGAAAGCGATTAAAGCTGACGGTACCTATCAGAAGATTAACGATAAGTGGTTTGCTGAGTAATCAGCCGTTCCCGGGGTCGCTAACGCTCGCCCGGCTACATAAAGCTCATCCGTAGCCCGGCCAAGCGAAGCGCCGCCGGGACTATCTCCGCACCAACAACGTCAATACCTCGTAATGTGCCGTGTGCGGGAACATATCAAACAGCTGCACCTTCTCTACGCGATACCCTGTCAGATGGGCAAAATCTTTCGCCATCGTCTGCGCATTACAGCTGGAATAGATAATGAATTCCGGTGCCATCTCGCTTAAATAGTCACACAGCGCCTTGCCAATGCCGCGACGCGGTGGATTAACCAGCACCAGTTGAGGAATATCAGCCTGAGCGGTAGCAAACTGGGTCGAGTCCAGCGCCTGGAAATGAAGCTTTTCCAGGCCCAGCGCCGCCGCCGACTGTTTAGCACAGGCGATAGCTTCCGGCGCAATTTCAATGCCGGTCAGCGTCATTTCCGGCGTGGCACAGTGCAAACCAAAGCCACCCACGCCGCAGAACAGATCCCACATATGGTTAACCGGTAGCGCCCTCACCCAGTCGCGCGCGGTAGCGTACAGCGCGCTCGCCACCGTCGGGTTGGTCTGGAAGAAGCTCTGCGGGCGGATCCACAGCGGCACGTCGTTAAAACTCTCCGCCAGCGCCTGCTGCTCAGTAAAGAAAATTTCCTGCTCGCCTTCCATAATCGCCATATGTACCGGCTGGATATTGGCGGTAATCACCTTTAACTGCGGCAGCTGCGCCTGTAGCCACGGCAGCGCCGCGCGAAGCTGGTCCAGCTTGGCTTGTGAGCGCAGAACGAAACGCAGCATCATACCGCCGTCCAGCTGGCTTTCGGTAAGCAGCAGATATTTAAGCTCGCCGCGCTTGCGCGCCACGTTATAAGGCGTTAAACCCGCGCGGGCAATAAACGGCTTCAGCGCAGCAAAGACCGGAGCAAACGCATCGGGATACAGCGGGCAGTCGGTTAAGTCTTCCGGCGTACCGTCGCGGTGCAGCATGCCGAGCAGCGGGCGTTCTACGCTACCGCTGACCACCATTTTGGCTTTATTACGAAAACCCTGTTCCGGGCCGGATACCGGTGCGCACCAGGCGTTAACGGAAAAATCCGCCAGCAAACTCTGGAGATCGGCCATTTTGGCCGTAAGCTGCTCGGCTATCGGCTGCTCAATCCACTGACAGGAACGGCAACGATGGGCATCATAAAGTGCGCACTGCATAGAAAGACCTTGAGAAAATCGGGGGCGTGGATTGTATCACCGTTATTGTAAGCGGAAAAATCGTCGGGAGGCTGCGGGCACAAAAAGCAGGCATAAAACCAGCAAGTCCGGCA
Organism: Kluyvera ascorbata ATCC 33433; assembly: GCF_000735365.1. GTDB lineage: Bacteria > Pseudomonadota > Gammaproteobacteria > Enterobacterales > Enterobacteriaceae > Kluyvera > Kluyvera ascorbata. Next base: position 5,839 of record NZ_JMPL01000047.1, on the reverse strand, counting down.
TTTTTTGCATGACCAGCGAGCGGAAAATCTCCCGCTTTGATTCGCCCGCGATGCTGAACAGCTCGGGATAACCATAACCCAAGGATGCGGCCCACAGATAGCTGGCAGCAATCACCTGCGTCAACAGATAGACCCAGCGCGCCCAGTTACGCCCTTTTACCAGCGAAAACGCACAGCCTATCTCAACAAAAACCAGCACCAGGCTACTGAGAAAAACCAGCGTCAGCGTCCAGGTTTGTACGCTGCGATGAATAAACTCGCCAATGCCGTGTAGCCCGAGCAGGTTGATTATCATAATCAGGTCGAGACAGCGGATTAAAATAATGGCGAGCGCCGCCACCTGCACCACAGCAGGGACATTCAGACGAGCATGCGAACGGCTTCGAGTAAACAGATCCAATGTATTGCCTTCCATGAAAACGATGCCGCGAACGCTCGCGGCATCGACTGCATATCCGTATCGATTTTAAGAGGATTATCCGCGTCTTGCACGCTGGATATCGCGTACCCGTTGTTTTTCTGCGCGCGCCATCAGATACCAGGCGATAAATCCGACAATTCCGACCACGCCGAGGATAAGCGTTGCCAGCGCGTTAATCTCCGGATTCACCCCCATACGCACGCTGGAGAAGACCAGCATCGGCAGCGTTGTCGCACCCGGGCCCGAGACAAAGCTAGCAATCACCAGATCGTCGAGCGACAGCGTGAAGGCAAGCAGCCAGCCAGAGACCACGGCGGGCATGATCATCGGCAGCGTAATGATGAAAAAGACCTTCAACGGCGTTGCGCCGAGATCCATCGCCGCCTCTTCAATCGAACGGTCAAGTTCACGCAGGCGCGAGGAGATCACCACCGCCACGTAAGCCGTACAGAAGGTCACATGCGCCAGCCAGATGGTCAGCATGCCACGGTCGGCAGGCCAGCCAATCGCGTGACCCAGTGCGACGAACAGCAGCAGTAGCGACAGCCCGGTGATGACATCCGGCATAACCAGCGGCGCCGTTATCATAAAGGCAAAGCCAGTGGACCCGCGGAAACGGCCAAAGCGCACCATCACCACGGCGGCAATAGTACCGAGGATGGCCGCCATGGTTGCCGCACAGGCCGCAATTGTCAGGCTGAGCCCCACGGCGCTCATCATTGCATCGTCGCGGAACAGCTCGCCGTACCAGCGCGTCGACCAACCCGCCCAGACGGTGACCAGCTTCGAGCTGTTAAACGAATAGACCACCAGCATCAGCATCGGTGCATAGAGGAAGGTAAAGCCAATCACCAGGATCAGAATGCGCCACGGCGATCTTACGACAGGCAGGTTGTTCATCCGTGGTCTCCCATCTGTTTTTGCTGATGTTTATGGAACCACATGATCGGCACGATCAGCAGCAACAGCATGACAATCGCCACCGCCGAGGCTACCGGCCAGTCGCGGTTGTTAAAGAACTCCTGCCACAGCACGCGGCCGATCATAATGCTGTCCGGGCCACCCAGCAGTTCCGGAATCACAAACTCCCCAACCGCCGGGATAAATACCAGCATCGACCCGGCAATAATCCCGCCTTTGGTGAGCGGCACAATCACGCTGAAGAAGGTTTTCAGCGGGCGAGCGCCCAGATCCAGAGAGGCTTCCACCAGCGAATAGTCGATGCGAGTCAGCGCGGTATAGATTGGCAGCACCATAAACGGCAGATAGGCGTACACAATGCCAATATAAACCGCCAGGTTGGTGTGCAAAATCGTCAGCGGCTGATCGATAACGCCTAACCACATCAGAAAGTTATTCAGAATGCCGTTATTTTTCAGGATCCCCATCCACGCATAAACGCGGATTAAGAACGAGGTCCATGACGGCAGAATCACCAGCAGCAGCAAAATATTTCGCGTTGACGGTTTACTGTGCGCCACCGCCCACGCCAATGGGTAGCCGAGCAGCAAACAGCAGAGAGTCGAGATCCCCGCCACCTGCAATGATTGCAGATAAGCCTCAAAGTAAAGCGGATCGTCGGTAAGCTGCAGGAAGTTACCGAAGTTCAGCGCAACGGTGAGCTGACCGTCGGCCCACTCCATCAGTTCGGTATACGGCGGGATCGCGCGCGCCATCTCCGCCAGGCTGATTTTAAAAACAATCAGGAATGGCAGCAGGAACAACAAAATCAGCCACACGTACGGCATAGCGATAACCAGCTTGCGCCCGTGTTTCATATTGATGCGCGCCAGCCACAGCACGAAGCCGCCCGGTTTACGCGGGCGGGCCGGTGGTTCAAACGTACTCATAGCCCCCTCCTTAAACCGTCAACACCACGCAGCTATCGGCATCCCAGCACAGACGCACCTCGTCACCCCAGGTGGGTAATCCTTTCTGGTAGCGATGGGCGTTCTGCAACTGGGCGCTGATCATCTGCCCGCTCTGGAGCCGCACGTGGTAAATGGAGAGATCGCCCAGATAGGCAATATGCACCACTTCGCCGACGGCAAAGTTATAACCGTCCGCAGGCGGCTCTTCGCAGAGCATGATTTTTTCCGGTCGTAGCGCAACGTACACCGGCACATTGTCGACAACCGAGGCATCCGGATCCACTTTCAGCGGGTGAACCAGCCCCGGAGAGTCAATCACCAGACCATCGTCCTCGCGCGACTTCAGCAGCCCCTCGAAGACGTTGACCGAGCCGATAAACTCAGCGCTGTAGCGTGTGGTTGGGTGCTCGTAAATCTCTTCCGGCTCGCCAATCTGCACAAACTTACCGCGGTTCATAATGGCGATACGCCCGGCCATCGTCATCGCCTCTTCCTGGTCATGGGTCACCATCACGCAGGTCACGCCGACGCGCTCCAGAATATCGACCACTTCCAGCTGCATACGGTCGCGCAGCTTTTTGTCCAGCGCGCCCATTGGCTCATCCAGCAGTAGCAGCTTAGGCCGTTTCGCCAAACTGCGGGCCAGCGCCACGCGCTGACGCTGGCCGCCGGAAAGCTGATGCGGTTTACGCTTGGCAAATTCCTGCATATGCACCAGCGCCAGCATTTCAGCAACGCGGGCGGTAATTTCCGCTTTCGGCAGTTTGTCCTGCTTGAGACCGAAAGCGATATTCTGCTCCACCGTCATATGCGGGAAAAGCGCATAGGACTGGAACATCATGTTAATCGGGCGCAGATAAGGCGGCACGTGCGCCAGGTCGACGCCGTCCAGCATAATCTGCCCAGCGGTAGGCTGCTCAAAGCCCGCCAGCATACGCAGCAGGGTTGATTTACCACAGCCGGAAGCGCCCAGCAGCGCAAAAATTTCGCCTTTATAAATGGTGAGGTTAACGTCGTCTACGGCGTGCTGGCCGTCGAAAGATTTGGTCAGGTTACGGATTTCCAGCAGCGGGGTAAGCGCTTTGCGGGTTTTCGCCTGTGGGCGGGGAATAGCGTCGTTCAATCTGGTGCTCTCCGGCAAAATACAAATATCGATATGACCCGGTTGTCATATCAACCTCTGGACACCGACCGTAGAACCGGTGTCCAGATTGGGGCAGATGCACTGCCCCGGTGCATATTCATCACATAATGGGTGAATGAATTATTTCCCGCTTTTCACTTTGGTCCACGCACGCGTTCTTACGCGGTCGATTTTTGGATCCTGGACCTTCAGCGTAAACAGCTTGGAGAAGACATCCGCTGGCGGATAAATTGCCGGGTTGTCACGAATTTCAGCGCTCACCAACGGCGTTGACGCTTTGTTGCCATTCGCATAGAACACGTGATCGCTGATATGAGCAATCACATCCGGACGCATCAGATAGTTAAGGAACTGGTAGGCTTCGTCTTTATTCTTCGCATCGGCTGGCATCGCAAAGACATCAAAGAATGCCAGTGCGCCCTCTTTCGGAATGAAGTAGGAAACATTCACGCCATTTTTCGCTTCTTTCGCGCGATTTGCCGCCTGCCACACATCACCGGCCCAGCCGATAGCGACGCAGATATCGCCGTTCGCCAGGTCGTTAATGTACTGAGAAGAGTGGAAGTAGCGAATGTTAGGACGCAGTTTCAGCAGCAGATCGGTCGCCGGGCCGGTGTAGTCATCAGCCTTGGTGCTGTTCGGATCTTTGCCTAAGTAGTTAAGCACGGTCGCGAAGATTTCTTCTGGTGCATCGAGGAAAGAGACGCCGCAGCTTTTCAGCTTCTCCAGGTTTTCCGGCTTCATCACCAGATCCCAGCTGTTCAGCGGCACATCTTTGCCCAGTACGGCTTTGACTTTGTCGACGTTATAGCCGATACCGGTCGTCGCCCACAGGTAAGGCATCGCGTATTTGTTGTCCGGGTCGTGTTTAGCCACCAGCTTCAGCACGTCGGGGTCGAGGTTTTTCCAGTTTGGCAGTTTGCTCTTATCCAGCGGCTGGAACACACCGGCGGTGAGCTGACGCTCCAGGAAGCTTGCCGACGGCACCACCAGGTCAAAACCGGTGCTGCCCGCCATCAGTTTGCCTTCCAGCACTTCGTTGGAATCAAACACGTCATAGACAACTTTAATCCCGGTCTCTTTTTCAAAATTCGCTACGGTGTCCGGCGCGATATAGTCAGACCAGTTATAGATATGCAGCGTTTTTTGTTCCGCAGCGAGCACGCTTGCCGAGGCGACCATCAGCGCCCCTGTCACCAGACCTGTTAACCATTTTTTATTTAAGGCGGCCATATCTCTTATCCTTCTTATCGCCCGTTAACAAACGGGCCAAATATACGCAATTTAGAGTATGCAGAAATCATGCATATTTTTTCGTACTGCATGAAAGAGAAGAGACCGGGCTCCCCTGCAGTCATTGCTCGCTTTATCAATGCAAGAACCTCGCCAACAAAGGGAATTGCCAGCAATAAATAGGGGGGGCATCGATATGTCGCAAGAATAACTGTAGCCCGCACCGGAGGCTATAGGTCAGTGTAAAAAACGCCTTTTATCAATTTTTTATGCAAGATCACTCTATCTGATAAGCCAAAAGGGGCAATCAGGTAGTGAATGAATCTTTAAAAATAGGTTAAACGCAGAATAAAAGCAGGTAATACGCAGCCACTATGGCAGTGACTGCGTTAATTCACGGGGATGATTAGTGAAGAAAATGGTATTGAATATCTTCCGGCGGCTGCTCTTCGTCTTCCGGCTTATAGAGCAGCTGATGCGCGTTTGCCTCGAGGATCACCATCGACACCTGCTCTTCGCTCTGCGTCGCGAACGCGGCGAACTGTTCGAAAGTCACCCCTACGCCGACGGATAAAGACTGGCAAACCACCAGCTTTGGCAGATTATCATCCTGCATATCGAGAAACGCCTTCACCGTCAGCGAACTGGCGTTAATAGCGGAGAGATCGGCCCCCAGCGCCAGCAGCGCGGATGGCTTGACCTCAGCCAGCGCCGAGAAAAGCACGACGTTATCAATGAGATCAATTTTGGCATCGAAGACGCCTTCAAAATTTTGCATATGCGGCAGGTGCAGCGCCTGACAGGTGTCGCACTCAAAAAAGCTCATGCCCATTTCGTCGAGCCACTGACGTAACGTATCCAGACTCGGGACGACGAGAGAATCCATATTGCCTATGACCTCATGCGGTAAAGTAAAACATTCCAGACAAACAAATGACCGGGCAGCAGCCCGGTATCAGTACGAGAGTAGCGCATAGCTTACGCAAAAAAGGTGTCACATACCATGAAAGCGCGCTATCCGCCGATTTTCAGACAAAAACCAGGGTGCGCCTGACGCTCGATCCACTCGATCATTTTTCCGGCAATATCGATGCCGGTGGTGGTCTCCACCCCTTCCAGCCCCGGCGATGCATTGACTTCCATTACCAGCGGGCCGCGGTTAGCGCGCAG
>NZ_JMPL01000046.1 GCF_000735365.1 Kluyvera ascorbata ATCC 33433 | reverse complement strand
ATTTAAGCAGCGTTAACATGCGCTTACAATAAATTAAATCGTGATATTTAAAATATAATATATCATGCTAAATAACGATGGCATTTATATCTATATCGTTACCATTGCTTAAAATAGTTTTAATTTTAATAATTCCCTCTGTTTATATACTTTGTACAAAATGCAACCAGCTGCAATCCCTCGCGATCTGCACTAGCGTCACACGTCACAAATCTGTTATACTTCACGCAACACATTGGGGCTGATTCTGGATTCGACGGGATTTGCGAAACCCAAGGTGCATGCCGAGGGGCGGTTGGCCTCGTAAAAAGCCGCAAAAAATAGTCGCAAACGACGAAAACTACGCTTTAGCAGCTTAATAACCTGCTCTGAGCCCTCTCTCCCTAGCTTCCGCTCTTAAGACGGGGATCAAAGAGAGGTCAAACCCAAAAGAGATCGCGTGGAAGCCCTGCCTGGGGTTGAAGCGTTAAAACTAATCAGGCTAGTCTGGTAGTGGCGTGTCTGTCCGCAGGTGCCAGGCGAATGTAAAGACTGACTAAGCATGTAGTGCCGAGGATGTAGGAATTTCGGACGCGGGTTCAACTCCCGCCAGCTCCACCAAAATTCTTTGTTGATGGTCACCAGAGCCTGAGACGAAGTCCTAAAAGCCCGCCTAGCGGGCTTTTTTGTGTCTGCTATTTGTCCTGCGATATATCAAAGTCTGAAACGTTCAAACAGAAGTACACCCACAAGCAGACTCGCCGCCAGCAAAGCAAAAACCTACGCCCCCATCAATTTCGCAAACCAGAACTTACACACCCCACTACGCACATTCCACGGCTTAGCCGGTTTATCTTTATATTGTTCATAAACTTTATCTAAGTTGTCGCTACCCGATAACTTCAGATCCAGCGGCACTTCCACTACGCCCTGGTAAGGTATGGCAACATAATGTTTTCCGGCTTCAGGAATAAACGCCGTTTGCGTGACGATTTGACGACCGCTTGAGTTATCCATCACATAAAGGGCCCAATACTGGTTGGGACGAATTCGGCTTTCATAAAAGCGGTGAACTTTGCCCGCCATAAGGTTATTGCTGATATAAATAAGCTCCTGATCTTTATAGCAATCACCTTCTTTCGCAAAACGCTGAAAGTAAACCAATCCTTGATGTTGGTCATTGAGCTGAGTGTAGACAACAGCTGCATCCTGCCCGGTGTACGGATCGTAACGCTTTGTACCTAAAGGCCCCGGCGCACATGCCGATGCCAGTAATGCCAGACCAACAACTATCCCAGAATAAAAATGACGCACCATAACCTCCTGAATATTATATTTTTTAATTCGCCATTTAGCATATCCATAACGAAATAGGTTGCCTAATCATTTGTAACGTTAGCTCCAAATAATAGGGGGTTAAAAAGCGCAAATTCAGGAAGCGATCGTAGGGGGACAGCAGCAGATAACCTTGTAAACCCGTCCAGGATACCTGCTAACTGTAATGCAATGCTAAGAAAGGAATAGCTGTACTACCAACCGCAGACGTTAGTCTCTTCGTCCGACTCATACCCGCGAACAATGTTCACCAGATCTTTCACCGCATCAGCGGCCACGGTCGGGTCCTGCAACTCGCTCAATTCAGCAAATTCTTTATCCACCGACACACCGTTATTATTATTGGTGACGGTCAGCAGGAAGCCTTTACCCTGAGCATTGTCAGGAGAAAGTGGAGAAATAAGCTCAGCGACAGCCTGTACGGCAATATCAGGAACATAAAGCGCCATCGGTTTTAGATAAACCTTTTCCTGTTTCGCTTTGTTATTACCGTTAATAACCGCTAAGGAATAACCTTTATTTTCACTATTCATAGTGCCCATTTCATCCTTCTATCAAAATCTTAGGATCGACATAGAAATCAACATTAAATACGGTGTCGTCGCTTAATGCTTCAATACGGTGCCATTTCTCCGCCGGAAAAACGCCAAACTGGCCGGCTTCAATCGTCATGGTTTCAACCGGGTCCGGGCTGGTCTCATCGGCATAACCATAGTAGCGAATCGCCCCCTGCATCACCGCCAGGCGAGGGAATACCCCCTGTCGCGTACCGGCATCAAGGTGGCGTTTCCAGATAGACGCGGGGGCGGTTTCTTTGGTCCACAGCGGCGTGGTACGGGTATGAACATAATGAGTGGGGATAATGATTCGCTGCATGATTCTGCCTCTCTTTCCACGCCGATGTGCGCGGTCTGGAATGGGAAAATATGATGCATATCATATACCCCTTTTAATAACTGAGGGTATTACTTTTTAATCTCAACAGCACCTACCCCTATTTATACTCAATAAGGGTTAAATTATTTTAAATATAATCAAAGGGCAGGCTTGCTGCCCTATCAGAATTAATAGGAGAAAAACGAATCATTAATCAGATGTACCTAAAATGCTCGCCAGATCAGCACCGCAATGCCTATAAATAGTGTCCATTTCACAATGTAATACACCGTTTTATTCCACTTCTTCAATCGCTTACCCACAATACGAATCTGGTAGATATAGCGGAAGCTACGGTTAATACCACCGATACGGTCTCCGGTATCATTGGGTGCTACGGCGGCGCTCATCAGATTACGTCCCAACCAATGGTTAATTTTCTGCGCCCAGCGGTAACGCATTGGGCGTTCAATATCGCAGAACAGGATCAGTCGATTCTCACCGCTGGTATTTTCCGCATAGTGAATATAGGTCTCATCAAACAGCACACCTTCACCGTCGCGCCAGCTATAGCGATCGCCGTCGACCTCGATATAACAGCGGTCGTCGTTGGGCGTTGCAAGGCCAAGATGATAACGCAGTGAACCCGCGTATGGGTCACGGTGGCGCGGTAGGCGGCTGCCATCGGGTAGCGTTGCGAACATCGCCGCTTTAACCGATGGAATGGTGCGCAGCAGTTCGGTGGTTTTTGGGCAGAGCTCACTGGCCGAAGGGTGCGCATCTTCATACCATTTCAGGTAAAAGCGCTTCCATCCGGTTTTAAAGAAGGAGTTAAAGCCAGCGTCGTTGTATTTTTCCGCGGCTTTAATCTGCTCCATTTTTTGCAGATGAATCCCCTCTTCGCGGATGGTCTCCCAGTTATCCCTCAGCACCGCCAGCTCCGGGAAGTTCTCTGGGCGGAGATACGGGGTATTCGGCACGCGTGAAAAGAGATACATAAAGCCGTTTAAGGGGGCGGTAAAAGTGGAGTGGTCGGAGAGCTGTCGCCAGAATCGAAAGCGGATTTTGCCGCGAAAATGCACGTAGAGCACCGAAATGATAATAAGCAGTAAAATAACGTATTTCATATTGTCTTACCCGGTCTCGGTTATGTTTGGTCGTCCCCTACAGGGATCCTTCCTGAAAAATCCAAAACATTAACAAATGTAATACATAATCAAGCAACCGCATTACCAAAAAGCAACATTCAACATTCCTCTAATGTGTTCTCCTCCCTCTATTTTCTTTGCCCTCGCCCGATTAGTTGATAATCCTTCCCTATCAAAAATTCACATCATTAACCACCTAATTACTATCAGTATTATGGTGATCAATATCACATTCAGCTGGCTTCTCTCCCGCATAAATTGACCCAAATCAAAGATGCATTTTGTTTATACCTTCGATGCTGGACGTGCTTTTTATCATGTGCAAATGTAATTGATAGTAATTATTATTATCATATCTATTTATAGGGTTTCCGATGTTGCACTCCATTACCCGAGGGTCCTTCGCGCTCTCCGCGCTGTCGCTGTTTGTCGCCAGCGCGGCGTCAGCCTCTACGTCATCCACCACGCCGAACAAAACCAATAAAGAAGAGACGCTCGTCGTCACCGCGAACCGTTCGGAAAGCTCGCTGTGGGAGAGTCCGGCAACTATCCAGGTTATCGACCACCAGACGCTGCAAAACTCTACCAGCACCTCCATTGCCGACGATTTGCAGGATATTCCCGGCGTAGAGATCACCGATAACGCGCTGGCCGGGCGTAAGCAGATTCGTATCCGGGGCGAGGCCTCCTCCCGCGTACTGATTTTGATCGACGGTCAGGAAGTCACCTACCAGCGTGCCGGGCAAAACTACGGTGCCGGGTTGCTGATTGACGAGTCGGCGCTGGAGCGCATTGAAGTGGTCAAAGGCCCTTACTCGGTGCTGTACGGCTCACAGGCCATCGGTGGCGTGGTGAACTTCATCACCAAAAAAGGCGGCGATAAGCCGCTCTCCGGGACGGTGAAAGCGGTCTACAACTCCGCCACGGCTGGCTGGGAAGAGTCGGCGGCAGCGTGGGGTAGCATTGGACAGTTTGATTACCGTATCAACGGCAGCTATTCCGATCAGGGCGAGCGCGATACGCCGGACGGCCGTCTGCCAAACACCAATTTCCGCAACAACAGTCAGGGCGTCTGGCTTGGCTACAATCTGGATAATCAGCATTTCGGGCTGTCGCTGGACCGCTACAAGCTCTCGACCCAAACCTACTACGAAGACCCGAACGGCGATTACGATGCCTTTAGCGTCAAGCTGCCGAAACTGGAACGTGAAAAGGTCGGTTTGTTCTACGACGTCGATGTCGACGGTGATTATCTGAAGAAGATCCACCTCGACGCCTACGAGCAGACCATCGCCCGTAAGTTTGAAAACGAAGTACTGACGTCGGCTGTTCATAACCAAACGCAAACCAACGACAAGCAGTACACTCAGGGTGTGACGTTACAAAGCAACATCTCGCTACCGGCCAATAACAACCTGGTCGTCGGCACACAATACCAGCGTGACCGTGTCTCTCAGACCACCAACGGCTCAACTTACCTGAAGCCGATATCGCGTGAAACCCAAACCCGCGCTTATAACGAGTCTGAGCAGAGCAATACCTCGCTGTTCGCCCAGAACGACTGGCATTTTGCCGATAACTGGACCTGGACGCTCGGCGCTCGCCAGTACTGGCTGTCGTCAAAACTCACCCGTGGCGATTCGAATTCCACAACAAACGGCATCACGAAAGACACGTCTATCGGAGCGCAGTCTACAAGCGACAATGCGCTGGTTAGCGCCACCAGCCTGCGCTACTCGGGATTCGATAACATTGAACTGCGCGCAGCGTTCGCTCAAGGCTACGTCTTCCCAACGCTGACGCAGCTGTTTTCGCAAACCTCTGCAGGGGGCGGGACAACCTACGGCAATGCCAACCTGAAAGCCGAGCACTCCAACAACTACGAGCTGGGTGCCCGCTACAACGGCAACCTCTGGCTGGTCGATGGCGCAGTCTACTATTCGCAGGCAAAGGACTATATCGCCAGCGTCGCCTGTTCTGGTCAGGCTATCTGTAACGGCACGACCAACTCAGCGCGTAGTGGCAACTATTACTACGACAACATTGACCGCGCCAAAACCTGGGGCATGGAGCTGAGCGCTGAATATAACGGTTGGGTCGTATCACCTTACGTCAGCGGCAACCTGATTCGCCGTGAATATGAAAGCCCGACGGGGAAAACCACCAATACCGGCGAGCCGACGATTAACGGCCGTGCCGGGGTGAAACACACGTTGATGCTCAATGCGGCAAACGTCACTTCCGACCTCTTTATCCGCGCAGCCTCCAGCGCCAAAGACGATACCGGTACGGAAGAGACGCGCACGCCTGGCTGGGCCACGCTGAACCTGGCGGTTAACACCGAATTCGGCGCTAACGACCAGTATCAGGTCAATCTGGCGCTCAACAACCTGACCGATAAACGCTACCGCACGGCGCACGAGTCTATTCCTGCGGCGGGCTTAAACGCGGCGGTCGGCTTTGCATGGAAATTCTGACGATGAAAAAACTGGCTATCGGATTACTGGCGCTGGCCGCCGTGTTTAGTGTCCAAGCGGCTGACCGTATCGTGGTTGCCGGAGGCTCACTTAGCGAGCTGATTTACGCGCTCGGCGCGGGCGAGCGCGTAGTCGGGGTGGATGAAACCACCTCATACCCACCGGAGACCGCGGCGCTGCCGCACATCGGCTACTGGAAGCAGCTCAGCAGCGAAGGCATTTTATCGCTGCGTCCTACCCGCTTTATCACCTGGCAGGATGCGGGCCCGCAGTTGGTGTTTGACCAGCTACGTTCGCAGCACGTCGCGGTGCTGACCCTGCCACGCGTTCCGGCCACCGTCGAGCAGATGTACACCAATATCCGCACGCTTGCCCGCGAGCTTGGCGACGAAGAACGCGGCACTGCGCTTATCAATACGCTGAGCCAGCGGCTGGAAAAAGTGGCGCAGAGCAGCGCCAGCAAACCGGCCCCGGTGAGCGCGCTGTTTATTCTCAGCGCCGGGGGCAGCGCTCCGCAGGTCGCGGGGAAAGGCAGCGTTGCCGATGCCATTATGACCCTCGCCGGTGCCCGCAACGTCGCGCAGCATCCGCAGTATCGCAGCTACAGCGCAGAAGCGCTGATTGCCGCTAACCCGGAGGTGATTATCGTCACCTCACAAATGGTCGATGGCGACCTCAACCGCCTGAGCACCATCGCTGGGATCACCCGCACCAACGCGTGGAAAAACCAGCGCATCGTGGTACTCGATCAATCACTGATCCTCGGCATGGGCCCGCGCGTTGCTGACGCGGTTGAAACGCTGCACCGCCAGTTCTGGCCACACTAAAGGACGTAGAAAGACCGATGATGTTGAATACCCCTACCGACCTGGATTTAACCCCACATTTTGCGCTGGAGGGCGGCCAGCCCTTTAAAGACCGCCGGGCGACGATGCCCTGGCGTGGCGCGGTGCCTATCGCCAAAGAACAGCTTGAACACACCTGGCAAGAGGTGCTGGCTCACGCCGCACCGCCGCGCAAGCGCCTGCTGTATCTGCACATTCCGTTCTGCGCTACCCACTGCACCTTCTGCGGTTTCTACCAGAACCGCTATGAAGAAGACCACTGCGCGCGCTACACCGATGCGCTGCTGCGTGAAATTGAGATGGAGGCGGACAGCGTGCTGCACCAGTCCGCCCCAATTCACGCCGTCTACTTCGGCGGCGGCACACCATCGGCGCTCTCGGCCCGCGACCTGGCGCGCATCATTACTGCGCTGCGCGAGCGTCTACCTCTGGCGCCGGACTGTGAAATCACCATTGAAGGCCGGGTGCTGAACTTTGACGACGCGCGTATCGACGCCTGTCTGGATGCCGGTGCTAACCGTTTCTCCATTGGCATTCAGTCGTTTAACAGCAAAATCCGTAAGAAGATGGCCCGCACCTCCGACGGCCCTACCGCCATCGCCTTTATGGAAGGGCTGGTCAAGCGCGACCGCGCCGCGGTGGTGTGTGATCTGCTGTTTGGCCTGCCCGGCCAGAACGCCGCGCTGTGGGGGGAAGATCTGGCGATTGCCCGTGATATCGGCCTTGATGGCGTAGACCTTTACGCCCTTAATCTGCTGCCCAATACGCCGCTTGGCAAGGCGGTTGAGAACGGCCGCACCAGCGTGCCGCAGCCTGCCGAGCGCCGTGACCTCTACCTTCAGGGCTGCGACTTTATGGACCAGGCCGGCTGGCGCTGCATCAGCAATAGCCACTGGGCGCGCACCACCCGCGAGCGTAACCTCTACAATTTACTGATTAAACAAGGCGCAGACTGCCTGGCGCTGGGCTCCGGCGCGGGCGGCTCCGTCAACGGTTATTCGTGGATGGTCGAGCGCAACCTCAACGCCTGGCACGAATCCATCGCCGCGGGGAAAAAGCCGCTGATGATGATGATGCGTACCGCCGAGCGCGGCTTCCAGTGGCGGCACCTGCTGCAATCTGGCGTTGAAACCGCCCGCGTGCCGCTGGACGCGCTGACCCCGCATGCGGCGAAGCTCGCCCCGCTGCTCGCCCAATGGCACCGCGCCGGGCTGACGCTGGACGACTCAACCTGCCTGCGTCTGACCAACGAAGGCCGCTTCTGGGCGAGCAACATTTTGCAGTCTCTTGATGAACTTATTCAGGCACTTAACACACCGCGCATTGCGGCTGAAACCCAATAACAGGAGTTAATGATGAGCAACGTATCCCTGCACGATTTTTTAAAAACCGAGCCTGACGGCACGCTGGAAGCTATCGCAGGCCAGTACAACACCACGCTGCTGGAAGTAGTGAAAAACCTGCCATCCCACACGCTGGTCGCGGGCGACAAGTTCGACACCGTCTGGGACACCGTCGCCGAATGGGGCAAGGTCACAACGCTGGTGCATACCGCTGATGTGATTCTGGAATTTACCGGTGAACTGCCGTCCGGCTTCCATCGCCACGGCTACTTTAACCTGCGCGGTAAGAAAGGTATGACCGGCCACATCAAAGCGGAAAACTGCACCCACATTGCCCTGGTTGAACGCAAATTTATGGCGATGGATACCGCATCGATCCTGTTCTTCAACGCCGCGGGCAGCGCGATGTTCAAAATCTTCCTTGGTCGCGACGACCACCGCCAGCTATTGAGCGAGCAGGTTGACGCCTTCCGTACGCTCGCGGCCGTACTGACGGGAGAATCCTGATGAGCCCATGGTTAATTTTTGGCGCGGGAGGTAAAGGCATTGGCGCACTCACCGCCGCGCTGGCGCTGGCAGAAAAACGTCCGGTGGTGGCGCTGGTGCGTAACCCAGAGGCCGCCACACGGCTGGAAGCGCTAGGCGCGCAGGTTTTTATCGGCGATGCCTGTGACGCTGATATTGTCGCCAAGGCCTGCCAGGCCGCTGGTGAAACGGCGACTGTTATCTCCACGATGGGCGGCGCACAGGATTATCTCGCCCACCGCACGGTGATTGATGAAGCGGAAAAAGCCGGTCTTCGCCGCATGATTCTGGTGACATCGCTCGGCTGCGGCGATAGCTGGCCGTTCCTCTCCCCGCGCGCCAAAGCGGCGTTTGGTCAGGCCGTTCGCGAGAAAAGCCTGGCGGAGAGCTGGCTGCAAACCAGCACGCTGGACTACGCCATTCTGCGCCCTGCGGGCCTGCTCAGCGGTGAAGCGAGCGGTAAGGCGCTGCGCGTGCAGCAACAGGAAGTGCATGGTTTTGTGCAGCGTGCGGACGTCGCCGCGCATATTCAGGCGTTAGCCAGCGCCCCGTCGCTCGACCAGCAGGTTTACAGCCTGGTTGAGCCGGACCTCAAACCGGCATAATCACTCTGCGGCGCGGTCCATCGCGCCGCATCGATGTAACGGAGCTTTGCGTGTTCAAGGATTCACTCTCTTCTTTCAGCGTTTTTATCGGCCTGCTGCTGATACTGGCGACCCTCGTGCTGGTTGGCGCCAGCCAGGGAGCGCTAAAAATCACCTTCGCCTCGTTGCAGGATGCGCACTACCGTGACATCTGGCTTAACATTCGTCTGCCCCGCGTGCTGCTGGCCGTGCTGGTTGGCGGCGCGCTGGCTACCGCCGGGGTTATCATGCAGGGGCTATTTCGTAACCCGATGGCCGACCCCGGCCTGTTAGGCGTCAGCAGCGGTTCGGCGCTGATGGTTGGCGTCGCCATTATTTTCCCGGTTTCACTCCCCGCCGCGTTTCTGCTGTACGAACAGATGATTTTCGCCGTCGTCGGTAGCCTGGTGGTGTGCGCCGTTATCTTCCTGATTAGCCTGCGCCACCACCACGGCGGTATGATCCAGCTTCTGCTGGCGGGGATCGCCATCAACGCGCTTTGTGGCGCGGCGATCGGCATTCTGAGCTATGTCGGCGACGAACAGCAGCTGCGTCAGCTCACGCTGTGGATGATGGGCAGTCTGGGTCAGGCACAGTGGCCAACGTTGCTGGTTGCCGCGTCGTTTGCGCTGCCCGCCATGGTCGTCACCGCCTGGCTTGCCACCACGCTGAACCTGCTGCAGCTCGGCGATGAAGAGGCGCACTACCTCGGCGTGAACGTGAAGCGAAAGCGGCAGCTGCTGCTGTTGCTCAGTTCACTTCTGGTTGGCGCGGCGGTGTCGGTCAGCGGCGTCATTGGCTTTATCGGCCTGGTTATTCCGCATCTTATTCGCATGACCATTGGTGCCGATCACCGCTGGCTACTGCCCTGCTCAACGCTTGCTGGCGCCTGCCTTTTACTGGTTGCCGACACGCTGGCACGCACGTTGGTGCAGCCCGCTGAAATGCCGGTTGGCCTGCTCACCAGCCTTATCGGCGGCCCCTATTTTCTTTGGCTGATCCTGCGGACACGGAGAGCGCTATGATTGAAGCTCAGAATCTAACCTACAGCATCAACGGCCGTCGCCTGACTCACAACGTCTCACTCACGCTGCCCGGTGGAGAAATCGTCGCTATTCTTGGGCCAAACGGCGCTGGGAAATCAACGCTACTGCGCCAGCTAACCGGCTACCTGAAGCCGGACAGCGGAACCTGCTCGATGTTTGGCAAACCGCTGGATACGTGGCCAACCGAGGCGCTGGCCAAAAGCCGCGCCGTGATGCGCCAGAACCACGATATGGCGTTCCCCTTCAGCGTGATGGAGGTTATCCGCATGGGTCGCCATCCGCACCGCAGCAGTAACCCGCGCGATGAGACGGAACATATTATGGCGCTGTGCGACTGCCGTGAACTGGCTTCCCGCGACTATCGTCACCTCTCTGGCGGCGAGCAGCAGCGGGTCCAGTTGGCGCGTTTACTGGTACAGCTGTGGGAACCGGAGCCTACGCCAAAGTGGCTGTTCCTCGATGAACCGACCTCTGCGCTGGATATTCACCACCAGCAGCATCTGTTCCGTCTGCTGCGCGAGCTGGTACAGAAGCGGCAGTTTAACGTCTGCTGTGTGCTGCACGACCTCAACCTTGCCGCACGCTACGCCGACCGCATCGTGCTGTTAGAAAAAGGTCAGGTCATTGATAACGGCACACCGCAAGAAGTGCTGACGGAATCCGCCTTGCGCAACCTTTATCAAGCCGAAGTGGCCGTCACCCGAACGCACGACGACGCACCGCTTATCGTGCTGGAAAGATGATGATTCACAGGCGGTTTTGGACGCTGACCAAAACCGCCTGTTGGAACACAATGATTCAATTACAGTTTATTCCTAAAGCCTCATCCAAAAGTCTGTGCCATCATTCCTATCGCTCACAAACTGATGAGGATTTGTTATGAAAAAAACAACAATTGCACTTTCAGCGCTTCTGCTGGCTTCCCCTGTTTTCGCAGCGACCACACACGCCACCGACGACACGGTTGCCCAGGCACAGGCAAACGCGAACACCGCAAAAGAGAAACTGCATCAGGCACAGAACCAGGGCGAAGAGCTTAAGCTGAAGTCTAAGCACGCCACCGAAGGTAAGAGCGACAGCGTAGGTAGCCAGGTGAGCGAAGGCGCTCAAAAAACATGGCATAAAACCAAAGAAGGGACCGAAAAAGGGTGGGATGCCACCAAAGAAGGCGCCCAGAAAGGCTGGAATAAAACCAAAGATGCTTCCCAGAAAGGGTGGGACGCCACCAAAGAAGGCGCTCAGAAAGGCTGGGATAAAACCAAAGACGGTGCCGCTGAACTCGAGAAAAAAGTCAGCGAATAACCCTGCTCGCCTGAACCTCAAAAAGCCGCTAATGCGGCTTTTTTTACGCCTGCCAACGCGATAACGCACAAACCTTCTTCACTTGCACCTACCACTCGTTGTGTATTGACATATATAGCGACATTCCCCATGATATTCATCATACAAACAATAATAGCTGTTCCCCTCATGCGTAGATGGTAACCCGGTTACCACCAGTCTTTCCGCTAATACACTGAATATTAAAATGTTCGATAATAAAACTATACCGTTCGCTTCGGGGCTCCTGGCATTCTCGTGCCTGGCGATGTCGCAATCTGGCTATGCTGAGGACACCATGGTGGTCTCCGCCGCTGCCGCAACTGCCGATAACAGCAGTGCGCAGGAGCCGCCCGCTTCGGAAAAACAGGCAACCTTAGGCAGTCTGGGCAAACGAACGGTGATGGATGTTCCCTGGTCAGTTCAGACGATGTCTTCTCCACTCATCAACGAGCAGCAGCTCAAAAGCGTCAAAGATGTTTACCGCTATATGCCTTCCGTGCAGGGTGACGGGGTTCGCCCACAAACCCGCGGTATGCAGGGCAGCGTGGTGCAAAACCATATGATTGATGGCCTGAACGCCGTCTCTACTACCGAATACCCGGCTGAGCAGTTCCAGAGCGTTGAGGTGTTAAGTGGCCTGGCAGGTTCACTGTACGGCCCGGCGAACCCGGCGGGGATGTTTAATCTGGTCTCTAAACGTCCGACCGACACCCCGCTGCACCGCGTCACCGTAGGCACCAGCACCGGCAACGGCACGCTGACCTCCATGGACTTCAGCGGACCTATCGATGACGGCGACCGTGTAAAATACCGCCTCAACCTGCTGAACGATGAGGGTCACGGCTATACCAGCGGCAGCCACAAACGCCGACAGTATGCGGGCCTCGGCCTCGACTTCCAGCTCACCGATAAAACGGTACTGGAGAGCAACTTCAGCTATTACCACTATTACGATAAAGGAATGCCGGGCTCATTCGCACTGGCAAAAGGGGTTCACTTCCCTTCCCCACTTGACCCAACCAAAGCCAAATACGGCCAGAGCTATGCCGGTAACGATGATGAAACCAGCACCGCTAGCCTGCATCTGAAGCATGACTTCGACGGTAACTGGCTGCTGGACGTTGGCGTGCTGCGCCAGATTGCGGACCGTGAATCCACCACCGTCACCAATACCCTGACCGATAACCACGGCAGCTACACCACCACCACCTCCGACTCCGCCGCCAGCCGCTTCACCATCAACAGCTATATGGCGAACCTGACCGGCAGCGTGGACACCGGTTGGCTGACCCACGACATCAGCACCGGGGTGCGCGGCTTCGTGTGGAAAAACTATAACCCTGTCGACGGCGGCACCTTTACGCTGGGTAAATCCTCGTTGGATCAGCACCCGGTCTACCCACGTCCACCGTACCCAGATTTCAACAAACGCTATCAGTCCGCGACCACCACGCAGCATGCCTTTCTGTTGAGCGACACCCTGCACTTCAGCCCGCAGTGGAGCCTGCTGCTTTCCGGCAGCGAAAACCTGTTTACGGTCAGCAACTACAACAAGACCCGCAAGCAGACCAGCGACAAAAAAGACAGAGGCGCGAGTGGTTCTGCAAGCCTGATGTATAAGCCTATCGACAACATCACGCTTTACACCACCTGGGCCGATAGCATGCAGCAGGGCGATACCGCGCCAACCGGCGCAAACAATGCCGGACAGATCCTCGACCCGTACCGTAGCCACCAGGTTGAAGTGGGTGCGAAATATGCCCCAATGCGGGATCTGATGCTCTCCGCCGCGCTGTTCCAGGCCAAACGTCCCTTTGCCTATACCAACGACAACGGTGATTTCGCCCAGGATGGCACGCAGAAAAACCGCGGTCTGGAGCTGATGGCTGATGGTCACGTCACCCACAATTTACGTCTGTTCGGCGGCGCAACCTGGCTTGACCCACGCCTCCACGATACCGCCAGCGCTAGCGCAGACGGCAAGCAGGTGGTCGGCGTACCGCGCTTTACCGCCAGCATGCTGGCGGTTTACAGCATTGAGCAGCTACCGGGCGTCGATGTGGATACCAACGTACGTTACGTTGGCCGTCGTGCGACCGATAACGCCAATGACAGCTGGGTAGGCAGCTACACCACTGTGGATGCTGGTGCGAGCTACGCGACCCGTGTCTATAACACCCCCGTGACCTTCCGTCTGGACGTCACCAACCTGACTAACCGTCGCTACTGGACCAACGTGGTTCCTGGCGCGTTAACCGGTTATACCGGCGCAGGCAATGCCAGCGCGCAGCTTGGGGCGCCGCGAGAGGCACAACTCTCTATGCAGATTGATTTTTAAGGAGTAAGTCGATGAAACGTCGCCATGCGTGGTTGCTCTGCGCCTGGCTGGCTTTCCCCGCCCTGGCTTCCCGCCAGGTCGTGGATGATGCCGGTCATACCGTTACCGTTCCCGACCAGGTGAACGCCATCGCCGACGGCTGGTTCGCGCACCACTCGGTGCTGATGACACTGGGGGCAGGCCGTAAAATCGTCGCCACTGTTAACCATCCGGAAAGTCAGCCGTGGATGTTTAAAATCACGCCGACGTTGAATCAGGCCTTGCAGGTTCGCGGTACCGCCTTTAACCCCGAGAGCCTGCTGGCCAAAAAGGTAGATGTGGTCTTCACCTCCGCGGGCAACGATAAAGCGGAAAGCTATCGTCAGGCTGGATTGCCTACGCTACAAATGGCCTTTACCGATTATCCGTCGCTGATGAAATCCGTCACCACTACCGCCGACGTTCTGGGTACCGACGATGCGCGGACACGGGCGAAGGCCTATAACCAGTATCTAGAGGCAGCGCTTGAAAATGTGCAAAGCAAAATGCAGGAGCTGACGGCGGAGCAGCGGCCAAGCGTGCTGCATATTCAATCGCTTAAGCCGCTAAAAGTGGACGGCAGCCATACGTTGATTGATACCTGGATTAACCTCGCGGGCGGCAAAAACGCCGCGGCGGAGATTCAGGGCAATATGAAAGAAGTGTCGCCGGAGCGGGTACTGACCTGGCAGCCAGACGTGATTATTCTCGGGGCAAACTGCGGCTCAATTGAGGACTCGCAGTATGCCGCGCTGTTCTCGGGGCTCAAGGCGGTGAAAAACGGCAAAGTCTTGCAGAACCCTGCGGGCGTGTTCCCATGGGATCGCTACGGTACCGAAAGCGCGCTACAGATCCAGTGGGCGGCGCTGATGCTGCACCCGGACCGTTTCCCAGGGGTAGATATCGCAAAAGTGACGCAGGATTTTTACCAGCGTTTCTTTGATTACACGCTGAGTAGTAATGAGACGCAGCGGATCCTGCACGCGCAGAAACCTGCTGAAAAGTGACGGTATTGAGGTTTCTCAGCTTATGTTTTAAACAAGCGGAGGGGATAGTTTTTATTCCTCCGCAATTTCCCCCTCACCCTAACCCTCTCCCCCGGTTAGTTATAAATAAGCGTAAACGTCGCCAGGCTGTTGGCCGTCCCGGCGCTCACCACGCTGCCGGTCTGCACATACTGGGCGGTAAAGTTAATTCGCTCGGCGCTGGCAGCCTCACTTGCCGTCACCGTTTTCAGCAACGGAAGATTAGCGGCTTCGTTAATTTTTACCGCAGTACCGGCCGCTGGCGCAGGGGCGCTGTTGTTACCATAGCTTAGCTTCACGCCGACGCCGCCTGCCGCGCCGCTCATCGGGGTAATCGCCAGGGTATCCGGGAACGCCGGGTCAGCCTCCTGGCCAAAAAAGCCAATGCGTACATCGGTCGGCTGGGAGCAATACACCGGTATCGCAAAGCTCTGCGCCGTGCCGCCGGTCGTGTTAACGCCTTTAAACTCCGTTTTACTCACCGAGCCTAGCCCTACGTTTATCGTCGGCGTCGTCACCTGGCAGCTACCGCTGGCACCGATATCAACGTTCAGCGCCGACAGGCCGAGAAACGTTGGCGAGGTCGTGGACGTGCCAGTATTTGATGCATCACGTAGCTCCATAAACAGTTTGCCGACCTGAGGTTGAGCATCAACGTTGGTATGGTTACCACCTGAAAGCGCGATATCCCCGGTCTTGTAGAAGGTGACGTAGGCTTTAATGACCACCTCTTTTTGCGTCAACAGCGACGGCAGATCATCGCTGTCGCAGATGGTTGCCGAGGCATTTCCCGCAGGCGTTGAACTGCCGTCAATGTAGTGCACCGCTCCGCCATTGCACTGGAAGCCTAGCGAATAACCTAATCCAGTGAGTTTGGTGGAAAAGATATGCACGCCGTTCACAGCCACCGCCGCCCCCGACGTATCTACCTGCTGATAAACCACCCGTTTCCAGTTTGCCGCTGGCACCTGCAGGTCACAGGTAAAACGGATGCCGCTGCCGTTATCGGCCATCGAATGTGACATTTGGGAGTTCACCGGCAGCGTCGGCAAATACTGTATGTTCTGAGTATTAATGGTCATCTCACCGATGGTGTTACTGCAGCTTTCCGCCCACGCACTCTGGCAACCGCAGGCCGTCGCCAACAGCATAATGAAGCGGATAACTGCGTGATTCCTGCACATATTTAACCCTTTCAGAGACACAGCGCACTCACCGTTTTCACCGGCACAGGCTGTGGGTTGTTCAGAAGATGGAAACGCGCGTGGCACGTGTGCTCGGCGCGGTTATCATCCCAGCGAACTTCAACAACGCCGTCATCCGGCATCCCGCTGAGGTAGACCTGCCCCTGCTCGGCAACAATGCCCGATGCCGCGCTGTCGTCACCGAGCAGCCTGGCGCTAGCCCCAAACGGCAGCGGGCCATGTTGTCCGCGAAGGGTAAAGAGCACGCGGCTGCCGATATGGGTTTGATAGCGGGCTTCAACAATGGCTCCGCCGCTTGGGATAACCGTTTGTCCTTGTAATTCCACTTCGGTATCGTCAGACATTGATTCGGTATCCAGGCTGATATCATTTTTTCGGTAGGCGGTCAGCGTTGGCACAATGGCGTAGCCACGCCAATCGGTGTGCAGGTCGGTACCGTTCTGGATAGCCACGTTATCGGCCCCCGGCGCGCGGACAATGGCAAAACTGTCGCCGGTATATTGGCCGAAGGTGATGCCATGCGGGTGCGCCACAATCGACCCCGACGCCCCCCAGGTCAGCTGGCTACCGCTCTTATCGTGCTGATAACCAAGCTGCGTTTCGCCATAGCCGCCACGATAATCCAGCGACATCCCGCTGTTGCTCCCCTGCCCTTTGTTGCCGTATCCCTGCTGGACGGTGTAGTAGAGATTGTTTTTCTCCAGCGCCGAGCCATACAGCGATACCTGCTGTGAGGTGTAGCCGTTGTTATCAGAAGTGGTGCTGTAGCCCACAGCGCTGTCTGCAAGCCGACTGCCGAGGGGGATATTGATGTTGAAAGAGAGTGAGCGGTCGCTTTTATAGCGCTGCGACGACTGCGTGTAGTAGTAGCCGAGCCCCCAGGAGATGCCCTTCCAGGTGCTATAAAAACCGACGTGTACCGTTTCATCATGCCCCTGTGAGTGCCAGTAGGTCTGGGTCCAGGCGGATGCTGAAAGGCTCCCTACCGCGCCGAGCGTTTGTGACAGCGATAATTCTTCGCGGCTGCGTTTGTTATCGGAGACACCATAGCGCCCTTCCAGGCCGTTCGCCTCGCCAAAATCATAATAGCGACTGGAGGAGTAGCGATAACTCGCGAGGCTGAGCGTGGTACCGCTGGAGGCAAAACTCTTCTGATACTGTAACCTCGCCGAATGACCACGATAGCGCTGACCGGAAGGCGTACGGGTGGTAGCGCTGGTGTAATCCGCCCCCAGCGATCCCAGTTCGCCGAAACCGTGACCCAGACCCGCCGACCATGATTGGTAATCCTCTGCCAGCTGCATCCCCCCGTAGAAAGTGATATCGGCAGGCAGACCGTAAAACAGCGTCGATTGCACAAACTGCGGCTGGCGAATTTGCGGCTGGGTTGAGTAATAACGCCCCGCGCTCACGCTGTATTTCATCCGCCCCTGACGCAGCATAAACGGCACCGCGGAGAACGGCTGGGTGAACTTGCGCTCGGAACCGTCGCTCTCTTTAATGGTCACTTCAAGATCGCCGCTTTGCGCAGTGGGATAGAGATCGTTAATGGCAAACGCGCCCGGCGCGACGAAGGTTTCATAAATCACATAGCCATGCTGGGAAACGGTGACCTTGGCGTTGCTATGTGCCATCCCGCGAATTACCGGCGCAAATCCTCGCTGGCTATCCGGCAGCATCTCTTCTTGCGACATTAGCTGCACGCCGCGAAACTGCACGCTATCAAACACATCGCCGTTGGTATAGGTATCACCGATGCGAAGCTGGCTTTCCAGCGCCCGGATATCGCGCTGCAAATAGGTGCTTTGCGAGCGCCAGCGGCGCGTTTTGTCATACTGCATGGCCGCAATATTACGCAGCCGCCAGCTACCGAGATTCACGCCGCTGCGCAAATTCAGGTAGCTGGAACGAACGTCGCTTTCACCCTGTCGCGCCTGCGAGCCGGTCAGGTTGTAATCGACGAATGCCGCTGGAATACCATCGTCCCAGCGCGAAGGGTCAACGTAGCCCCGGCTTTGCTGTTCCATCGCCGCTTGCGGGATGCTCAGGTTTAATCGTTGAGCGGTAAAATCGAACTGACTGCGGGCATCGGGGATAAACCGCTCAATGTGCGTCAACGTGTCGCCATCGTGCAATGGTTTAAACCCGGCCAACGCGCTAACGTTCACGCCGAACTCCGCCAGCTTCGCCACCGTCAGACGCGGTAGCAGCTCGCCGCTGTCATCAACAAACTCAATGGTTTCCTGCGCAACCTGTTGATCATTAACCCACACCGAAACAGGGTAGCTTCCCGGCTGCTGCCCACCCGGTTTCGCGAAATAGTGCAGATCGGCGGTCTTTTGCTGGGGATCGCTTAGCTCCAGCGCCGCCGGATCGAAATAGTCTTCCGCACGCGCGCAAGGGTAATAGCACAGCAAGAAAAGCGCCGTGGGTACGCAGGCCAGCAGCGCGTTCGTCGCGGCGGGCGCATCATCGCGCAGCAGATCTGAAGTTATCTTTTTCACAGAAATAGCGGAATTAAAGGTTAACGTTGTGCGAAGTCAGTAATACCGCCGAAGTCGTTGATGGCTCGCCATTTCACCACACCAGAGCGGCTAACAGGCCAGAACTGGTCGCTAAATGGGGCTATCATCCCCGGAGCTTCCAGCTCCTGACCACCAACGGATAACGAGAAAAAGGAGACAAAGTACGGCGTAGGGTTATGCGCCACCAGGCTTGCACCGCGGGTCTCAAAGGTCAGCTTCTGCCACGCATCGCGAGCCTCTCCAGAAAGGTTTCCAGGACGATAAAAAAGCTTAAATTTTGACTTAATATTGACCTGTAATTTGTTTGCCTCGTTCTTATTTGATGGTGCGATACTTTTCACATTCAGCCAGAAAACAGATTCACGATCGGCAGGCAGACGACTACCGGTAAAATTTATTCGCAGAACGTTTTTCTGTTCCGGGTCGAGGCGAAACAGCGGTGGCGTAACAATAAACGGTGGCTGAGATTTATCACTCGCAGAATAATTTTCAACCCACGACTGCACTAAATAAGGCGTGTTACTGTCGGCATTGGTTACCGAAATAGAGGCTTCTCGCTTACCTTCTTCATATATTACGCGAGTACCGCCCATGACAATTCCCGCATGCGCCGTAGCCGAGGTAATAAATAAAGAAAGAGCGATGCTCGCAATCAATCGATTCATGGGGATACCCAACGTTCCAGGACGAAAAAAGAGCAGAAGTCGCCTTCTGCTCTCGGTTTTATTAGTTGTAAACCATATTGAAATCAGCAACGCCGTTTGCCTGACCGGCGGTAATCGCCGCGCCTGTAGACATATAGTCAGCGTAGAACTTCAGGTCGGCTGAACCCGTCCCCTGGGAATCGGCAACCACATTTTGCTTTTTAGATGCTGTGCCCAGCGTAACTTTACTGGTTTGGTCGTCTTCGTACAGTTTGATACCCACACCGGTCGCGCCGGACGTCACCGCAAGCAGTTCTGGCATCTGTTGGTCCTTCTGACCATCAAATAGAACGGATACTTGCTTTACCGAATCAGGGCAATCGGCCACTTTGATATGGAAGGCTGTTTTTGTCGTTTCAGTACCCGCAGCGCTAAGATAGCTTTTATCCCAGGTACCAAGGTCGACATCCTGTCCTTTGCTATCGGCATCCACGTTGCAGGAAGCATCCGTGATGGTGCCTTTAAAGTTGACCTGTCCACCAGCCCCTTGCGCACCCGATGTGGAGGCGGTTGCAGCGCCAGCCGCGCCAGAAACTAATGCAGCAACGATGCACGCCATAATGCGGAATTGTGTATTCATAATCGTTCTCGATTAAACTTATATTTAAGCCGAAAGTCCGGTTCAAAATATGACCCACCGACCTTACAGCCATCATATCCTCCATGTTTATAATGTATTCATTCCATCCGCAGGGTATTTAATGCGCAATCGCAGCTCTGTTTAACGCATACAAACAGAAGCCATTAAATATTTATTACCCAATTAGCAATCAATGATAATTAATTCATTAGATATACTGCACACATAGTATGCTCATTAATTCGCGATGCAAAATTATTGTTTAGTGAAATAGCCGTAAAAGTATTTGCACCGTATAAATAAAAATAAAAAACCATGAATTTATGTTGCCCAAAATCAGAAAAGAGAACACATTCAATCTTCAGCAGCAGAGGTTTATTGCAACATTATCAGCGTAAATTTAACGAAATTAACCACCACATGCATATCGCTGTTCTTTTTTTATCACATAAAATGCGGTTTCCTTAAGTCAAACTAAGAATATTCCTATCTCCGTTTTTTCCTTGCTCCAGATTTTTTAGACCACTCACACATAATTCAACATGTTCATTAACAAGCTGAACGTTTAGCTGGTAAAAGCCTGCTCGTTAGTTTAGAGTTTACTTAATTAAGAAAATACTAAAATAACTATGAATGACAGCGAACTCCTGAAAACACGCGCCGGTGAAGCCGCCGCGCTGCTGAAAGCGATGAGCAACCCCAACCGTCTGCTGATCCTCTGCATGCTTTGCGATGCGCCCGGTATCAGCGCCGGTGAGTTAGCTACTGCCAGCGGCCTAAGCCCATCCGCTACCTCGCAGCACCTGGCACGCATGCGTGAAGAGGGGCTGATAGACAGCCAGCGCGACGCGCAGCGTATCCACTATTCCATCCGCAACGAGGCGGTGAGGCAAATTGTTGCCACATTAAAAGCCGTCTATTGCCCTGAAGAGGGAAGTTGAATGACCGTTGAAGAGATCACCCCACAAGCGGCCCTTGCGCTGATTGAGCAAGGCACTATGCTCGTCGATATTCGTGACCCCGACGAGTACGCCCGTGAACATATTCCCGCCGCTCGTTTGTTGCCGCTGGGTAAAATAGAACAAGGCGTCACGCTTAGCGCCAATGACGACGCTGTCATTATTTTCCACTGCCAGTCCGGTAATCGCACGCGCAATAACCTGAACCGGTTGATAGCCGCCGCAGCCCCGGCGCAGGTCAAACTCCTCGCGGGCGGTATTGAAGCCTGGCGTCAGGCCGGCCTCGCCACCACAGTGGATAAATCGCAGCCCCTACCCCTAATGCGCCAGGTACAGATTGCCGCAGGCGTGCTAATTTTACTGGGCGTCGTGCTCGGATATAGCCTCTCCAGCGCGTTCTTCCTGCTCAGCGCCTTTGTCGGTGCAGGTTTAACCTTTGCGGGAGTGACCGGCTTTTGCGGCATGGCGCGACTGCTGGCGGTGATGCCGTGGAATCGGCGCTCATCCACCAACGGCGTATAAGAACTCAATAACAAAGGAGCACCTGAGATGTTTGCACCTGGCTCTCTGGTTCAACCCAAAATGGGCGGACCAAAATTAAAAGTCATTGAAGTACATGAAGACAGCATCGTGGCAGTACAGGCCAATGATGAAAACGGCAAGCAGTACACGCTAAAAGCGGCGGACGTTGCGCCGTATAGTGAAGAAGGCGACTTTGGCGTTTGCTAACGTTGACTGCGGTGGGCATGGCTCACCGCATCCTTCCTGACGAAATGAATAGTTACCCATAAATCCCGCATACCTTCCACATACTTCACTCAGAACTAAACGCTAAAAGATCGGCTTTTTATCGGATAAAAACGCTGAATGTGACCCTATTCACATAAAAATCAGCATTGCCTCACTTACGCCATGGTTAGCACTATTTCTCATCCTTTTTCACCATTGCGAAACAAACAATAACTCAATGATTTATTTATAAAAAATAGACAATGAAAACAAAAATAGCGCGGCGAACAGAAAACAATCAATAACAGAGCATTTTATTGACAAAAGCGCATTAAATAAAAATATTTCACTAGTTGTTTGTTCCAATCCAGATGGATAATCTATACACGTCAATTAAACCAACCCAAAACGCCATAAAACAGACCACTTTCTGTATTAACCGTTCATTTTCGAGGAGCATACCGATGTTCTCTGCGCAGTCACGCCTGCGTCATGCGGCAGCAGACACTTTCGCCATGGTTGTCTACTGTTCCGTCGTGAACATGATGATTGAAATATTTCTCTCAGGAATGACCTTTGAGCAGTCACTTTCATCGCGTCTGGTTGCTATCCCGGTCAACATTATTATTGCGTGGCCGTACGGTATTTATCGCGATTTTATTATGCGACAGGCGGCTCGCATTAGCCCGGCGGGTTGGGTAAAACGCGTGGCGGACCCGTTGGCTTATGTCACCTTCCAGTCGCCGGTATATGTACTTATTCTGCTGAGCGTGGGTGCCGACTGGCACCAGATTCTGGCGGCGGTCAGTTCTAACGCCGTCATATCGCTGGTGATGGGTGCCGCGTACGGCTATTTCCTGGATTTCTGCCGTCGTCTGTTCCGCGTGGAACAGTACACTCAGGCAAAAGCATAATCGTATTGATATAAGTGACTGGCTACGCTCAGCCAGTCACTTATTTACCGTTTCTCGCCAAACAGCCCATCTAAAAAGCGCTCTAACGCCATACGTGAACTAAAACCGTGCGGGATACCGTAATGCTGCTCAACTTCACCGCCTAAATAGAGCGGAAACTCTGCGTAGTGATCGCAGGCTTTAATATCGGAAGCCGGCTCGGCATATTTGTTACTGCGATCTTTCAGCGCCGGATGAATGATCAGTGCCGTGCGCCCCATTCGCGCTTCGCGGTTGACGTACACATAATTCTCGCCACGGCGATAGCCGTATGCTTTTGGGGTTACCGCATCCATGGTAAAGCCCGCTTTTTCAAGAACGCGCGCCACCTCATCAGGTCGTAAATACATATTTTATCCTCGTCATCTTTTACTGCATCGCCACCTTACCGTAATCAGTATTCGCCTCGCTTTCAGATAATTCCAGAAACTGGATAATATCCGGCAATTTATGTCAGGTGACCTACACTTAACGCTCCATCTAATTTTGTGGAGAACGCCATGTTTAAATCACTTAATCGCAACAATGCTGATGATGAAGTTCAGGATATTCATAACGACGTCAGCCAATTAGCCGATAGCCTTGAGGGCATTATCAAGAGCTGGGCCAGCGACGACAAAGACGAAATTGAGGCCGTCCGCCACAATGCGAAAAAGCTGCTAAGCGAAACGCGCGCGCGCATACATGGTCGCAACCGTTTACAGCAAAGCGTCTGTGACGTTGCTGGCAGCGCTGATGACTATATTCGCGATAAACCCTGGCAAAGTGTGAGCGCTGCCGCGGCGGTGGGGATTTTTATTGGCGTATTATTAGGCAGTCGTCGATAATATAATCACAACGATGTAGATAATAAAAACGCGTCTCCCCCGGGGTGTCTCTGATACTCCGGGTTTTTTATTTTATCGCCGCCTTCAACGCCGCCACCTGCGCATCGGCCATCTGCTGCGACACAATATTGGTAAAGCTCATGATAAGCCCAGCCTTACCGCGCGGGTGGATTCGCCAGTCATTCACCGCCTGCACTGCCAGCCCGGCTTGTCGCGCCCGCCGGGCCATCGCGCGATCGTCTCCCTCTACCGTGACCACCAGCTGAATACCGCCTAACTGCTCCAGCACCTGAAAACCCTCTGTTCGCAATGCGGTTTCCAGCCAGCGCCGACGCTCGGCATAGTGAACGCGCATTTTCTTCAGATGCCGCCAGAAATGCCCTTCGCGCAAAAAGTCGGCCAGCGTCTGCTGGCACAACACCGGTACCGGGCAGGCCAGCCGCTGCGCCTGACGACGAAATGCCGCCACCAGCGGCAGCGGCACCACCAGCCAGGCTGTCCGTAGCGCCGGGAACAGCGACTTGCTGAACGTACCGGCGTAAATCACCCGCTGCGGAGCGTCCAGGCTTTTGAGCGGCGGCAGCGGCTTGCCTTGATAGCGAAACTCGCTGTCATAATCATCTTCAATGATCCACGCGTCATGGTGCGCGGCCCAATCCAGTAGCTGTCGACGGCGTGGAAGCGAGAGCGCGACCCCGGTCGGGCTTTGATGAGCCGGCGTCAGCAGCGCAAAACGGGCGGTCGTAGGGTGCTGCGTTATCCATTCAACGTTCATTCCCTCATCATCAACCGTCACCGGGTGCAGCGTGACGCCCTGTTGTTCAATAACCGGACGAATCAGCGGAAACCCGGGGTCTTCCATCCACATACCCTCCCCGCGCGCTTCCAGCGCCTGCAAAATAAGCCCCATAGAAGCCGCATAGCCAGAGGTGATAAAAACCTGTTCGGCCTCGCACTCTATGCTGCGGGAGAGCCTGAGATATTCCACAATGGCCTGGCGCAGCGACAGCTCGCCGCAAACGTCCCCCAGAGCCAGGCAGAAACGGGTTTGCGTGCGTAGCCGGTGCCCCATCACCCGCGCCCATAGGCCACGAGGAAAGAGATCCAGCGCGGGAAGGCCAAGCTGGAAAGGCTGAGGCTGGAAATGCTCGCCACCAAACCCCAGTGGCTTGGCGGTTACGGGCTCAAGGGTTAAGTGATCGCTTACAAACGTGCCCGACTGCCCGCGGCGTTCCAGCCAGCCTTGCGCCACCAGCTCACCGTAGGCGTTTTCCACCGTCACCCTTGAGACGCCAAGCTCTTGTGCATAGACCCGGCTGGAGGGTAAGCGCCTGCCCGCCTTCAGTTCGCCCTGTTCAATCGCCGCTTTCAGCTCTCTGGCAATCTGCTGATAACGTGGTACGCCGCCCGGTTTCATGGTCTTATTTTTTACTCCAAATATGGCTATCTTTTTAAGACCATTATAGTGCTATTTTTGTCCCATCTTGAACGAGGAGTGACATCATGACTGCATTACGCCAACCCTATAGTGAACTGAGCCCAAACGTCTATGCTGGGCTGGTTCAGGCCAGCATGGCGCTGGAAAAAAGCTCGCTGGAGCGTCCCCTTCTGGAACTGCTTTACCTGCGCGTGTCGCAGATTAACGGCTGCGCCTTCTGCCTGGAGATGCACAGCAAAGCGCTGCGTAAATCTGGCGTCGATCAGGTGAAGCTGGATGCGCTGGCAGGATGGCGAGTGAGTCATCACTTCAGCGATGCCGAGCGTGCGGCGCTGGCCTGGGCAGAAGATTTGACCCACATTGCCGAAAACCGCGCCGAAGACAGCGTTTATCAGCCGCTGCTCAGCCATTTCAGCGCCGAGCAGATTAGCGATATGACCTTCGCCATCAGCCTGATGAACGCCTTTAATCGCCTGGCCGTCAGCATGCGCATGTAGTTAAAAAATGCCCGCAAATATTCGCTATTTGCGGGCACTTATTTTCCACCGTTATTCTCCGTTTCCCTGCCAAATATCACCCTGATTTTTGCCCGGATATTTCTTAAAAAATCACCATCATCATACAAATATCAGCCTGAACTCACCTGTGGATTTTCAGACAATATTCATACGATTTTTTAGATCTCAACCAAATTTCATAACGAAATTCATAAAAAATTCAATAATCCTCAATTCGCCCTCAGCCCTTATATCATGGGAAATGACGGCAATATCAACCTTCGGATTATTTCGAGTGAAACCGGATTGAGGGTTGTCACATCGTCTCAGTATGCTAGGGTATAAACAGGTCATTATTCTCATCAGGTAGCATATCGACATAAACTAAAAACAGGAAATCGCATATTGCATGGCAGTTAAATTAGAAGTTAAGAATCTTTATAAAATATTCGGCGAGCACCCACAGCGAGCATTTAAATATATCGAGAAAGGTTTTACCAAAGAGCAAATTCTCGATAAAACAGGATTATCACTTGGCGTTAAAGACGCCAGTCTGGCCATTGAAGAAGGCGAGATATTTGTCATCATGGGATTATCCGGCTCCGGCAAATCCACCATGGTACGCCTTCTCAATCGTCTGATAGAGCCCACGCGTGGTCAGGTGCTGATAGACGGTATCGATATTGCCAAAATATCCGATGCCGAGCTGCGTGAAGTTCGCCGTAAAAAAATCGCGATGGTATTCCAGTCCTTTGCGCTAATGCCGCATATGAGTGTACTGGATAATACCGCCTTTGGTATGGATCTGGCCGGTGTTCCCGCACAGGAACGCCAGGAGAAAGCGCTGGACGCGCTGCGTCAGGTAGGTCTTGAGAATTACGCTCATGGCTACCCGGACGAACTCTCCGGCGGTATGCGTCAGCGTGTCGGTCTAGCCCGCGCGCTTGCAATCAATCCCGACATTCTATTAATGGATGAGGCCTTCTCGGCGCTCGACCCATTAATCCGCACTGAGATGCAGGATGAGCTGGTAAAATTACAGGCGAAACATCAGCGTACCGTGGTTTTTATTTCCCATGACCTCGATGAAGCGATGCGAATTGGCGACCGTATTGCCATTATGCAAAATGGCGAAGTGGTACAGGTCGGCACGCCTGACGAAATTCTGAATAACCCGGCCAATGATTATGTCCGCACCTTCTTCCGCGGCGTGGATATTAGTCAGGTATTTAGCGCCAAAGATATTGCCCGCCGTAATCCGGATGGCCTTATCCGTAAAACGCCTGGTTTCGGTCCTCGTTCGGCACTGAAATTATTACAGGATGATGACCGTGAATATGGTTACGTCATCGAACGCGGTAATAAGTTTGTTGGCATTGTGTCCATCGATTCATTGAAAGAGGCCTTAAAGGCGAATCAGGGAATCGAGGCGGCATTAATTGACGAGCCGCTGGCCGTTGATGCCCAGACGCCGCTCAGCGAATTGCTCTCTCACGTGGGTCATGCACCCTGCGCCGTACCGGTTGTTGGAGAAGAACAGCAGTATGTCGGCGTTATTTCAAAAAGAATGCTGCTACAGGCATTAGATCGCGAGGGGGTAAACAACAATGGCTGATCAATCTAATCCGTGGGATACCACACCGGCCGCCGATAGCGCGGCAAACTCCGCCGATGCCTGGGGTTCACCGGCATCCGCCCCTTCCGGCGGCGGCGCAGACTGGCTGCACAGCGCGCCCGCACCGCAGGCGGAACACTTCAACATTATGGACCCGTTCCATAAGACGCTGATCCCGCTCGATAGCTGGGTGACGGAAGGAATAGACTGGGTGGTAACGCACTTCCGCCCGGTGTTCCAGGGCATTCGTGTGCCCGTCGACTACATCCTGAGTGCCTTCCAGCAGTTGCTGTTAGGGATGCCTGCGCCGGTGGCGATTATTATTTTCGCCCTGATTGCCTGGCAGATCTCCAGCGTCGGTATGGGCGTTGCGACGCTGATTTCGCTGATTGCTATCGGTGCTATCGGTGCCTGGTCGCAGGCGATGATTACCCTGGCGCTGGTGCTCACCGCGCTGCTGTTCTGCGTGTTGATAGGCCTACCGCTTGGCATATGGCTGGCGCGCAGCCCGCGGGCGTCGAAGATTATCCGGCCGCTGCTCGATGCGATGCAGACGACTCCGGCGTTCGTTTATCTGGTGCCGATTGTCATGCTGTTCGGTATCGGTAACGTACCGGGGGTGGTGGTGACCATTATCTTTGCCCTGCCGCCGATTGTGCGTCTGACCATTCTCGGGATTAACCAGGTGCCGGCCGACCTTATCGAAGCCTCGCGCTCATTCGGTGCCAGCCCGCGCCAGATGCTGTTTAAAGTGCAGCTGCCGCTGGCGATGCCGACCATTATGGCCGGTGTTAACCAAACGCTGATGCTGGCGCTGTCGATGGTGGTTATCGCTTCGATGATCGCCGTCGGCGGTCTGGGCCAGATGGTGCTGCGCGGTATCGGTCGTCTGGATATGGGTCTTGCCACCGTAGGCGGCGTGGGGATTGTTATCCTCGCCATTATTCTCGACCGCCTGACCCAGGCCGTAGGCCGCGATTCTCGCAGCAAAGGCAATCGTCGCTGGTTCAATACCGGCCCGGTTGGCCTGCTGATGCGCCCCTTCTCTAAGTAACCATCGTATTGGCCCGGCAGGCGTCGGGCCAATGCTCCGCAACAATCACTATTAAAGGAACAACGATGCGACACTCATTCGTCTTAGCTACCGCTTTCACTACGCTGGTTTCGGCCAGCGCTTTCGCCGCCGACCTCCCAGGGAAAGGCATTACCGTCCAGCCGGTACAGAGCACCCTTTCTGAAGAAACCTTCCAGACCCTGCTGGTGAGCCGCGCGCTGGAAAAACTGGGCTACACCGTCGATAAGCCAAACGAAGTCGACTACAACGTGGCTTACACCTCGCTGGCCGCGGGTGATGCCACCTTCACCGCCGTCAACTGGATCCCGCTGCATGATGACATGTACGCCGCTGCCGGTGGTGACAAGAAATTCTATCGCGAAGGCACGTTGGTCAACGGCGCAGCGCAGGGCTATCTGATCGATAAAAAAACCGCCGATCAATACCACATCACCAACATTGCTCAGCTTAAAGATCCTAAGATTGCCAAGCTGTTTGACACCAACGGTAATGGCAAAGCCGACCTCACCGGTTGTAACCCTGGCTGGGGCTGTGAAGCGGTGATTAACCACCAGCTGGAGGCCTATGATCTGACTAAATCAGTCGATCACAACCAGGGTAACTATGCGGCGATGATGGCCGATACCATCACCCGCTTTAAAGAAGGTAAGCCGATTCTGTACTACACCTGGACGCCTTACTGGGTGAGCGACGTACTGAAGCCGGGTAAAGATGTCGTCTGGCTGCAGGTGCCGTTCTCCTCCCTGCCAGGCGTGCAGAAAAACATCGATACTAAGCTGTCTAACGGCGCAAACTACGGTTTCCCGGTCAGCACAATGCACATTGTGGCTAACAAAGCCTGGGCCGAGAAGAACCCGGCTGCGGCGAAGCTGTTTGCCATTATGAAACTGCCGCTGTCCGACATTAATGCCCAGAACGCGATGATGCATGATGGTAAAGCGTCTGAAGCGGACGTGCAGGGTCAGGTAGATGGCTGGATTCAGGCCCACCAGCAGGTGTTTGATGGTTGGGTGAAAGAGGCGCTGGCCGCGCAGAAGTAAATTAGCCGTTACGCCGACCCCGGAGTCGGCGTGAACGCCTCGGCCGGGCTACATTATATTGGTAGCCCGGCCGAGCAACGCGACGCCGGGAAGGCACGACGTCCATCAAAAAGCACAATCCGCTACGCATCATTTTCCCCCTCCCCCACACCTTTCGTTATTATCGACCCCATCTTTCCTTACTTTCTCAATACCATGACTAAACCTGCTCACGGGCTTAGCCCGGCTTTGATCGTTTTAATGTCCGTTGCCACCGGTCTTGCCGTAGCCAGTAACTACTACGCCCAGCCGCTGCTGGAGACTATCGCCCGCCATTTCTCGCTCAGCGCCGGACAGGCCGGTTTTATCGTCACCGCCGCCCAGCTTGGCTATGCTGCCGGGCTACTGTTCCTGGTGCCGCTCGGCGATATGTTCGAACGTCGCTCGCTTATTGTCCTCATGACCCTGCTGGCTGCTGGCGGCATGCTGATTACCGCCAGCAGCAGTTCACTTGGCATGATGATCCTCGGCACCGCGCTGACCGGCCTGTTCTCGGTCGTCGCCCAGCTGCTGGTGCCGATGGCGGCGACCCTCGCCTCACCAGAAAAACGCGGCAAGGTGGTCGGTACGGTGATGAGCGGGCTGCTGCTCGGGATACTGCTGGCACGTACCGTTGCCGGGCTGCTGGCAAGCCTTGGCGGCTGGCGCACCGTCTACTGGGTCGCCTCCGCGCTGATGGTGCTACTGGCCTTCGCGCTGTGGCGCGGGCTGCCGAAGCTCAAGCAGGAGACGCACCTCAACTACCCACAGCTGCTCGGCTCCATCTTCAGCCTTTTTGCCCGTGACAAGCTGCTGCGCACCCGCGCACTGCTCGGCTGCCTGACTTTCGCCAACTTCAGCATTCTGTGGACGTCGATGGCGTTTCTGCTCTCCGGCGCACCGTTTAACTACTCGGAAGGCACCATCGGCCTGTTTGGTTTAGCGGGTGCTGCCGGTGCGCTGGGCGCTCGTCCGGTTGGCGGGCTGGCAGATAAAGGCAAAGCGCATCTGACCACCACCTGGGGTCTGGTGCTGTTGCTGCTTTCCTGGGTGGCTATCTGGTACGGGCATACGTCCGCTATCGCGTTAATCATCGGAATTCTGGTGCTCGACCTGATGGTGCAGGGCGTGCATATCACCAACCAGACGGTGATATACCGCGTACAGCCAGATGCCCGTAACCGCCTCACCGCAGGCTATATGACCAGTTACTTCATCGGCGGCGCGGCAGGTTCGTTGCTTTCAGCCTCCGCCTGGCAGCACGCAGGCTGGATGGGCGTGTGCCTTGCAGGTGGTCTGCTAGCCGCTGCCAACCTGTTGGTCTGGTGGTGGGGTTATCATCGTCAGGAAGCGGAATAAAAGAGCGGACGCCGGATATACGTATCCGGCATCTTTATG
Organism: Kluyvera ascorbata ATCC 33433; assembly: GCF_000735365.1. Taxonomy (GTDB): domain Bacteria; phylum Pseudomonadota; class Gammaproteobacteria; order Enterobacterales; family Enterobacteriaceae; genus Kluyvera; species Kluyvera ascorbata. The sequence continues at coordinate 689 of NZ_JMPL01000046.1, read as the reverse complement.
TCATAGACTAACCGCATAAATTACGGATAATAATTCATTTACTTTATTTGTCACTATCGTTACTATATCGACTGTAACTAATGAGGTAATGCCCAGATGGATAGTTCGTTTACGCCCATTGAACAAATGCTGAAATTCCGCGCCAGCCGCAGCGAAGAGTTCCCTTTCCAGGAGATCCTTCTCACTCGTCTTTGCATGCACATGCAGGGCAAGCTGCTGGACAACCGTAATAAAATGCTGAAAGCTCAGGGGATCAACGAGACGTTGTTTATGGCGCTAATCACGCTGGAGTCTCAAGAAAATCACAGTATTCAGCCTTCTGAACTCAGCTGCGCGCTGGGCTCATCGCGCACCAATGCCACGCGTATCGCCGATGAACTGGAAAAACGTGGCTGGATTGAGCGCCGTGAAAGCGACAATGACCGCCGTTGCCTGCACCTGCAGCTGACTGAAAAAGGTCATCAGTTCCTGAACGAGGTTCTGCCTCCTCAGCATCACTGTCTGCATCAGCTTTGGTCTTCATTGAGCCTGGCTGAGAAAGACCAGCTTGAGCATATCACTCGCAAGCTTCTCACCCGTCTGGATCAGATGGAAGAAGACGGTTCCGTACTGGATGCCTTGCGCTGATACCACCGCTCCAAAAAATCAGATGAACAGGCCAGCAGATAACCTCTAGCTGGCCTTTCTGG
>NZ_JMPL01000045.1 GCF_000735365.1 Kluyvera ascorbata ATCC 33433 | reverse complement strand
CGACAAATACCTGTCTGCCTACCATATCCGCCGGGCCTGTGAGGCCAGCCTGAAAAGGCTGAAAACGGACCATATCGATCTCTATCAGATGCACCATATCGACCGGAACACGCCCTGGGAGGAGATCTGGCTGGCCATGGAACAGCTGATCCGTGAGGGTAAAATCAGCTACGTTGGCAGCAGTAACTTTGCTGGCTGGGATATTGCCACTGCACAGTGCAAGGCTGACGCGCGCAACCTGCTGGGGCTGGCATCGGAACAGAGCCTGTACAATCTGACCCAGCGCACGATTGAGCTAGAAATCATTCCGGCGCTGCGTCATTACGGCATTGGCCTGATCCCCTGGAGCCCGGTCGGGATGGGGATGCTGGGCGGTGTTCTGAAGAAAATTGCCGGTGGCCGCCGGGCATCACCGCAGTTGCAGGCACAAATCAACCGCCGGCGGCCACAACTGGAGGCCTGGGAAACACTGTGTGATGAGCTGGGGGAAACACCATCAGACGTCGCGCTGGCTTGGCTACTGCAGAACCCGGTGGTTAGCACCGTGCTCAGTGGTCCGCGTACAGTTGAACAGCTCCGTCAGAATCTCAATGCCCTGACGCTGTCTCTTTCAGATGATACGCTCAAAAGGCTGGATACCATCTGGCCTGGGCCAGGCGGAGAGGCACCTGAAGCTTACGCGTGGTAAAAGGTTATCAGTGTTAACAATTACCGGCCTTCGGGTCGGTAATTACATTATTTCGGCGAAATTTATTTATTACCTGAAGATGTTGTACTTTTCATCAATTCTTGGATGTCCGCTCCTCGCTCATAGCGGACCTTAATTGCAATAAATCTTTCGCCATGGGAACGCTATTACACTTGTAACTGACTGATAATATTGATCACTTAATTATGAACTATTGGCGAAAAATCACTGTATTACACTGATTTAATAGGAGAACTCGCAAGATTTAAAATCCCTTTGAACGAGTGAGAACGACAACATTCATGTTCAGTTGACTTGATGTTAACAGTCATTAACGAAATCTATTCCCCAAAATGAAAGTTAACTCACTGATTGGGAAAGAATAAAATGACAGTTCGCAAGAAAGGAAAATCAGCCAGAAATAACATATAACTGGCTGATTTATACTGATTAATCCTTGATTGTACTACCTTGCTTGTGGAACAGTTCACGGAAGACCGGATAAATATCTTCCTGATCGCGAATGTGCTGAATGGCAAAGTTATCAAACGTCTGCTGCAGATGTTCATATTCACGCCACAGCGTCTGGTGCGCCCGCCGGGTGATTTCGATATAGCTGTAGTAACGCACTACCGGCAGAATTTTCTTCGCCAGAATTTCATGACACAGCGGGGAGTCGTCCGCCCAGTTATCGCCGTCCGACGCCTGCGCGGCGTAAATGTTCCACTGCGCCGGGTCATAGCGCGCTTTCACCACTTCATCCATCAGTTTCAGCGCACTGGAGACTATCGTGCCGCCGGTTTCCTGTGAGTAGAAAAACTCGTGCTCATCTACCTCTTTGGCCTGAGTATGGTGGCGAATATAGACCACCTCCACGTTTTTATAGGTTCGGCTCAGGAACAGATAGAGCAGGATATAAAAGCGTTTGGCCATGTCCTTAGTGGATTGATCCATTGAGCCCGAGACGTCCATCAGACAGAACATCACCGCCTGGCTGGAAGGCTCAGGGCGTTTCTCGTAGTTCTTGTAGCGTAGGTCAAAGGTGTCGATAAACGGCACGCGGTCGATTTTTGCCCGTAGTTCGGCAATTTCTTTGCGTAGGCGTTCTTCTTCCAGAAGCTGCGCCGGTTCGCTTTTGGCCACTTCATCGAGCGTGGCTTCCAGCGCGTGCAGCTCGCGACGTTTACCTGCGGTCATCGCCGTACGACGGGCGAGGGAGTTTTGCAGTGAACGCACGACGCTGATGTTCGCCGGTACACCGTTGGCGGTGAAGCCTGCACGGTGCGTTTTAAACTCGGTGAGCTGACGCTGTTGGTTACGCTTGAGGTTAGGCAGCGCCAGGTCTTCAAACAGCAGATCCAGATACTCATCTTTGGAAATCTGGAACACGAACTCATCCTGACCTTCGCCATCGGCGCTGGCCTGTCCCTGACCGCTACCGCCGCCACCGCCGCCGCCCTGTGGTCGCTCGATACGATCGTTTTGTACGAAGTGGTCGTTACCGGGATGAACCCGATGCCGCAATCCGCCGCGCCCCTGATGGAACATCGGCTCGCTAATATCATCCGTCGGAATGGAGACAGATTCACCGCTGTCGATATCGGTCACCGAACGTTTGTTGATGGCCTCGGAGATCGACTGTTTTATTTGCGCTTTATAACGGCGCAAGAAGCGCTGGCGGTTAACCGCACTCTTGTTTTTGCCGTTCAGACGCCGGTCAATGAACCAGGTCATAGCCCCTCCTGAACTGCTTTTGCCAACTTACTGCGCCTGTAAGTGCCGGATGAACCGGCCTACGGGACATTGTTGTCGGCCCGGCAGCGCGAACGCCGCCGGGTACCGTGTGGTTATGACGATTTACGCACGCGCAGATACCATTCGCACAACAGGCGAACCTGTTTGCGGGTATAGCCTTTTTCCATCATCCGATCGACAAAATCGTCGTGCTTTTTCTGCTCATCGGTTGAGGTCTTCGCGTTAAACGAAATCACCGGCAGCAGCTCTTCGGTATTGGAGAACATTTTCTTCTCAATAACGGTGCGCAGCTTCTCGTAGCTCGTCCAGTTCGGGTTGCGGCCGTTGTTGTTGGCGCGGGCGCGCAGCACAAAGTTGACTATCTCATTGCGGAAGTCTTTCGGGTTGCTGATCCCGGCAGGCTTCTCAATTTTCTCCAGTTCAGCGTTCAGCGATTCGCGGTCGAACAACTGTCCGGTATCCGGGTCGCGATACTCCTGATCCTGAATCCAGAAATCGGCGTAGGTAACATAACGGTCGAAAATGTTCTGCCCGTATTCCGAGTAGGATTCGAGGTACGCCGTCTGGATCTCTTTACCGATAAACTCGGCGTATTTCGGGATCAGATAGCCTTTGAGGAACTCCAGGTAGCGTTCCGACTGCTCCTGCGGGAACTGCTCGCGTTCGATCTGCTGTTCCAGCACGTAGAACAGATGTACCGGGTTCGCCGCCACTTCGGCGTGGTCGAAGTTGAACACGCGAGAGAGGATCTTAAAGGCGAAACGGGTAGAGAGACCGTTCATTCCTTCGTCCACGCCCGCATAGTCGCGATACTCCTGGTAGGACTTCGCTTTCGGGTCGGTATCCTTCAGGCTTTCACCGTCGTACACGCGCATTTTCGAGTAGATGCTGGAGTTTTCCGGCTCTTTCAGGCGTGAAAGAATCGAGAAGCGAGACAGCGTTTCCAGCGTGCCCGGCGCGCAAGGCGCGTGGGTCAGCTCACTGTTGTTGAGCAGTTTTTCGTAGATCTTGATCTCTTCGGAGATGCGCAAGCAATAAGGCACCTTGACGATGTAAACACGGTCGAGGAACGCCTCGTTGTTTTTGTTGTTGCGGAAGGTGACCCACTCAGATTCGTTTGAGTGTGCCAGGATAATGCCGTTAAAGGGCAGGGCAGAGATCCCTTCGGTCCCGTTGTAGTTACCTTCCTGGGTGGCCGTCAGCAGCGGATGCAGCACCTTGATTGGCGCTTTAAACATCTCGACGAACTCCATGATCCCCTGGTTGGCGCGGCACAGGGCACCGGAATAGCCGTAGGCATCCGGGTCGTTCTGCGCGTAGTGTTCAAGTTTGCGGATATCGACTTTACCGACCAGCGCGGAGATATCCTGGTTGTTTTCATCGCCCGGTTCAGTTTTGGCAATCGCAATCTGTTCAAGGATGGATGGCCAGACTTTCACCACGCGGAATTTGGTAATATCGCCGCCGAATTCGTGCAGGCGCTTCGCGGCCCACGGCGACATAATGGTGCCCAGATAGCGGGTTGGCACGCCGTACTCTTTTTCCAGAATCTGCGCGTCTTCCTGCGGATTAAACAGGCACAAAGGATGATCGTTAACCGGGCTACGCTCGCCGTTGGCGCTCAGCACGTAAATAGGTACGCGCTGCATCAGCGCTTTAAGACGCTCCGCCAGCGAGGATTTACCGCCGCCGACCGGGCCTAATAAGTAGAGGATCTGTTTCTTTTCTTCCAGTCCCTGGGCGGCATGTTTCAAATAGGAGACGATCTGTTCAATCGCTTCTTCCATGCCGTAGAATTCTTCAAACGCCGGATAGCGTCCGATAACTCGGTTCGAAAAGAGACGGGAAAGCCGCGGTTCCTGGGCAGTATCAACCATTACAGGCTCGCCAATAGCGGTTAATAGCCGTTCTGCTGCGTTAGCATAGGCACTGCGATCTTGCCGACAAATGGTAAGAAACTCCTGCAGTGTGAACTCTTCGTCCTTGGCAGCTTCATAGCGCTGGCGATAGTGATCGAATATATTCATGGCATGCCGTCCTTTCGTTTTTTAGCACAGGTTAAGAGCCATTGGTATGAATAGTGGGGGCTCCCGGAAGAGGTAAGCCGAACGACGCTCACTCCTTAATCCAGCAACCCTTGTGCCAGGTTGTTGGACGATTAACGGTAACGTGCGCTGCGATTACACCTTCTAAAATTAAGCGTAGATGGCATTTGCAAAACTTGCATGGCGGGAAAAACGATTTTCAATGACATATCAATAACTCATCAAAAAATACGGGCATTAATTCTTTTTATATTTTTTACGCTTTCATAGTGCTGTCACGTATTTGCAAGCGTGTTGCCATCATTGGGCAAGATAATGATGAGTCGTATTCTGATATTACAGGTAAAAAATTTGTCGTTAGGCTGTGTGAAAGGTAAACTTCAGCCCGCTGAAATGTTGAAAAAAGGAATGACAGATTGTGAATCGAATCAAACTTCTAGCTTTAGGGGTCCTGATTGCCACTTCTGCTACCGCAGTACAGGCGGAAAGTAAGCTGACTCTGGGTGCGGGTGTCGGGATTGTTGAGCATCCATATAAGCAGTACGACCATGACTTATACCCTGTACCGGTTATCAACTATGAAGGGGATAACTTCTGGTTCCGTGGTCTGGGTGGCGGCTACTATTTGTGGAATGACGGCACAGACCAACTCTCGGTGATGGGATACTGGTCTCCGATGTACTTCAAGCCGGGCGACAGCGACAACAGCCAACTGCGTAAGCTTGATAAGCGTAAATCTACCGTGATGGCGGGTGTCTCCTGGATGCACCATACACAGTATGGTTCTCTGCGTACCGCGCTTTCGGGTGACATTCTGGATAACAGTAACGGGGTGGTGTGGGATACCGCGTGGGTGTATCGCTACACCAACGGTGGCCTGACCTTAACGCCGGGTATCGGCGTTGAGTGGAACAGCGAAAACCAGAACCAGTACTACTACGGCGTTTCGCATCATGAAGCGGCAAAAAGTGGTCTGAGAAGCTACGACCCAAGCAACAGCTGGAACCCGTATCTGGAGCTGACCGCCAACTATCGCTTCGCGAACAGCTGGAGCGTTTACGGTACCGCACGTTATACCCGCCTGTCTGACGAAATTACCGACAGCCCAATGGTTGACAAGAGCTGGACCGGGTTACTGTCTACGGGTGTGACCTACACTTTCTAAATTGTCCCGAATTTCAGCGGGATGAACCCCAACGTATTGCGCGTTGGGGTTGCACTGCAAAAGGGCCTCGTCGTGGTGCACTGCACCGTGGTGAGGCTTTTTTATTTAAAGGCGTATTTCACGCCCATCATAATCGACGCATCGCTATAGCTGTGGTCACCCACCTGTATCGCGGTACCTCCCCATAAATTCAGCGACGGGGAGATTTGCCCCTGCACGCCGAGTTTTAGTTGTGCAATATTGGCCGCGCCTTCCTGACGAATCGAGGTATCGCCCATGCTAATCTCGGCGAAGTGGGTATTGTGCAGCCAGTCGGCTTCGGCGTATGGTTTGAACTCTCGCCCCTTGCCGTCGTCCTCCGTGCGGTGGCCGCGCAGATAGAGCCGCATCCCCAGACGGGATTGCAGATTGCCTTTGCTACTATCTTTCACCTGCGTACCGTTGGCTTCGATGTGGTCTGGGCTTTTGACCCCCATCCACGTGAGCTGGGCCTGTGGTTCAAGATAGATAGCCTGGCGTGGCTGCTCCCGCAGTAGCATGTTATAGCCCGTTTCCACCGAGGCAGTGAAACCGTGGCTGTCATAGGTTTCATGCTGCAACTCATCGCCGTTGACCCGGTTAGTAAACCAGTTGTAGTTCACCCAGCTATCGAGATACAGACCCTGTCGGCTGACCGCGTTCTGATACCAGGTGCTGTACGCCCCCACGCTATAGCCCGCCATATGGTTACGCGAGCGGTAGTTGGTCAGGGATGATGACGATTGCCCTGAGACGTTACCGTAGCCTGCCATCAGCCCTGCGCCCCAGCGGTCATCGCCATTGCGGCTGCCATGCCAGAATTCGTTACCCAGCTGAGCCACATAGCGGTTGGCGCGGGAGCGAATTTGCCCGCCTGCCGCGCGCGAGCGGTTCTGTCCGCCTTCCTGGCGCAGCCAGAAGGTGCTTGCCAGGGCAGATCGCTTGGCCCCCTGTGGCGTGTACTCAGTGGCGCCTTCACGATCGTCCAGCGATAGGCTAAAGACGGTGTTGGCGGCGGCCAGGTTGACCAGGTAGCTCCCGGCCTCCGGGCGATACTGCGGTGTCACCGTCTTGGTGTTGATTGAGGTCAGATACCAGTTCTGGCCTTTTTGCACCAGGCTATAGTCCCACGGACCAGCAACCACACGGTTCGCCTGTACGAAAGCGCCAGCAGCGGATAGTCCGCCAACGCTGATGACTTCAATCCCCTGATTCGTCTGTGCGCCGAGACCGCCCACGTTATTGACCGTGACGCGCGTGGTGCCGGAGGTATCGCCCGCAATGCTGAGATGATCGGTTTGCGACGCATCATCGCCCAGCACGGTATTGAGATTCAGCGTGCTATCGCTGTCACCGCGATAGTTACCGCTGACATCCAGCTTGTTACCCACATGCAGCAGACTGCGTGATAGCGTGACGCTGCCGCCGTTACTGAGGTTGCCGTCAACCGTAAAGGTCGCGTCAGTGTCATCGCTCTCGGCTGGCGAACCTACGGTCAGTGAACTGTTGGTTTCAAGCGTTGTGCTGCCGACGCTGCCGGTGCCGGAGAGGGCGGTGGCGCTCAGTGCGGTTACCGCACTTTTGAGTGAGCCGGTAACATCCATACTGCCGCCGGCAAGGGTCGTTTCACCCTCAAAGGTACTGTCACCGGTAAGCGAGAGAGCACCAGACCCTTGTTTGGTGAAGTTCCCGCTGCCAGTCATGCCATGGTCTATCGTGGCGCGGTAGCCCAGAGTATCCAGCGTACCGCCAGCGCCAGCGATATTTATCGGCCGTGAAGCGTCCAGTGAGACGTTGTCGAGCAACTGGAGCGTACCGCCGTCGAAGGTCAGTGCGCTTCCGGTCTGGCCGAGGCTCTCGGCTTTTGCAATCTGTAATACGCCGCCTTTCAGCGTCCAGGGGGTGACTGAATCCGTACTGTTTTTCAAAAGCCAGGTACTGGCATCCTCTTTGCTGAAATGGTCGAAGCCCTGATACTGGGCGCTGTCGCTAATACTTACGGCATCAAATTCCGCGTCACGGTCGCCGCTAAGGATTAGCGTATCATCACCGTTACCCGCGCTGACATCGCCCACCACGTTGTAGCCCGCATGTAGGGCCAGCGAGTTGGTGCCGGAGGCAAACATCACGGCCTGGGAACGGATGGTTCCGTCCTGGCTCATCCCGCCCTGAAGCGTACCGCTGTTGATGATGGTCATATCGCTACCGTATACACCGATGCCGCCCGCACCCGCGCTGCCGGTGGCAGTACCCGCATTGCCGCCGCTGCCGCCAGAAATGGTGCCGCTGTTATCCAGCGTACCGCCGCCAGCCTCGATATGTACGCCGTCACCGCCGCTGCCGCCGTCAGACTGGCCACCGCCGCCGCCACGATTCCCGGTCCCGCCGACAATGTTACCGTCGTTGGTCACCGTGCCGCCTGCGCCAATCAGTACGCCGTTGCCTCCTTTGCCGCCAACGCCACCGTTGCCGATGCTGCCGCCACCGCCGGTGCCGCCCATACCGCCGTGGACCGTAGCGCTGGTAGCGTTAGTGACGGTACCTTTGCCGTGAATGGATAACCCGTTGCCACCTTGACCACCGGTTCCGCCGTCGGCGTTGGTACCGTTAGCATTGGCCCCCGCACCGCCGTCGCCGCCGGTAAATTCGCCCTTATTAAGGACATCGCCCGCGCCGGTAATATTGACGGCGGTACCGCCAATTCCCCCGACGCCACCGCCGCCCGCAGAGTCATCTCCGCCTTTACCGCCCAGCACTTTCCCTGACGCTTCGTTGGTCACCTTCCCCTGTTGGGTGATATCAATCCCAATACCGCCAATGCCGGAATCGCCGCCGTGGGAGGTTGCCAGGCTGCCGCTACCGCCGCCACGGTTGCCCGCGCCGCCGATGACCTTGCCGAAGTTAGAGACCGTACCGCCATTTTCCAGCGCAATACCGATACCACCGTTACCGCCGTCGCCACCGTCGCCGCCGCTGAGGTTCAGACCGCTGCTATTGGAGTTACCACCGCCGCCGGTCCCGGCATAGCCGCCGCTTATCTCGCCACCCATCTGGTTGGTGACGGCGCCGCTATTGACCACGGTGATCCCGCTGCCGCCGTTGCCGCCGATGGCACCATAGCCGACAACGCCGGTTCCCTGACCGGCATCAACCGCGCCACCGTTACCGCCATTGCCGCCGATACCGCCCAGGATTTTTCCCGTATTCGTGATTGAACTGGTATCGCTGAGCCATACGCCGTTACCGCCGCTGGCCGCTTTCCCGCCGGTACCGCCGACGCCGGTGACCGTGGTGTTCTGCTGGCTGTTGGCGTTGGCCGCCAGACCACCGGTGGCGCCGTTACCGCCGCTGATGGTGCCGCTATTGGTGACATTGCCGCCTTTTGTTGCAGTCACGCCGTCGCCACCTTCACCGCCCGCGCCGCCGCTACCGGCATGGATAGTGATACCGTTGTTGGTTTTATCATTCGCGCTGGCGCTGCCGGTATTCCCCCCGGTGCCACCGTTACCGCCGCTTATTGTGCCGCTGTTGTCATAGCTGCCGCTGGCGATGAGCAGCACGCCGCTCCCTCCGCCACCGCCGTCACCGCCGTTGCCGCCGTTCCCAGCATCGACAACGTCCGTGGTGTTTGAGCCGCCGTTACCGCCGCGCCCGCCGTTGCCGCCCCGAATGGTGGCGTTGTTTTGCGTCTGCCCGGATCCATTCAGTACAGCCCCCGCAGCACCACCGCCGCCACCACCACCGGCAGCGCCGGCACCGTTAGTGGCTACGCGGTCAGGTTCCTGGTGAGCCCCACCGTTACCGGCGGCTATCGGGCTGCCGCTCAGGCTACCGGTTTCGCCGCTTTGTCCGTCGCTGCTTGCCTGTCCGCGCCCTCCGGCGCCTCCAGACCCACCGTTGCCACCGACACCGGTCACTAAATCCATATTGCCGCCGTGCCCCCCTTGCGCGCTGGCATCAGGCGTTGCGGCACTGCCATCTGCACCATCGGCAGCATTCACTCCATTAGGCGTCAGGGCGCACAGGGCAAGCCCCACGGTGAGAGCAAGGGTACTGCGCCGGAAAGAAAGCGCGTGAAAAACAGGCATGATTATCCTCGGGAAAAACAAAATAATGGTGTTGAGCGCTGCGGGGCTGACGGTGAATCAGACAGGCAAATACCTGAATGCCGCGCAGTGGATAAGGGAATGAGAGTGAGTGTTATTCAGATTAATATTGTGACTATTTGAAAATTACTGGCATATTCTTGTTGTGAAATAAGAATATCACCTAATAATAATCCTATTTCAGGATGTTTCAGGCTGCTTGATCTAAGCGATGTTACCGGTAACTTTTTTGGATTAAATAAGTCTGTTGATGCGCGGTAGAGGAAAAGCGCCGGGCAATGTGTTATCGCCCGGCGAGAGATAGGGGAGGGAATTAGCGTTTAACGACGCGGATGGTCTGGCTCAGACGGGCAGGTTTCTCTTCACTGGCTTTCTGCGTTGCGCTGGCGCAGGCAGTTTCAACACAGACGAAGGTTTTGTAACCATCATCTGGCATATCGGCCATGCTGACCGACAGCGCCGGGCCTGGGTTCCAGCCCACAACGTTGACGTGGTGATGATGAATCACGTCGATAGTGCGGTTCAGAGACGCATCGCTGATAACGCTGCACGCTTCCGGGTTCAGATAGACACGGTCGGTACGGTCCGGGAAGGTCTGTACGCCGTCGCTCAGCTCGCCAATTTCAGCGTTATTCACTTTATCGATGTAACGGTCGCCGAGGCCGCTAACTTTGACGGCGTGAATGTCACCGACGTTGAAGTAGGTGTGCAGCGCGGTCGTAGTCTCGAACTCACCGTGTGCTTCCAGCTCCATCTCGCAGGTTTTACCCAGTTTGAAGCGCGCGAGCAGGGAGAATTCATGTGGCCAGTACTGGCGAGTGGCATCGCTACTCTTCAGTTCAAAGGTCAGCACGACACCGTTGTCATCTTCATTGTGAGCCTTCAGCTCCCACGGTAGGTTGCGCGCAAAACCGTGTGCCGGGAAACCCTGCTGTGCCGCTGGGCCAAACCATGGCCAGCAGATGGGTACGCCACCACGCAGGGCGACGCCGTTTTTAAACGGTGTGTTATCGCTCAGCCACAGCACTTCTTCTTCACCCGCTGGTTTCCAGGAGAGCAGGTGTGCGCCCTGGAAAGCGACGGACGCTTTGACTTTCGGATGATCGACAACGATAAGCTCCAGCTCATCAAGCTGGCGACGAGAGAGGACAGGGGTAAGCTGTTCAATGACCGGGAGAGCGAAAATTTTGTTAATCATGATGCAATCCTTGGTGTGTAAATATTTTGGTCATAAAAAAAGGCGACCGAAGTCGCCTTTTTGGATCAGATACTCATCTCAACTTATTTGGAGATGTGAGCAATCAGGTCCAGAACTTTGTTAGAGTAACCAGTTTCGTTGTCGTACCAGGAAACCAGTTTAACGAAGTTGTCGTTCAGTGCGATACCAGCTTTAGCATCGAATACGGAAGTGCAAACTTCACCGTTGAAATCAGTAGATACAACGTCGTCTTCGGTGTAACCCAGAACGCCTTTCATTGCGCCTTCGGAAGCAGCTTTGATTGCTTTCTTAATTTCTTCATAAGAAGCAGCTTTTTCCAGACGAACGGTCAGGTCAACTACGGATACGTTAGGGGTTGGAACGCGGAACGCCATACCAGTCAGTTTGCCATTCAGTTCTGGCAGTACTTTACCTACTGCTTTAGCAGCACCGGTAGAGGATGGGATGATGTTCTGAGCTGCGCCGCGGCCGCCGCGCCAGTCTTTGTGAGACGGGCCATCAACGGTTTTCTGAGTAGCGGTGGTCGCGTGAACAGTAGTCATCAGACCTTCGATGATGCCGAAGTTGTCGTTGATAACTTTAGCCAGCGGTGCCAGGCAGTTAGTGGTGCAAGATGCGTTAGAAACGATGTCCTGACCTTCGTATTTGTCAAAGTTAGCGCCTTTAACAAACATAGGGGTGTTGTCTTTAGAAGGACCAGTCAGAACCACTTTTTTCGCGCCAGCAGCAATGTGCTTACGTGCGGTTTCGTCAGTCAGGAACAGACCAGTTGCTTCAGCAACAACGTCAACGCCTGCTTCGTTCCACTTCAGGTTAGCCGGATCACGTTCAGCGGTAACACGGATTTTTTTACCGTTAACGATCAGATGACCGTCTTTCACTTCAACGGTACCGTTGAAACGGCCGTGAGTGGAGTCATATTTCAGCATGTAAGCCATGTAGTCTGCGTCTAACAGATCGTTGATTGCAACGATCTCGATGTCAGAACGTTCCTGAGCAGCACGGAAAACAATGCGACCGATACGGCCAAAACCGTTGATACCTACTTTGATAGTCATATATTCCACCAGCTATTTGTTAGTGAATAAAAGGTTGCCTGTAAAATTACAAAAACCTTACGCAGCGTCAAGCGGAATCGTGTCAATCATTGCGACAAATCAATCCTCTGCCTAAGCTTTAGTCGACTGACGTGTCTCACTCTTCCTATGAGCTTGAAACCACATGAGGGCGGCGCCGGGGATTTTAAAGGGCGCAGAAGATAAAAATGTGATTTAAGTCACAATTCCCCGGGTGCCTTTTCACGCCGATTAAGTTTAGAACAAAAGTTCACACTTCATTGTTAATGTTTTGTTAGAATCGTCTGGCATATGTATTTTTCATAATGAGATGTGAGCAAAATGGTGAAAAAAAACACCCCAGAAGAACTGAAAAATACCCTGAGTGAAATGCAGTTCTACGTTACTCAGAAACATGGCACAGAACCGCCGTTTACCGGGCGTTTACTGCACAATAAGCGCGATGGGATTTATCATTGTCTGGTGTGCGATGCGCCGCTTTTCCACTCCCAAAGTAAGTATGACTCTGGATGCGGCTGGCCCAGTTTTTATGAGCCGGTGAGTGACACGGCCATCCGTTACCTCAATGATTACTCCCACGGCATGCAACGCACTGAAATCCGTTGTGGTAATTGCGATGCGCACCTTGGGCACGTGTTCCCTGACGGCCCGCAGCCTACCGGCGAGCGTTTTTGCGTCAACTCCGCGTCGTTAAGCTTCACGGATGATGAGAACGGTGACGCGACCAAGGGTTGAAGAAACGATTCAGCAAATTATTCCTGAGGAGAGGGCGCTGAAGATGAGTATTGAGCAAATGATCGACAATATGACGCCGGAAATTTACCAGCGTTTGGTCACCGCGGTGGAGCTAGGAAAATGGCCTGACGGCGTGGCGCTGACGGCTGAACAGAAAGAAAACTGTCTGCAGCTGGTGATGCTGTGGCAGTCTCGCTACAACGATGATGCGCAGCACATGACTATCGACACGCAAGGGCAGATGGTGATGAAGAGCAAGCAGCAGCTAAAAGAAGACTTCGGTATCACACCGAAGCCGATTGCGACGTTTAAACAACACTAAGCGGCGGCCCACGGCTCAACCCACTGCGTGTTGGCGTACCACAGCGCCTCTCTGACCGCCACGGGCCTGTTCAACAGGCCCAGCGCGTAGAAACGGTCGGCGATCGTTTGCTGCGCGCGTATCGCCTGCATATCCATTTCACGCGTTTGATGACTGCGCCGCGCCAGCGCACAGACCAGCGCTCCGGTATCCAGCCCCAGTTCGCTTGCCAGTAGCTGCGCTGCCTCATGGCGGTGCCTGTCGATAAACTTTCCGGTTTTCACCAGCGCCGCGACGATGCCGCTGATAATCTCTTCGTTATGCTGGGCATACTGGCGGCGGGTAATATAGAACTGATGGTTATTCACCCGGCCTTCCCCGGTGGCCAGCACCCGCAGGGTGCTGCTGCGTTCCGCCGCGCTGAGTACCGGGTCCCACATCATCCATGCATCTGCCGCGAGATAGTCGCTGGCCGTTAAAGGATACTTAGGCGGGGCATACACAATCTTGACGTCTCCCAGCCCCAGCCCTGCTTCTTCCAGAATCTGTACCAGCAGCCAGTGCACGTTTGACCCTTTATTCAGCGCAATACGTTTGCCTTTGAGTTGTTCAATTGAGCGGATGTCGCTGTCATGCGGCACCACCATTGCTACGCTACGCGGTGCCGGTGGCTCCCAGGCCACGTAAAGCAACGCGTTGTTCTTCGCCTGGGCAAAGATGGGCGGCGCTTCGCCGGTAGTGCCAAAATCGATTTCATCGTTACTCAGCGCTTGCAGCAACTGTGGGCCAGCGGGATATTCGCTCCACAGTACGTTTACCCCTGAATCGGCGAAGGACTGCTCCAGAAGCTGACGCGCTTTCAGCACCCCGAGATTACCAAAGCGCTGGTAGCCAATACGCAGCTCGCGTTCGCGCGGCGGCGCAGGCAGCTGTTCGCCCGGTTTACGCCGTTGCTTAATGACCCCCAGATGTGCCAACTGGGTGCGCAGCGCATGGCGGCTCATGCCGAGCAGCGAGGCGGCCTGGCTCTGGTTGTTATCACTTTGGCTCATTGCCGTCTGGATCATGGCGCGCAGCATGCGGTCATACAGTGCGCCACTGTGCGTCTGTAGCTGACGGCGCATAAAGGTGGTCAGCTCGTCGCTTTCATCCTGCGCGGGGAGCGGTGATGATGTGGCTGACGTGAGCCGCAGATGCTCCGGCAGTAGCAGTGCATCGGGGTTCAGCAAGACCGCATTGTGCAGCGTATTTTCAAGCTCGCGGATATTACCAGGCCACGGATATGTCAGCATTAGTTCCAGCGTTTCGGGGGCAATCTGCTGCTCTGCTCGCCCAAGCCGGTGGGCGTAGCGCTGGATGAAATGCGCGGCCAGCACCGGAATGTCCTGTTTACGCTGGCGCAGCGGCGGGAGATTGACGGCGGCGATATTCAGGCGATAAAAAAGATCCTCCCGAAAACGACGTTCCTGAATGGCGCGTTTAAGATCGACATGCGTCGCGGCAATCACCCGCACATTGATGCGAATCGGCCTGTGCGACCCGACGCGCGTAATTTCACGTTCCTGGAGCACGCGCAGCAGCTTGACCTGTAGCGACAGGCTCAGTTCCCCAATTTCATCAAGCAGCAAGGTGCCGCCTTCCGCAGCTTCAAACCAGCCTTCATGACGGTGCGTCGCGCCGCTAAATGCGCCTTTCTCATGCCCAAACAGTTCGGACTCCGCCAGCGATTCGGTCAGCGCGCCGCAGTTCACCGCCAGAAACGGCGCGTTGGCGCGCGGGCTATGGTGATGAAGATAACGCGCCACCACCTCTTTACCGGTGCCGGTTTCGCCAATAATCAGCACCGTGGCGTCCGTCGGGGCAAGCCGGTTCAGCACCTTCTGAAAGGCCTGTGAAGCGGGGTCGACCAGTATCGGGCCTGATGAAGTGAGTTCTGCATTGAGCATCGTGAGTCTCCGGCTAATTCCTGTCTGGACGGTATCTTTTGCGCGGTGAATTTTCCAGAGGGGGAAGGCGTGGTCTGTTGCCATTGCAGCAGTTTTTGCTTCTCCGCTGTTGCATTTGCAACAACACGAGGGCAAAAGCATTATCTATAATATATTGATATTTAATGTAATTTTTGTTTTTGAAAACTGGCATGCATTTCGCTAACTCCTTTATAACTGACTTAAATAACCACTTCTATAAATACCAAATATAGTTATAAAGGAAATGGATAATGACCGTACAAGCCGCAGAGAACATCAATATCTTCTGGTTTTTACCCACCCATGGTGATGGGCGCTACCTGGGGACCACCGAAGGAGGGCGTCCGGTAGACCTGCCTTACCTGCAACAGGTGGCGCTGGCGGCAGACAGCCTCGGCTACTACGGGGTGTTGATCCCCACCGGAAAAAGCTGCGAAGACTCCTGGCTTGTTGCGGCCGCGCTGGCACCGATAACGCGAAATTTGCGCTATCTGGTGGCGGTACGTCCAGGCTTGCAGCCGCCGACGCTGGCGGCGCGGATGGCCGCTACCCTGGACCGGCTATCTGAAGGCCGCCTGCTGATAAACGTGGTGACCGGCGGCGACCCGGTTGAAAACAAAGGTGACGGCATTTTCTTAAGCCATAGCGAACGCTATGAAGTCACCCATGAGTTTCTTGAGGTCTATCGTCGGCTGCTGGCGGGCGAAAAAGTGGACTATCGCGGCCAGCATATTCAGGTGGAAGGCGCAGAAGTGCTGTTCCCAACGGTACAACGCAACGGGCCTCCGCTCTATTTTGGCGGATCGTCGGAGCAGGCCATTGATGTTGCCGCCGATCATATCGATGCCTATCTGACCTGGGGCGAGCCGCCAGCGCAGGTGGCGGAGAAACTGGCGGTGGTTAAAGCACGGGCGGAAGAGAAAGGGCGCACGCTGGAATATGGTATTCGTCTGCATGTGATTGTGCGCGAAACGGAAGACGAGGCCTGGGCCGCCGCCGATAAACTTATTGCCCATCTTGATGACGACACTATCGCTCAGGCACAGCAGATTTTTTCTCGCATGGATTCAACCGGGCAGGCGCGGATGAGCGCGTTGCATAACGGCAATCGCGACAACCTGCGTATTGCGCCGAACCTCTGGGCGGGCGTCGGGCTGGTACGCGGAGGTGCCGGTACCGCGCTGGTGGGCAACCCGCAGCAGGTGGCCGAGCGCATCCGCGAGTACCAGGCGCTGGGGATAACTCACTTTATCTTCTCAGGCTACCCGCATCTGGAAGAGGCACACCGTTTTGCCGAACTGGTGATGCCGCTACTGCCGACTAGCACTCAGCCACGTTCGGCGAAAGGGCAGCTAAACACGGGGCCATTCGGTGAAACCATCGGCGGCGCGGCGCGCCCCGTCAAACAGGTCAGCGCGAGCTGAAGGAGGTGGTGTCATGCAACCACGGATGAGCGAACCCCACGTGGTGATCGTCGGGGGCGGATTTAGCGGTACGGCAGTCGCCATCCATCTGCTACGCGAGGCGGCGCGACCGTTACACATCAGCATTATTGAACCGCGCAACGCGTTGGGGCTGGGCGTCGCCTATTCGGCCACCGACCCGGCGCACCGGATTAACGTTCCCGCCGCGCGCATGCAGCTTGCGGGAGACGACGATGGTGCGTTTGACCGCTGGTATCGGCGTCATGGTGATTTCCCGCAGGACCCACAGGCGGTGCTAGCCGATGGCAGCATCTACCCACAGCGCGGGGCATTTGGTCGCTATCTTCAGGCCGCGTTGGCGAGCGAAGTCAGCGCGCAGCGCGGGTGGGTGAGGCATCTTCAGGACCGGGCGGTTGATTGGCACAGCGGTCAGGTGGTGACAGAAAAAGGTGAACGGCTTCAGGCCGATAGCCTGGTGCTGGCCATTAGCCATCCGCCGCCATCGCTACCGGACGCGGTAGGTGAACTGGCACTGCACTCACGGGTGATAGCGAACCCGTGGCAGTCCGGCGCGTTAGCGACCATCCCCTCTACGGCAAAGGTTGCGATTATGGGGACGGCGCTGAGTATGGGTGACGTGGTGGCCTCGCTCCACCGCCTGGGGCATCAGGGGAACATTATCGCGTTCTCTCGCCACGGACTGCTGTCACGCCCTAATGCGCCAATCAATTTGCCGAAATGGGCGATAAAGGCTCTGACAGGGTCGTTGCGCCAGCGTCTGAAGCAAGTCCGCCAGGAGATTCGCCGCGCCGCCGAGGCCGGGTTGCCGTGGCAGGTGGTGCTGGATGCGGTACGCAGCCAGGGACAGGTCATCTGGCAGCAGATGAGTGACAAGGAAAAGCGCCAGTTCCAGCGCCATCTGCGGCGTTTCTGGGACGTGCATCGCTATCGCATTGCTCCGCAGGTGTCGCAAGCGATTGAATCACGCCAGCGCGCGGGCGCATTGCGCGTGCTGGCCGCACGGCTGAAGACCACCACTCTTCATGGCGACACGCTACGTCTTGCGCTATGCGCGCGCGGTGGCGAACTACAGACAGAAACAGTGGACTATCTGGTCCTCACTACCGGCCCCGCGCACAGCAATCTGATTAGCGGTCAGCCATTTTTAAGCGCGCTCCAGCAGGCCGGCATTATCCGCGCCGATGCGCTGGGAATGGGCATAGACGTTAACGCGCAGTCGCAGCCTGTAGGCAGCACATTACCGATTTGGGTGGCGGGTCCCGCCGCACGCGGACGTTTTGGCGAGCTGATGGGATTGCCGCAGGTCGCCGATCACGCTCAGCAGGTTGCGCATGCAGTGCTGGAAAAACTGGGCTGCCGCCAACGCGTTTTATCGTAAACACACCAATCTAATTTTTGGCGTCGGGCCTTTGCCGGTCGTCATGGGAGAACGCTATGTCATCACAACGTGAAATTCGTCTCAACGCCTTCGACATGAACTGCGTCGGCCACCAATCGCCGGGGCTGTGGGCCCATCCGCGCGATCGGTCCTGGCAGTATAAAGATCTGGATTATTGGGTCGATCTGGCGCGCTTGCTTGAGCGTGGCAAGTTCGACGGCCTGTTTATTGCCGATGTGCTGGGCGTCTATGACGTGTACAACGGTAATGGTGAGGCGGCCATTCGTCAGGCCGCTCAGGTACCGGTTAACGATCCGCTGGCGCTGGTCACGCCAATGGCACTGGTGACGGAGCATCTGGGCTTTGGTCTTACCGCGTCGCTGTCGTTTGAACATCCTTATCCCTTTGCCCGTCGCCTGTCGACCCTGGACCACCTGACCAAAGGGCGCGTGGGCTGGAACATTGTTACCTCCTATCTGGAAAGCGGGGCGCGCAATATCGGCCAGCAGGCGCAGACGGCGCATGATGCGCGCTACGACTACGCCGATGAGTACCTGGAGGTTATCTACAAACTGCTGGAGGGCAGTTGGGAAGAGGGGGCGATTCTGCGCGACCGTGAACGCAGAATTTTCAGTGACCCGAGTAAAATTCACGCCATTAACCACCACGGCAAGTTTTTTGATGTGCCGGGATATCATCTGTGTGAACCGTCACCGCAGCGTACGCCGGTGCTCTACCAGGCGGGGGCATCCAGCCGTGGTAAGCAGTTTGCCGCAAGCCACGCAGAGTGCGTGTTTGTCGCATCGCCGTCAAAAAGCGCGCTGAAAAAGACGGTTGCGGATATTCGCCGCCGCGCCGAAGAAGCGGGACGCGACCCGCGCAGCATTCTGATCTTCAACATGCAGACGGTTATCGTTGGTGAAACCGACAAAGCCGCACAGGCGAAGTGGCAGGAGTATAAAAACTGGACCAGCTACGAAGGGGCGCTGGCGCTGATTTCTGGCTGGACGGGGATCGATTTTGGTCAGTATCAACCAGATGAAGTCTTCACCTATGCGGAAACCAACGCCATTCAATCGGTAGTGGATACCTTCTCAACCGCTGACCCGGAGCGACAGTGGTCGGTAAAAGCGATGGCGGATTGGGTTGGCATTGGCGGCTTTGGCCCATTGATGGTGGGTAGCGCACAAACGGTCGCGGATGAGCTGCAATCGTGGGTGGAAGAGACGGATGTGGACGGTTTTAATCTGGCCTACGCGGTCACGCATGAAACGTTCACCGATGTCGTCGAATTGCTGATTCCTGAACTGCAAAAACGTGGGGTTTACAAACAAGAGTACAGTCAGGGAACGCTTCGCGAGAAGCTGTTCGGCGCCAGCCCCCGGTTGCAGACTCCACATCCGGGGGCAAGCTATCGTATTCATGAACAAAGCGGGATTTTAACGCCGGTGTGATACCTGAAACTCGTAGCCCAACCAAGCGAAGCGCCGCCGGGAGTGGCTCGGTGTATCATCTGGCACCGAGCCATCCCGGAGTCGGCGAAACGCCTCGTCCGGGCTAGCGCTTAGTGTTTGATCCCGAGCGACTCAGCCAGCTGCTTCGCCAACTGGTTGTTGTCATCCGCGCCGTACTCCCAGAACATCGCGCCTGCCAGCCCCTTGCTCTTGATGTACTCGGCCTTGATGCTCACCGAACGCGGGTTTTCATAGGAGAGCGCAAACAGCGGTTTCCCATCCGTTGACTGCACCGACAGCCACGGCACCTTCGCCTGGTCGTCCCAATGTTCGGTAAAGCGCTTCTGCGGGTCGTTCAGCAGCTTGCTGACAATGTCGTTGTATTTCACGTAGGTATCTTTGCTCAAATCGACACCGAGCGATTTAAACAGATCCACCTCGTGCGGCCCAAAGTAAGGCTGGGTCACCGGGTTTTTCTGCGCATCTGGTTTGCTCCAGTCGATGCCCGGCTCAACGGTACGTTTTGGCACCCGGCCATAGAAACCAATACCCAGGTTCATCTGGCTTGGTTTCAGCCCGGCGGCGAGATAGTTATTGACCACAAAGTCGGCGCTGTATTTATCCGCCGCGGCGACCGTAGGCCATTGGGTTGAATCGTACAGGTTAGAGTTGAAGTACTGAGTGCCGTACGCCATGTCGTAGGTCATCAGGTTGATGTAATCGAGCAGCGGCGCAATGGCTTTCACGTCGACCCAGCTTTTCGGGCTTTCCGCATTCGCGCCGACGGCGATAGTCACCAGCTTTTTATGGCCAAATGCCGTACGCAGATCTTTAAGCAGGGTGGTGAAGTTATCGCGGTCCGCCGGTTGGCTTGCCACCAGCCCCCACGCGCCGTTGACCGGGTATTCCCAGTCAAGGTCGATACCGTCTAAACCATATTTCGCCACCACGTCCTGCACCGAGCGGACAAACACCGCGCGGGATTCCGGCGTCGCTGCCGCGCCGGAGAAACCGCGAGCCCCCCAGCCGCCGACGGAGAGCAGGACTTTCAGGTCAGGGTTTTGCTTACGCAGCACGGGGATTTTTTCTAAGTCAGCCTGGACTTTCGGGGAGAGCCAGATTTGGTGCAGTTTGGTTGGGTCTTTTAACGCGTCGTTGGTTTCGTCTTTCTCGTCGTTGTAGATAAGGCCAAACGAATAGTTCAGGTGGGTTATCTGGCGCACATCGAGCTTATTGATATCGCCGCCAGGCCCGGCCGTCACGTCACCGCCACCGTTAAAGTAGCCGACGGACATCAAGGAATTCGCGGAAACAACCGAGGCGCAGAGCAGGGGTAATGCTGCCAGCAAAGGCAAAAGTTTCATAAACGGTCCTCTTTGACATTAAAAAAGCAAACACGCCACGGAAATGGCGTGGCGAAAAAACAACCGTTCGAACATATCACTGCCGCTGGGTTAAATCTGCGAGATGGTTCACGAGGGGGAAAAGGAGAATTTGAAATTGTAGGCCGGATAAGCGAAGCGCCATCCGGCAATGTGCCTGATGCCTGCCGGATGGCGCTTCGCTTATCCGGCCTACGTGTTAATAACCTTGAATTTCCAGCCAGTCATCCAGCGTATACAGCGTGGCCCCTTCGACGGTCATCTCCATAAACGCGTTGGCGCTGTCCTGCGGCTGAATATTCACTCCGCGGCAGCCGTCGGTGATAACGTTAACCGCATAGCCAAGCTGTAATGCATCCAGCACGGTGAACTTCACGCAGTAATCGGTCGCAAGCCCTAACACCACAAGCTCGTCGATACCGCGCTCGCGCAGCCATGCGTCCAGACCCGTTTTCTGGCGATGACCGTTGTCGAAAAAGGCGCTATAGCTGTCGATATTGACGCTTTCGCCTTTATGGAACACGGCGTTAATATCCTGGGCGGCGAGCAGAGGATGCAGCGCCGCACCGTCGCTGTGCTGTACGCAGTGATCCGGCCAGAAGGTTTGCGCAAGGCCGTCGAGCTCGCCCTGACTGTAGGCATCTACATTGTGCTGGCTGGCAAAACTGCCGTGGTTAGCCGGGTGCCAGTCCTGGCTTGCTACAACGGCATCGCCGCGAATTTTAGCGGCGCGAATCAGCAAGTTTGCGACGTCGATAGTGCTGTCACCGTCCGCGACGGCAAGCGCCCCACCGGCACAGAAATCGTTCTGTAAATCCACCAATAACAGTGCGCGTTGCGTCATCTCGCTCTCCTTATTCGTCCGGGGTCAGTTCACCGCGCAGGTTTTGCTGCATGGCGCGGCGAATGGCGTCGGCATCCAGCCCCTGGCTTAACAGATAGTGTAATTTGGTTAGCGTGGCTTCCACCGTCATGTCTGAGCCGCTAATCACGCCCGCCTGCGCCAGCGCGTTACCGGTGGCGTAACCGCCCATGTTGACCTTACCGGACATGCACTGGGTAAGATTGACCACCACGATGCCGCGTTTGCTGGCTTCGGCCAGCTCATTCACAAAAACGCCGTTTTGCGGCGCGTTGCCGACGCCGTAAGAACGCAGGATAAGCGCTTTTACCGGCTGAAGCAGGAAGTTACGCACCACATCGGCAGAGATACCAGGGTAAATCGTCACCACGCCGATCGGTTGCGGCGTAATCGGGTGCACGATCAGTTCGCCTTCGCCATGCGGCGCGGGCGGCGTCCCGAGTTTACGGATATGGATCCCTGCTTCCAGCAGCGGCTGTAGATTGGGGGAGGCGAAGGCATCAAAACCGTCGGCGTGCGCTTTGGTGGTGCGGTTGCCGCGATAGAGGCGATTATTGAAGAACAATGTCACTTCATTAATCGGGAAGTTCGCGGCGACGTACAGCGAGTTCAGCAGGTTAATTTGCCCATCGGAACGCAGCTCAGCTAAGGGGATCTGCGAGCCGGTAACGATAACCGGCTTGCCGAGGTTCTCCAGCATAAACGACAGCGCCGAGGCGGTGAACGCCATGGTGTCGGTACCGTGCAGGATAACAAAGCCATCATACTCGTCGTAGTGCGCTTTAATGTCGTCGGCAATGTGCTGCCAGTCTTCCGGCGTCATGTCGGAAGAGTCCATCAGCGGGTCGTATTCGTGGATGGTAAAGTCCGGCATTTCGGGACGGTGGAACTCTGGCATCAGCGCAAGCTGGCGCTGCAGGTGACCGGAAACCGGAATGTAGCCGTGATCGGAGCGCTGCATCCCGATGGTCCCGCCGGTGTAGGCGACGTAAATGGATTTTTTTTGCATGGGGTCGTCTAATGATTAATCGAAAGAAAATCCCCTCCGTGCGGAGGGGATTGCGATTAGTGAATATTGGCGCAGGTCAGGCAAAATGCATAGCGATTTTGCGGATCGTTAAACACCGCCAGTTTGTCGCTCTCGGCTTTCACTGCATTTGCAGCAGAGGCAAGCGGTGCTGGCAGGTAAGCCTGAATGGCCTGCGGCAGCGCGGCGCGCACTGAACCGGACACGCTGTCCATAATCCTATCGAAGAAGGTTGGCTCGCTCTGGTAGTAGTCAATATGCCAGGTTTTCACTTTCGCGAGCTCAGCGGCTTTCGCCACCGCATCGTCGAAGTCACCCAGGCTGTCTACCAGACCGTTAGCTTTCGCATCTTCACCGGTCCAGACGTGGCCCTGTGCAATCTTATCAATGGCCTCCGGCGTGCTGTTACGCGCTTGCGCCACCAGCGTGATAAAGCGCTTGTAGCCGCTCTCGATGCTGAGCTGCATCATCTGCTGCACTTCCGGCGGCAGAGCTTTCGTCACCGCCATATCCGCCAACGGTGAGGTCGCTACGCCGTCGGTGTGTACGCCGATAGAATCCAGCGTGTTTTCAACGGTGTTGATGACCCCGAAGATACCAATCGACCCGGTCAGCGTGGTTGGGCTGGCAACGATGTAGTTTGCCGGCGTAGAGATCCAGTAACCACCGGATGCCGCCATACCGCCCATTGAAACCACAACCGGTTTACCAGCGGCTTTAGCAGCGGCCAGCTCTGCACGGATCACTTCAGAGGCGCTGACGCTACCACCTGGGCTATTCACGCGCAGGACGATGGCTTTTACTTTCGGGTCCAGACGCGCATCGCGAATCTGTGATGCCGTGGTGTCGCCGCCGACATTACCCGGGGTTTCTTCACCGTCCATGATAGCGCCGTTCGCGAAGATGACCGCGATGCTGGCACCGGTATCCGCCGGGGTTTTCACCGCGTAGTCATACATGCTGACCGCGCGATAGTTATTATCGGCTTTGCTCCAGCCAAACGCTTTGGTCATCGCTTTTTCGATTTCCGCGCTTGAGCCCAGCGCATCGACCAGCTTGTTATCGAGCGCATATTTTGCCGTGTCGCCGTCGACTTTACGCAGACCGTCGAGCAGACCCTGTGCGCCAGGGAAGACCTGCTGCGCGGTAATCTGTCGGTTAGCGGCAATGGTGTTCAGGTAGTTCTGCCACAGCTCGCCAATCCAGCGGCTGTCCGCATCACGGGCGGCAGGAGACATATCGTCACGGATAAACGGCTCAACGGCGGATTTATAGGTGCCGACGCGGAACACGTGGGTCGAAACCTTCAGCTTATCCAGCAGCGATTTGTAGTACAGACCGTTGGTCGCGAAGCCATGAAGGTCAACCACGCCCTGCGGCGACAGCCAAATCTTGTTGGCGAAGCTCGCGAGGTAGTATTGCCCCTGGCTGTAGCTATCGCCGACGGCATACACCGGCTTACCGGCATCGCGGAACTCGCGCAGCGCCTTACCGATATATTGCATCGACGGCTGATCGCCACCGGCAAAGTTTTTCAGATCCAGCACGATGCCGGTGATATTGCGGTCATCTTTAGCCTGGCGAATAGTCTGCACGATATCGAACAGCGAGTTTTCCTGCAGGCGGTCAGAGCTGGCGCCGAAAATCTGGCGGCCAATCACGCTGAGCTTGCTGCTGGCAGAAGGTTTATCCACCACCACGCCGCTGATATCCATCAGCAGTGCACCACGGCTGCTGCTCTCGCTTGTGCTACTGCTACTCACCTGCATCCAGATGCCGACGCCAACCAGCACCAGCAGAATAAAGAACAGGTTCAGCACCAGCTCACGTACGAAGTTGAGCAGCCGCCACGTCCATTTAAAGAATCCGGCAATAAAGCGCCATAGGGTTCGCATGTATTCTCCCTGAAAGAAATAAAAGGTCCACCGAAACGGTGGAACGTGTGGCTATCCTAAATAGACCGTCGCCGCTTGTCAGCAGGAATCGCCTGTGGCGCTGTAACAAAATCCTCGCGCATGTTAATTTTATGAAAAATAACATGAGAGGGTTACTCAATGGACGCACTTGAATTACTCGTTAATCGTCGCAGCGCATCCCGTCTGGCAGAGCCAGCACCCACCGGGGAAGCACTGGAAAATATCCTCCGTGCCGGTATGCGCGCGCCGGATCACGGCACGCTGCAGCCGTGGCAGTTTGTGATTATTGAAGGCGAAGGCCGCGAGCGTTTCAGCCAACTGCTGGAGCAGGGCGCGGTGGCTGCGCAAAGCGATGAGAAGGCCGTTGAGAAGGCGCGTAATGCGCCATTCCGCGCGCCGATGATTATCACCGTGATTGCGAAATGCCAGGATCACCCGAAGATCCCTCAATGGGAGCAAGAGATGTCCGCAGGCTGCGCGGTAATGGCGATGCAGATGGCGGCCGTCGCTCAGGGCTTCAACGGTATCTGGCGCAGCGGCGCGCTGACGGAAAGCCCCGTCGTGCGTGAAGGGTTCCAGTGCGGTGCGCAGGACAAAATCGTCGGCTTCCTCTATCTGGGCACGCCGCAGCTCAAAGCCTCCACCACCATTACCTTCCCGGATACGGCACCGTTCGTCCGTTATCTCTAGAAAAACCGCGACGATTGTCTGGATTATAGGCAACTGCCCTCGAATTCAGACAGTCGTACTTATCACGGCTCTGTTCTGGCGTTAACATACACCCCCTATGCAAATGCCAGAGCAATGACAGGAGTTGTCCATGAGCGAGCAGGCCATTCGTTTAACGCAGTACAGCCACGGAGCGGGTTGCGGTTGTAAAATTTCACCGAAGGTGCTGGAAACCATCCTGCACAGCGAGCAGACGAAGTTTATCGACCCGAACCTGCTTGTCGGTAATGAAACTCGCGACGATGCCGCCGTTTATGACCTGGGTAACGGTACCTCGGTCATCAGCACCACCGATTTCTTTATGCCTATCGTCGATAACCCGTTCGACTTTGGCCGCATTGCGGCGACCAACGCCATCAGCGATATCTTTGCCATGGGCGGTAAGCCGATTATGGCGATTGCCATCCTCGGTTGGCCGATTAACAAACTGGCACCGGAAATTGCCCGTGAAGTGACCGAAGGGGGGCGTTTTGCCTGCAAACAGGCTGGTATTGCGCTGGCGGGGGGGCACTCTATTGACGCACCAGAACCTATTTTTGGCCTGGCGGTCACCGGGATCGTCCCGACCGAACGCGTTAAGAAAAACAGTACCGCACAGGCGGGCTGCAAGCTGTTCCTGACCAAACCGCTGGGGATTGGCGTGCTGACCACCGCCGAGAAAAAATCGCTGCTGAAGCCAGAGCACCAAGGGCTGGCGACGGAAGTGATGTGCCAGATGAACCTGGTCGGCTCTGCGTTTGCTAACATCGAAGGCGTCAAAGCGATGACCGACGTGACCGGTTTTGGTCTGCTCGGCCACCTGAGCGAAATGTGCCAGGGCGCAGGCGTACAGGCACAGATTGATTTCGACGCGGTGCCTAAGCTGCCGGGCGTTGAAGAATACATCGAGCTTGGCGCCGTGCCGGGCGGTACCGAACGTAACTTTGCCAGCTACGGCCACCTGATGGGCACCATGACCGATTCCCAACGCGCGCTGCTCTGCGACCCGCAAACCTCCGGCGGGCTGCTGCTGGCGGTCACGCCGGATGCAGAAGCCGCGGTGCATGCGGCTGCCGCGGAATTTGGTATCAAACTGACCGCCATCGGCGAACTGGTGACCGCACGCGGTGGCCGTCCGATGATCGAGCTGCGCTGAACCCATGCGGCTGTTCATAGCGGAAAAACCGAGTCTGGCCCGCGCCATCGCTGACGTATTGCCGAAGCCCCATCGAAAGGGCGACGGCTTTATCGAGTGTGGCAACGGCCAGGTTGTGACCTGGTGTATCGGCCACCTTCTGGAACAGGCTCAGCCGGATGTTTATGACAGCCGCTATGCGCGCTGGAATCTGCAGGATTTACCGATTGTGCCGGAAAAATGGCAGCTTCAGCCCCGGCCATCGGTGACAAAACAGCTCAACGTGATTAAGCGCTTTCTGCATGAAGCCAGTGAAGTCATCCACGCGGGTGACCCCGATAGAGAGGGTCAGTTGCTGGTGGATGAGGTGCTGGATTATTTGCAGCTGTCGGCGGAAAAGCGTCACCAGGTGCAGCGCTGCTTAATCAACGACCTTAACCCACAGGCGGTAGAGCGGGCGATTTCACGCCTGCGCGCGAACAGCGAGTTTATCCCGCTGTGCGTGTCGGCGCTGGCCCGCGCTCGCGCCGACTGGCTGTACGGCATCAATATGACCCGGGCTTACACCATTCTTGGGCGTAATGCGGGTTATCAGGGCGTGCTCTCCGTGGGCCGCGTACAGACTCCGGTATTGGGGCTGGTGGTGCGCCGCGATGAAGAGATTGAGCACTTTGTCTCGAAGGATTTCTTTGAAGTCAAAGCGCATATCGTCACGCCGAAAGAGGAGCGCTTTACGGCTACCTGGCAGCCAAGCGAGGCCTGCGAGCCGCATCAGGATGAAGAGGGCCGTCTGCTGAACCGCGCGCTGGCTGAGCACGTGGTGAAGCGCATTAGCGGCCAGCCTGCGCTGGTCACGGCCTACAACGATAAGCGCGACTCCGAACCGGCTCCGCTGCCGTTTTCACTGTCGGCATTGCAGATTGAAGCGGCCAAACGCTTTGGCCTGAGCGCGCAGAACGTGTTGGATATCTGCCAGAAGCTGTACGAAACCCATAAACTTATCACCTATCCGCGTTCCGATAGCCGCTATCTGCCGGAAGAACATTTTGCTGGGCGACACGCGGTGATTAACGCCATTGGCGTACACGCGCCGGACCTGCTGCCGCAGCCGGTGGTGAACACCGATACTCGCAATCGCTGCTGGGACGACAAAAAGGTCGATGCTCACCACGCCATCATTCCCACGGCGCGCGCCAGCAAGGTCAATCTTAGTGAGAACGAGGCGAAGGTTTATAACCTCGTCGCCCGTCAGTATCTGATGCAGTTCTGTCCGGATGCGGTATACCGCAAATGTCAGATAGATCTTGATATTGCTAACGGTAAGTTCGTGGCGAAGGCGCGTTTCCTGGCGGAGGCCGGTTGGCGGACGCTGCTCGGGGCGAAAGAGCGCGATGAAGAGAACGACGGTACGCCGCTGCCGGTGGTTGCTAAAGCGGATGAACTGCTGTGCGAAAACGGCGAAGTGGTGGAGCGACAAACTCAGCCGCCGCGCCATTTTACCGACGCAACGCTGCTGTCGGCGATGACCGGGATTGCCCGTTTCGTGCAGGATAAAGATCTGAAAAAAATCCTGCGCGCGACCGATGGATTAGGGACGGAAGCGACGCGCGCGGGGATTATTGAACTGCTGTTTAAGCGTGGTTTCCTGACCAAAAAAGGGCGCTACATTCACTCGACTGACGCCGGGAAAGCCCTGTTCCACTCGCTGCCGGAGATGGCCACTCGTCCAGACATGACGGCACACTGGGAGTCGACGCTGACCCAAATCAGCGAGAAGCAGTGCCGCTATCAGGACTTTATGCAGCCGCTGGTGGGGACATTATTCCAGCTTATCGATCAGGCGCGCAGTACGCCGGTAAGACAGTTCCGTGGGCTGGTTGCGCCGGGGGGCGCGAAGAAGTCGTTCAGCAAAGGCAAAGGGAAGAGCAAGAAGCCAGCGGCGAGCCCAGAACAGGACGCGTAGCCGGCCGAGCGTAGCGACGCCGGGGAAACCCCGGCGTCGACGCTAAAGCGCCTCGTCCGGGCGACCAGCGAGATAACATCAGCCGGAAAGCACCAAACGGCAGACACAAAAAAAGCGCTATCACTAGCGCCTTTTTTACACCACCGAAAGTCAGGATTTTGACTCTTCTGCTTCCGGTAGCGTGACGTTGAGTTCCAGAATCGAAATATCCCCGTCTTTTTGCTCTAACTGCACCGTGACCATTTCTGGGTCAATCTGCACGTACCTGCAAATCACTTCCAGAATATCCTTCCTTAACTGCGGCAGATAGTGCGGTTCTGCATCACTGCGGCGGCGTTCCGCGACGATGATTTGCAGGCGTTCTTTAGCAATGTTGGCGGTATTCTTTTTCCGTGAGAGAAAAAAGTCGAGTAATGCCATGATTTATCCTCCGAACAGGCGTTTGAGGAAACCTTTCTTCTCTTCTTCAATGAAGCGGAAAGGACGTTCTTCTCCCAACAGACGATCGACGGTGTCGGCGTAGGCTTTACCTGCGTCAGACACGGTATCCAGAATAACCGGTTCGCCTTGGTTAGAAGCGCGAAGTACGGATTGATCTTCCGGAATAACACCGACCAGTTTGATGCGCAGGATCTCCAGCACATCTTCCATGCTCAGCATATCGCCTTTGTTAACGCGGCCTGGGTTGTAGCGCGTTAACAGCAGGTGTTCTTTAATTGGCTCTTCACCGTTTTCTGCGCGGCGAGATTTCGACGCCAGAATGCCCAGAATACGGTCGGAGTCACGAACGGACGAGACTTCTGGGTTAGTGGTGATGATCGCTTCATCAGCGAAATAGAGCGCCATTAGCGCACCGGTTTCGATACCGGCAGGGGAGTCGCAGACCACGAAGTCGAACTCCATCTTCTTCAGCTCATCGAGCACTTTCTCGACGCCTTCGCGGGTCAGCGCATCTTTATCACGGGTCTGAGAAGCAGGGAGGATATAAAGATTTTCGGTGCGCTTATCTTTGATTAATGCCTGATTCAGCGTGGCATCGCCCTGGATAACGTTCACGAAATCATAAACTACACGACGTTCGCAGCCCATGATCAGGTCAAGGTTACGCAGACCGATATCAAAATCGA
Source organism: Kluyvera ascorbata ATCC 33433 (assembly GCF_000735365.1). Lineage (GTDB taxonomy): Bacteria > Pseudomonadota > Gammaproteobacteria > Enterobacterales > Enterobacteriaceae > Kluyvera > Kluyvera ascorbata. The sequence goes on along the minus strand of NZ_JMPL01000045.1, from coordinate 1,893 downwards.
TAACGACCGTTTTCTTTCCCTTCTGCGCCAAACCAGTCGCGATGGCCGCGCTGGAGGTGGTCTTACCCACGCCCCCTTTACCTGAAGTCACAACAATAATGCGTGCCATAGAAATTCCTTGTTAAAAAGGGATTAATTTAACGGTTGAATAGTCAAAGCGCTGTTGTCCAAACGTAGACGCGCCGCTTTGCCATAAAATTCGGCTGGGATCTGATCGCTCAGCCAATATTCCCCGGCAATGGAGACCAGCTCCGCCGCCAGGTGGGTACAAAATACCTGTGCTTCCCGGTCTCCGCCGGCACCGGCCAGAACGCGTCCACGCATCATGCCGTAAACGTGAATATTCCCGTCGGCAATCAACTCAGCGCCCGCGCTGACGTGGCTTGTCACAATCAGATCACAGTTTGGTGCATAAATGCGCTGACCGGAACGTACTGGCGTATCAATCATTCGCGTTTTTGTGATCGGACTAACAATTGGTTCGGGTTCTACCGGTTTGGGCTGCTCTACGGGGGCCGCGCGGACAACTTTTTCTTTGCCTTCAGTCAGTAAAGGAAGACCTGACTGGTCGATAGCCGCTTTAAATTGAGGGTTTTTACAACCGCTCACGCCCACAATCCGCAAGCCCACGGACATAATGGCCTGCTGAATAGCACGCCACTGGGTGAATTCTTCAAGGTTACCGACATTGACCACTACAGGGGCATGACGGAAAAAGGCCGGAGCCTGGGCGACTTTGTCTTCCAACGCCTGACGAATAACCTCGGGCTTTGCATCATGCAAATGAACCACAGATAGGGTGAAGCTACTGCCTTTAAGTTCGATTGGCGTGTTTGACATCCTGGCCTTACTCAATTTGCTATTTATCGCCGCACGTTGCGCGACGATATTCCGAAGACTATCAGTCATGTTATAGTCACTAATATATTCAAGCAAGTAACCACAGTCCTAATTCCGAGTATAAAGTATGTTTTGTGTGATTTATCGTAGTTCTAAACGTGATCAAACCTATTTGTATGTCGAAAAAAAAGACGATTTCTCTCGCGTGCCGCCAGAACTGATGCAGGGCTTCGGTCAGCCTCAGTTAGCCATGTTGTTGCCGCTTGACGGACGTAAGAAGACAGTCAATGCCGACCTGGAAAAAGTAAAACAGGCGCTTAAAGAGCAGGGCTATTATTTACAGATCCCGCCACCGCCTGAAAATCTGTTAAAGCAGCATTTGGCTGAGTCGAAAAATAAGGGCGAGTAACCGCTCCGCTTCCGGCCAAAATGCGTCCACGATGAACAACGAGTAAGGGAAAAGCATGTATCAGCATCATAACTGGCAGGGTGCTCTGCTGGATTACCCGGTAAGCAAAGTTGTCTGTGTTGGCAGTAATTATGCTAAGCATATCCAGGAAATGGGCAGCGCAACGCCGGAAGAACCCGTTCTTTTTATTAAGCCAGAAACGGCGCTGTGCGACCTGCGCCAGCCGTTGATTCTGCCGCAGGGTCTTGGCTCTGTGCATCATGAAGTCGAACTGGCGGTATTGATTGGCGGCACGCTGCGCCAGGCAACCGAAGAACACGTACTGCAGGCGATTGCCGGCTACGGCGTGGCGCTGGATCTCACTCTGCGCGATCTGCAGGGGAAAATGAAGAAGGCCGGTCAGCCGTGGGAAAAAGCCAAAGGCTTTGATAACTCCTGTCCAATCTCCGGCTTTATTCCTGCTTCCGCCTTTGAGGGCGACCCGCAGAATATTTCGCTGGGCCTGACCATCAATGGCGAAGTACGCCAGCAGGGTAGTACGTCCGATATGATCCACAAAATCGTGCCGCTGATTGCCTATATGAGCCGCTTCTTTACCCNGAAACCGGGTNATGTTCGTAGCTGACCGGTACCCCGAAGGCGTT
>NZ_JMPL01000044.1 GCF_000735365.1 Kluyvera ascorbata ATCC 33433 | reverse complement strand
GTTTCCTGTACGCGTCAGCCCGCACCGTTACCTGTGGTAATAGTGGTGGTGGTAATGGTCATAATGCTGCTGATGCGAATCATGGATGTTGTGTGCTCTGTTATTTCTCTGTCTGTATACCTATATTGGTTAAAGTATCTGTCCATCTAAGTCAATGAATTTTTAACTTCGTCACGTTCCGCAACCACTTCACATCAGCCCAGACAACTACCGATAAACCACCACAATAGCCATAAGTTAAGCAAAATGTTGGGGTATAACACCATACGTAAACACGATGACAGAATTTTACTCTGGCATATTTTTTTCAATATCATGCAGCAAACGATGCAACATTGCCGTATCGCGATGCGTTAGTAAGCCAATACGCTGTTGCAGCCAGTCAGCCATTTTTACATCTCCGGCGACATCCAGGCGTGCAAGCAAAGCGGTGACACGGGCCCTTAACGCAATCAGCTGATTCTCGTCACCTTCCGTTGCCGTCGGGTTCGCGGTTTGTAACAGCGAGGAGAGCTGATAACAATAAACCATCACCGCCTGCCCCAGATTTAACGAAGGGTAATCTGCCACCATCGGTACGCCGGTCAGCACATCGGCCAGCGCCAGTTCTTCGTTGGTCAGCCCGGAATCTTCGCGGCCAAACACCAGCGCGGCGTGCCCCATCCACTGTGCTTTTTCTTGAAGCATCGGCAGCAGTTCCTGCGGCGTCGCGTAGTAGTGAAAGCGGGCGCGGCTGCGGGCGGTGGTGGCGACGGTGAAGTCCACGTCGTGCAGCGCTTCTGCCAGCGTCGGGTAACACGTGATGCCATCAATGATATCGGTCGAACCGTGAGCCACCCATCGGGTTGCGGGCTCAAGGTGTGCCACGCTGTCCACGATACGTAAATCATGGAATCCCATCGTCTTCATTGCTCGGGCGGCAGCACCGATGTTTTCGGCTCTTGCTGGAGAAACCAGCACAATAGATAAGCGCATTTAAAGTTCTCTTAATTTCCTGTTATCGGGCAATAATGTGATGTACTTCAACATATTGCGCAGCGCGAATTTACAAAATTGCAACAAAAATCACTGAAATGATGTTTCATAACACATAAAAGAAGCTAAACTATTCAGGGTGAAATTATCAATTTAGAATGTTAACAGAAGCAGCATATCTCTATGTTTATACGAACTATTTAGATTATCGTAAAACAATAACAATTGGATTCACCAAATTTATCAGTTAACCTGTGCAACTACTTGAGTTGTGGAAAAAATGTGATAGCCGTTATCATTCCGGAGCGATGATTTCACCAAACTGTTAACGTGCTACAATTGAACTTGATATATGTCAACGAAGCGTAGGTTTATTGGCGGTCTGGTGCCTCTTTACCTGTTATGTTGCTGTTAAAATGGTTAGGATGACAACCGTTTTTGACACTGTCGGGTCCAGAGGGAAGAGTACCCACGACCAAGCTAATGATGTTGTTGACGTTGATGGAAAGTGCATCAAGAACGCAATTACGTACTTTAGTCATGTTACGCCGATCATGTTAATTTTCGACATGCATCAGGCAGGTCAGGGACTATTGGTACTTCCTGTTTCGATTTAGTTGGCAATTTAGGTAGCAAACATGCAGACCCCGCACATTCTTATCGTTGAAGACGAGTTGGTAACACGCAACACGTTAAAAAGTATTTTCGAAGCAGAAGGCTACGATGTGTTCGAAGCGACCGATGGCGCGGAAATGCATCAGATCCTGTCTGAAAATGATATCAACCTGGTGATCATGGATATCAACCTGCCAGGTAAAAACGGCCTTCTGCTGGCGCGCGAACTGCGTGAACAAGCGAACGTCGCCCTGATGTTCCTGACCGGTCGCGACAATGAAGTCGACAAGATCCTCGGTCTGGAAATTGGTGCAGATGATTACATCACCAAACCGTTCAACCCACGCGAACTGACCATCCGTGCGCGTAACCTGCTGTCCCGTACCATGAACCTGGGTACCGTCAGCGAAGAACGTCGTAGCGTTGAAAGCTACAAGTTCAACGGTTGGGAACTGGACATCAACAGTCGCTCTCTGGTGAGCCCGAACGGTGAGCAGTACAAGCTGCCGCGTAGCGAATTCCGCGCGATGCTGCACTTCTGCGAAAATCCAGGCAAAATTCAGTCTCGTGCTGAACTGCTGAAGAAAATGACCGGCCGTGAGCTTAAGCCACACGACCGTACGGTTGACGTCACCATTCGTCGCATCCGTAAGCATTTCGAGTCTACGCCGGATACCCCGGAAATCATCGCCACTATCCACGGCGAAGGTTACCGCTTCTGCGGCGAGCTGCAGGAATAAGACAACAAAACGGCGCATTCAGCGCCGTTTTTTTTACCCTTATTTTGCCGCCGCCGGCACTTCAGCCCACGGCATGATAGGTACGGCACTAATCGCATTTTTCGGCGACCCATCAACCACCTTGTCGGAATAGGCAAGGTAGGCCAGCGTGTTGCGTTTTGCATCGTAGAAACGAACGACCTGCAGTGATTTAAACACCAGCGACGTGCGCTTCTTAAAGACCACCTCACCTTCCGCTTTGCCGTTCTTAATTTTATCGCTCAGCTCCACCGGCCCAACCTGCTGGCAGGAGATGGCGGCATCGGAAGTATCTTCCGCCAGACCTAGCCCACCTTTGATGCCACCGGTCTTGGCACGGCTGACATAGCAGGTCACGTTTTTGACATCCGGATCGTCAAAAGCTTCCACCACGATTTTATGATCGGGGCCAAACATTTTGAAAACCGTATCAACAGAACCAATCTGCTCAGCGTGAGCGCCCAGGCTGGAGACGCCCAGCAACAGGCCAGCCATTAATTTCTTGTATTTCATATTGTTACCATTTTCGTTAATTGCGTTGATGAATTATTCAACATCCACCAGGAAAGTGTTTTAAGATCACAGCATTACAAAAATAAGCGTTATTTCTAATGTAAAAACGCACTTATGCACAAAAAAAACACTCAATGCTAAAACAGCAAAAGATGCTATTATCCGCTACTTTGGTAACAGGCACCTAAGAAATTAAGGATGAGGGCATTTTATGGATCAAGCTGGGATTATTCGCGACCTCCTCGTTTGGCTGGAAGGACATTTAGATCAGCCTTTATCGCTTGATAATGTGGCAGCAAAAGCGGGTTATTCCAAATGGCACCTGCAACGTATGTTCAAAGACGTTACCGGCCATGCCATTGGTGCATATATTCGCGCTCGCCGCCTCTCTAAATCAGCCGTTGCGCTGCGCCTGACTGCGCGCCCTATCCTTGATATCGCTTTGCAGTATCGCTTCGATTCACAGCAAACCTTCACCCGTGCGTTCAAAAAGCAGTTCTCGTTGACGCCAGCGCTGTATCGCCGTTCTCCAGACTGGAGTTCGTTCGGCATGCGCCCGCCGCTGCGCCTGGGTGAGTTTACGATGCCGAAGTACGAGTTTGTGACGTTGCCGACCACGCATCTGATGGGTGTCACCCAGAGCTATACCTGCAAGCTGGAAGAGATTTCCGATTTCCGCCAGCAAATGCGCATACAGTTCTGGACCGATTTCCTCGGCAACTCCCCGTCTCTGCCGCCGATTTTATACGGCATGCATGAGCCGCGCCCAAGCCTGGAAAAAGATGATGAACAAGAGGTGTTCTACACCACGGCGTTGACGCCAGAGTTGGCGAATGGCCATATCCACAACGCGCATCCAGTGACCCTTGAAGGCGGCGAATACGTGATGTTCACCTATGAAGGGCTGGGAACGGGTCTGCAGGAGTTCATTCTGACCCTGTACGGCACCTGTATGCCGATGCTGAATCTGACGCGTCGCAAAGGCCAGGATATTGAGCGCTTCTTCCCGCAGGATGAAGCCCGGAACCAGGAACCGCCGATTATGCTACGCTGCGAGTACCTGATTCCGATCCGTCGCTAACGCTGTAACTCATCCAACGCAGGGGCGTCCAGATGTGAGATGTCCCCTGCCGTTTCAACTATCCAGCCAGGCGCCAGCCACAAACTTTCCTGATAATCCACTCGTGAGATAGAGCAGTTACGCAGACGTAAGCGGCGTTCCGCATGGGCAGGCAGACCCAGGATAGTGCTGACCAGGCAACCCAGCGCAATACCATGGCTCACCAGCAGCGGTCGACTACCTGCAGGCAAGTCGAGACAGGCATTTAACCCAGCACGCATGCGCTCGCTCAGCTCCTGCATTGACTCACCTTCAGGAATACGTCCGTCCGGCGTACCGTTGACCACCAGCCGACGCCACGCTTCTTCTTCCGCGCTGAGCGAGTCGAGATGACGCTGTTCCAGTACGCCCATATCAAGCTCGCGCAGACGCGCATCGAACGTCACGCCGCAGCCGCAGGCATCCGCAATGATCTCGGCGGTACGACGCGTACGGCCCAGATCGCTGGCAATGACATGAGTGATACCGTAGGTGCGTACACGCTCACCGACCTGGACGGCCTGCTGCTCTCCTTTAGCCGTCAGGGGGCTATCGGACTGGCCTTGAATACGCCTTTCGGCGTTCCACTGCGTTTCGCCATGGCGAACAAGATATACCTGTAACATGTTTTTTATCCGTTATACTGCGATGACATTTTATTAGCTGAGTTGTGTAGATTATGCATCAAGTTGTCGCTGCTACCACCAATCCTGCCAAAATTCAGGCTATTCTTGCCGCATTTGACCAGATTTTTGGTGAAGGATCCTGTCAAATCACGCCGGTTTCCGTCGATACCGGTGTACCCGAGCAGCCGTTCGGTAGCCCTGAGACGCGCGCAGGCGCACGCAACCGCGTGGCTAACGCACGTGAAGCCCATCCTAATGCAGATTTTTGGGTCGCCATTGAGGCGGGAATCGACGAAGGCGCGACCTTTAGCTGGGTGGTGATTGAGAGTGGTGAACAGCGCGGTGAAGCCCGCTCCGCCACCCTGCCGCTGCCGGAGGCTATCCTTGAGCAGGTACGCGCTGGAGAAGCGTTAGGACCGGTCATGTCGAAGTACACCGGCATTGATAAGATTGGCAACAAAGAAGGCGCGATTGGCGTGTTCACCGCGGGCGTGCTCACCCGCAGCAGCGTGTATCATCAGGCGGTGGTGCTGGCGCTCAGCCCCTTCCATAACGACCTGTATCGTCGGTAATTGCCGCACTATTACCGGATGCGGCTTAGGTTTTTGGCAGGGTTTGTTCCAGCCACTGACGCAGCTCTACCGGCGCTGATTTCAGGCTGTTGGATCCACGCGTGATCGTCGCGATCCCCGCACCGAGCTCGTTTTTCAACTCGCGCTGGCTCATCTCTCCGCGCAGCAGCTCTTCAATAATACGCACGCGAGTTCCCAGCGCTTCACGTTCGTCTGGGGTCATTATCAGATTGAGTAGCGGCAGCGCGAGTTCATCGGTATACGCCAGACGCAGAAGCTCCACAAAGCGAAGCCACTCCTGGTTGCGCTGCTCAGCCACCGTGGCTGAATAAGGGGATTGTTGGGTCATCTCGGGCCACCATGTTATGCATGTACTCTTAAACGAGTACAAGCATAACACAGGTCTTACGCATCAGTAACGTCGTTGCCACTCATTGCTGCTAAGCACATCCTCTTTCTGCCCCATAAAGTGACGATAATAAGCGTCATAGGCCAGCACGTTCTTCACATAGCCACGGGTTTCGGAGAACGGGATGCTTTCGATAAACGCCACCGCATCAATACGCCCCGCGCTGTTGCCAAGCCAGGTGCGTACGCGTCCAGGCCCGGCGTTATAGGCCGCCGAAGCAAAGATACGATTGTTCTCGAACTGCTGATAAACGTACTGCAGGTAGCTGGTACCAATATTAATATTGGTTTCCGGGTCCAGCAGCTGTGCAGGGTTGCTGTAGCCCGACAGATTAAACATCTTCACCGTGTGGGTCGCGGTGCCCGGCATAATCTGCATCAGACCGCTTGCCCCGACCGGCGATTTCACCTTCGGATTCCACGCGCTCTCCTGGCGAGCAATCGCCATCGCATAGCTTTGTGGCACATCTTTACCCGACGTGTAGCGCACAAACAGGTCGTTATAGGCTAACGGGAAACGCTCCTGCAGGTTATCCCACAGCCTACCGGCGATGGTCGCCTGCACGCTGAGATCCCACCAATGCTGGTCAAAGGCGTAGCGCGCCAGTTGAGCCTGCTCGGTCTGGCTGCGACTGCTCACCAGGTTCGCCCATTCGCTGCGTGCAGTGTTGTCCTGATTCCAGTACATCAGCTCGCGCACGCGCGCCATTTCCGCGCCGCCGGTTAGCGTGGAGGAGATAGCCCCTGGGGCTTTATCGATACGCAACGCATACGGCTCACCAAGACGCTGCGCGGCGACCATCGGATAAAAACCGCGTTGCTGCATTAAAGAGAGCAGAATGGTACGAGCTTCATCATCACGCCCCCGCTCCATCAGCAGATCGGCCTGCCAGTAGCGCCACTCGTCTTTCTCTTTGGCTTCCATCGGTAAACGCGCCAGCCAGGTGTTAAGTCCGCTGCGATCGCCAGTGCCTAACGCCATGCGTACGCGGCGTTCAACCAGCGACGTTGATTGCGAGCGCATGATGGCGTCATCACGCCAGCGCGCCTGATCATCGGTCACGTCATTGCCCATCAAGCGCCAGGCGACGATATCGCGCAGCGCCTGCGTTTGTTCCTCGTTAAGCTGCTGCGCCTGTACCAGCGTCGGGATCATCAGGCGCGCATTTTCGACGTCCTGACGCGCCACGCTGCTGAAAGCGACCGCTGCCAGCTGGCGAGTAAATTCCGTCGCACCGGTTGAGCGAGCGAAGGTCAGTACGTTGTTAGGGTTGTTCGCGAGATCGGTAATGGCCGAGGCGATGGTCTGGTATTCCGGCGGCATCTGCGAGGCAAGCGCCTTCACCAGCCCGGTATTACCTGCCTGCATCGCCAGACGAATACGTTCAAGATAGGCCAGCGGGTCCTGAGTGCCAGAAGCCCGCCAGGCGCCAAACAGCTTATCGCAGGCGTTCGGACGGTTCTGCCCCGTCAGCCACAGCGTTTTCGCGCCATCCCAGGCGCCCTGAGTATCCCCCACGGAGTACCTGGCATAGTAGTAGTTACACTGCGCTTCCACCGTTCCCGGCTTCTCCGGACTGAAGGCCAGCAGCCCGCGCCAGTCTTCCCGGCGGGCCAGCTCGTTCACGAAGCGGTTTCTTAAAGTGCGCGCAGGCGGAAGCGTAGGGTTCGCCTGCACGAAGTTGGTCACCGACAGCGCCGGTGTATTCATCAAATCGCCCGACAGCTGGCGATACTCCAGATAGGGGTACAGCGGGTAATCACGCAGAGTCGGCATCAGTTGGTCGACGACATCCATCTGGCCATTATCCCAGGCCTGTTTAATTTGCGCATAGCGATTGCGCTGTTCATCCAGCGAATCGGCGCGGGCAACGCTGCTGATAGTCAGCAGACAGAAACCGGCGGCCAGCAGACGCCACGTCAATTGTTGGGCTTTTTGCACAAGCTCTTCCTCGTTGTCACGTTACGTCAGTACAGCATCATGCCGCGTAATCAATTGATGCTAACCATTGAATAAGAAATGTTCCACGCAATGCACACTTTTTTACGTTTTATTGGGACATCGACACAGCAGAATTTGCCTGCTGGGATTGGACGGGGAAAACAGCTACACTTCGCCTTTGAAAAACTCTATTCATCACCTACCCTAAATAATTCGAGTTGTAGGAAGGCGGCAAGGGAGCGAGTCCCCCGGAGCGTACATAAGTACGTGACTGGGGTGAGCGAGCGCAGCCAACGCATCTGCAGCTTGAAGTATGACGGGTATATAAAAGAGGCGAAGTCCACGTGGCTCAATTCGTTTATACCATGCATCGTGTCGGCAAAGTGGTTCCGCCGAAACGTCATATTCTTAAAAACATCTCGCTGAGCTTCTTCCCTGGCGCAAAAATCGGTGTTCTGGGCCTGAACGGCGCGGGTAAATCTACCCTGCTGAAAATTATGGCCGGTATCGATACCGATATCGAAGGTGAAGCTCGCCCACAACCGGGCCTCAAAATTGGTTACCTGCCGCAGGAACCAAAGCTGAACCCTGAACATACCGTACGTGAATCCGTTGAAGAAGCCGTTGCCGAAGTGGTTAACGCGCTGAAAGGCCTGGACGAAGTGTACGCCAAGTACGCTGAACCAGACGCCGACTTCGACAAGCTGGCTGCCCAGCAGGGTAAGTTCGAAGAAATTATCCAGGCGCACGACGGTCATAACCTGAACGTGCAGCTTGAGCGCGCCGCTGATGCGCTGCGTCTGCCGGACTGGGACGCTAAAATCGAAAAACTCTCCGGTGGTGAACGCCGCCGCGTCGCGCTGTGCCGTCTGCTGCTTGAAAAGCCAGACATGCTGCTGCTCGACGAACCTACTAACCACCTGGATGCGGAATCCGTCGCCTGGCTGGAACGCTTCCTGCACGACTTCGAAGGCACCGTTGTGGCGATTACCCACGACCGTTACTTCCTCGATAACGTTGCCGGTTGGATCCTCGAACTCGACCGCGGTGAAGGTATTCCGTGGGAAGGTAACTACTCCTCCTGGCTGGAGCAGAAAGATCAGCGTCTGGCTCAGGAAGCTTCTCAGGAAGCGGCTCGCCGTAAGTCCATTGAGAAAGAGCTGGAGTGGGTTCGTCAGGGCGCGAAAGGCCGTCAGTCTAAGGGTAAAGCCCGTCTGGCACGCTTTGAAGAGCTGAACAATACCGAATACCAGAAGCGTAACGAAACCAACGAACTGTTTATCCCACCTGGCGCACGTCTGGGCGATAAAGTCGTTGAAGTGAGCAACCTGCGTAAATCCTACGGCGATCGCGTACTGATTGACGACCTTAGCTTCTCCGTACCGAAAGGCGCTATCGTTGGTATCATCGGCCCGAACGGCGCGGGTAAATCCACCCTGTTCCGTATGATGTCCGGCCAAGAACAGCCTGACAGCGGCACCATCACGCTGGGCGAAACCGTGAAGCTGGCCTCCGTTGACCAGTTCCGTGATGCGATGGATAACAGCAAAACCGTATGGGAAGAAGTTTCCGGCGGGCTGGATATCATGAAGGTTGGCAACACCGAGATGCCAAGCCGTGCGTACGTAGGCCGCTTTAACTTCAAAGGCGTCGACCAGGGCAAACGCGTAGGCGAGCTGTCCGGCGGTGAGCGCGGTCGTCTGCATCTGGCGAAGCTGCTGCAGGTTGGCGGCAACATGCTGCTGCTCGATGAACCAACAAACGACCTGGATATCGAAACCCTGCGCGCGCTGGAAAACGCCCTGCTGGAGTTCCCGGGCTGCGCGATGGTTATCTCGCACGACCGTTGGTTCCTTGACCGTATCGCTACCCACATTCTGGACTACCAGGATGAAGGTAAGGTTGAGTTCTTCGAAGGTAACTTTACCGAGTACGAAGAGTACAAGAAACGCACGCTGGGCGCAGATGCGCTGGAGCCGAAGCGTATCAAGTACAAGCGTATTTCGAAGTAATACCCTTAAGGCGAATGATGAAAATCATTCGCCTTACTTCTTTCCGCCTCGCTTAATCCCCCATCAGCTCTTTCACCAGCTCCACGCAGCGCAGGAACCGGGAGTCGTAGTCTGATTCTTCGACATGCACAAATTCGATGTTGTTCTTTTCAAGCAGAGAGACCAGCAAAGTCTGGAACTCCTTGCGGTCAACCGAACTCCCCAGGCTGCGCAACCCATCCGCCACCCACGGAGTATTGTTTTCCAGCAGGATAACCAGGTCGAAGCGGTACTCGTCAATTAGCGCCTGAACAAACGGGTGTTCACGCCCCTCATACTTCTTACAGAACGCCTGAGTGCTGACAAAATCGGTATCGATAAACGCCACTTTGTTAGCGTACTTCACCGCAAAATCGATGTACTGAGCATGTCCCAGCGCGATTTTGTCGTAGTCGGAATACTGTAACGCCATCTCGTCGCCGCCCAGGTGCGAGAAAACGTAGTCTCGCCCATATTCCCAGGCACTGGTGGTATTAAAGATATTCGCCAGCTTGTTCACCAGCGTCGATTTCCCGCTGGACTCACCGCCAAGAATCGCCACCGTACGCACGAAGAACGGTTTCACTTCGGTTGGAATGTAATCCCAGTAGCGGAATGGGTTCTCACGAATCTGCGACCCGCTGATGTTCATGAAAGTACGTTTTGGGTCAATTAACACCGTTTCAATACCGAGATGCTCAAGGTACTGCGGCGCATCGGCTTCTTCTGAGGAGTAAATCCAGTTGGGCGCGATACCCTTCTCTTCCATAAACGTTTTTATGCCCGCGCTCCACACATCCCAACCGTGCGGATAGGGCTCCATGCCCTCTTCATTGAAGGCGTGAATACGGATGTTCTTCTGGTACTTGAAGGTTTGCAGCAGCCAGCGCAGGCGGTCTGACACCGTCGGCTGCTGCGACATGGCGCTATCTTCAAACAGCGCGCGGTCGCGCGTGTCGTCATAGCCCATGATGATATGCAGCTCATCAACCTGGCTACAGGCGCGCTGGATCAGGTAGATATGCCCCGTATGCAGTGGGTAAAACTTACCGAATACCACGCCAATATTTTTCTGCTGACGCGGGAACTCCAGTCCAAGAAAGCGGTGCAGCGCTTCAAGCTTTTGCGCGCTCGGGCTTTTAATTTTGGCGTTGAGAAGCTGGCTTAAATAGCCCTTGGTCATGCCGCTGGCGTCAGCGACCTGCTGTAACGTACAGCCTTTCTGACGGATTGCGGTTTTGAGATAGTCGAACGACGACACAAGAGCCTCCTGCTAAATTGGGGTAAACCATCTACCCATTATACAAAAAACCCGGATGTACTCACGGTACTCTCCGGGGAAAAAGACCGGCGACACAGTACGTCGCCGGTGGTCAAACATTAAAGTTCGTCAAAAACGTCCAGCGCGTCGGCGAGTTTTTTCACGCCAAAGACCTTCATGCCTTCCGGAATCTTCTTCGGTACGTTAGCCGCAGGAACAATCGCGCGGCGGAAACCATGCTTAGCGGCTTCTGAAATGCGCTCCTGTCCGCTAGGGACGGGACGAATTTCACCGGCCAGCCCGACTTCGCCGAAGACCACCAGATCCTGCGGTAACGGTCTGTCCCGTAGGCTGGAAACCATCGCCATCAGCAGGGCCAAGTCTGCGCTGGTTTCCGTCACCTTCACGCCGCCCACCACGTTAACAAACACATCCTGGTCTGCCATCTGTAGCCCGCCGTGACGGTGCAATACCGCCAGCAGAATCGCCAGGCGGTTCTGTTCCAGACCCACAGCAACGCGGCGAGGGTTGCCCATCATGGAGTGATCCACCAGCGCCTGAATCTCGACCAGCAGCGGGCGCGTACCTTCCCATACCACCATCACCGAACTACCGGAGGTCACTTCGTCACCGCGGCTCAGGAAGATGGCGGAAGGGTTACTCACCTCGCGCAGACCTTGTTCGGTCATGGCGAATACGCCCAGTTCGTTCACCGCACCAAAACGGTTCTTATGGCTGCGCAACGTACGGAAGCGCGAGTCCGCATCGCCGTCGAGCAATACCGAGCAGTCGATACAGTGTTCGAGCACTTTTGGCCCCGCCAGCGAGCCATCTTTCGTCACGTGGCCGACCATAACAATCGCCACACCGCGCGTTTTCGCAAAGCGCGTGAGATAGGCTGCGGTTTCGCGCACCTGCGCCACGCTGCCCGGCGAGGACTGAATATCCGCCATGTGCATCACCTGGATGGAATCGATAACCATCAGCTTCGGCTGCTCTTCTTCCGCAATCTGGCAAATCTGCTCGATGCTGGTTTCGGAAAGCATATTCAGGTTCGCGGTTGGCAGCCCAAGACGGTGCGCGCGCATCGCGACCTGCTGCAACGACTCTTCGCCGGTGACGTACAGGGTTTTCATCTGCTCGGCGAGCTTGCACAACGTTTGCAGCAGCAGGGTCGATTTCCCGGCTCCGGGATTACCACCAATCAAAATGGCGCTACCCGGCACCACACCGCCGCCCAGCACGCGGTCAAACTCTTTAAAGCCGGTGGAAAAGCGCGGCAGCTCTTCCAGACTGATGTCCGACAGTTTTTGCACCTTTGCGACGCCGGCATTACCAGCGTAGCCGCTCAGGCGCTCGTTACGTGCGACCGTAGGGGAAGCCGCAACACGCACCTCGGTGATGGTATTCCAGGCATGGCAGGCGCTACATTGCCCCTGCCAGCGCGGATAATCCGCACCGCACTCATTACAAACAAATGCGCGTTTAGGAGCTTTCGCCACGTTAACCTCTTTATTTCTGATTCATGCTGCCGGAGAGAATGCAGAACACCCCCATCAAATCGGCATGACGAATAGTGACTTCCGTCTGTTCGTTCACTTTTGGTTTGGCATGATACGCAATCCCCAGCCCGGCTTTTTTGATCATCGGCAGGTCGTTGGCACCATCGCCAATCGCCACCGTCTGAGCATGGGGAATTTCATGTTTCTCAGCCAGTTGCAGCAAAGTTTTCGCCTTATACTGCGCGTCGACGATATCACCCACCACTTCGCCCGTCAGCTTACCGTCGCGAATGCCCAACTCATTGGCCACCGCCGCGGTTAAACGTAGTTTATCGCGCAGGTGATCGGCAAAGAAGGTGAAGCCGCCGGAGGCAATCGCCACCTTCCAGCCCAGCGTTTCAAGCTTCAGTACCAGTTGAGTCAGCCCCGGCATCAGCGGCAGGGTTTCACGCACCTGACGCAGAATGTCAGCATCGGCATCTTTGAGCGTGGCAACGCGTTGGCGCAGGCTGGCGCTGAAATCCAACTCACCGCGCATCGCGCGCTCGGTCACTTCCGACACCAGCTCACCGGTACCCGCCAGCTTGGCGATTTCATCGATGCACTCAATCTGAATCGCCGTGGAGTCCATATCCATCACCAGCAGACCCGGCGTACGCAGATGTGGGATTTTGCCCAGCGGGGCAACGTCCAGCCCGGCATCGTGTGCCAGGCGCGTTGCGCGCGGCGTTAACGACCCCGCCAGGCGAATAACCTGATAGTCTTCAACACACCAGGCCGCGACAATCACCATCGCCGCCCCCAGCTTGCGCTGATAGGTGGTGAGGCTCGCTTTATCCAACCCGCGGCCATAGAGCAGCCAACCGCTGCGACCGGCGTGGTAATCCAGCGGCATAACCTCATCACCGCTCAGGGAAAGCGGCAATCCAGGCCACAGGGAGACATCTTCAGGCAAGTCGCACCAGGTCAAACTGTTTGGCATTACAGCTCCAATCTTCTCTATATTAAGCCCAGGAAAATAACGCATGAGGCTACCTTGTAACCAGCGCTTCTGGCAACATTAAGCTGTAAATTTTCAAAGGTGGAATATGGTTCGCGCAAAACTGAAATTTCGACTGCATCGCACCGCGATTGTCCTGATCTGTCTCGCTCTGCTGGTGGCATTGATGCAGGGCGCCTCCTGGTTCAGTCAACAAAGCCAGAAACAACGAAATCCGCAGCTTGAAGAACTGGCCAGAACGCTGGCGTTTCAGGTGTCGCTCAATCTTGCGCCGCTGATGAAAAGCGAAACGCCGGATGAAAAAAAGATAGGCCAGTTGCTTAATCAACTCACGACCAAAAGCCGAATCCTGGACGCTGGCGTGTATGATGAACAGGGTGATTTGATTGTCCGCACCGGTGAACAGGTCGATCTGCGTGACCGCCTGGCGCTGGACGGTAAAAAAGCGGGCAGCTACTTTAATCAGCAAATCGTCGAACCTATTCAGGGGAAAAATGGCCCTCTGGGCTATCTGCGCCTGACGCTGGATACTCACACCATTGCCACTGAATCCCGTCAGGTGGATAACACCACCAACATTCTCCGCCTGATGCTGCTGCTGTCGCTCGCTATCGGCGTGGTACTTGCCCGCACGCTGCTGCGCGGCAAGCGCACCCGCTGGCAGCAGTCGCCGTTCCTGCTCACCGCCAACAAACCGGTGCAGGACGAAGATAAAGATTAATCAGAAAAGGAAATCGCTATGTCAACGTTACGCCTGCTGCTTTCAGACTCTCACGACCCGTGGTTTAACCTCGCCGTGGAGGAGTGTATTTTTCGCCAGATGCCCGCCACCCAGCGGGTTTTGTTCCTGTGGCGTAACGCAGACACGGTGGTGATTGGCCGGGCGCAAAACCCGTGGAAAGAGTGCAACACCCGCCGTATGGAAGAAGACAACGTCCGCCTGGCGCGCCGCAGCAGCGGCGGCGGCGCGGTATTCCATGACCTCGGTAATACCTGTTTCACCTTTATGGCCGGTAAGCCGGAGTACGATAAAACCATCTCGACTTCCATTGTGCTCGAGGCGCTGAATTCGCTGGGCATTACGGCGGAAGCTTCCGGTCGTAACGACCTGATCGTGAAAACCGAAGAAGGCGATCGTAAAGTCTCCGGCTCTGCCTACCGGGAAACCAAAGACCGCGGCTTCCACCACGGCACGTTACTACTTAACGCCGATCTTAGCCGTCTGGCTAACTACCTGAACCCTGACAAGAAAAAGCTTCAGGCTAAAGGCATTACGTCGGTGCGCGGGCGCGTGGCGAATCTGGTTGAGCTGCTCCCAGACATTACCCACGAGCAGATTTGCGAAGCCGTCACTGAAGCTTTTTTCCGTCACTACGGCGAGCGCGTAGACGCCGAAATTATCTCTCCGGATAAAACGCCAGACCTGCCGAACTTTGCCGAGACGTTTGCGCGTCAAAGCAGCTGGGAGTGGAATTTTGGTCAGGCTCCGGCCTTCTCTCATCTGCTGGACGAACGTTTTACCTGGGGCGGCGTAGAGCTACACTTCGACGTCGAGAAAGGCGTTATCACCCGCACACAGGTGTTTACCGATAGCCTGAACCCCGCACCGCTGGAGGCGTTGGCGGAGCATTTACAGGGCTGTCAGTATCGTGCAGACGTGCTGCAGCAAACCTGCGAGGCGCTGGTTGCGGAGTTTCCGGAACAGGAGAGTGAGCTGCGGGAGCTCGCAAATTGGGTGGCAGGAGCAGTACGCTAAAAAAATTGCCGGATGGCGGCTACGCCTTATCCGGCCTACAACCGTTGTAGGCCCGGTCAGCGTAGCGCCACCGGGCACAACACGGTCTTATGCTTTATCGCCCAGCAGAACAGATTCCAGTGCGATTTTAATCATGTCGTTGAAGGTCGTCTGACGTTCAGCGGCAGTAGTCTGCTCGTGAGTACGGATATGGTCGGACACGGTGCAGATGGTCAGCGCTTTCGCACCGAATTCTGCGGCTACGCCGTAGATGCCCGCCGCTTCCATTTCCACGCCCAGGATGCCGTATTTTTCCATCACGTCGAACATGGTTGGATCTGGGGTGTAGAACAGGTCAGCGGAGAAGATGTTACCCACACGAGCGTCAACGCCCAGCGCTTTGGCCGCATCAACCGCGTCACGCACCATGCCGAAGTCAGCGATAGCCGCAAAGTCGTGGTCTTTGAAGCGCAAACGGTTCACTTTAGAGTCGGTGCACGCACCCATGCCGATAACCACGTCACGCAGTTTCACATCAGCACGAACCGCGCCGCAGGAGCCCACGCGAATGATTTTCTTCACGCCGAAGTCGGTGATCAGCTCTTTGGTGTAGATGGAGCAGGATGGGATACCCATACCGTGACCCATAACGGAGATCTTACGGCCTTTGTAAGTCCCGGTGAAACCTAACATGCCGCGAACGTTGTTCACTTCACGGACATCTTCGAGGAAAGTCTCAGCAATGTGCTTCGCACGCAGCGGGTCGCCCGGCATCAGCACAACATCAGCGAAATCGCCCATTTCAGCGTTAATATGTGGGGTAGCCATCGTAATTTCCTTTATTTTTCAAATAGACGAAGGGCGGGAATCCTCCCGCCCAAATAATCACAGCATATTTTTGCCGTATTCCATTGGGGACGTACCGAAGTAGGTCGCCAGCGTCTGGCCGATATCCGCGAAGGTTTCACGGTGACCCAGCGAACCCGGTTTGACTTTCGGGCCGTAGATCAGCACCGGAATGTGCTCACGGGTATGGTCAGTACCGGTCCAGCTTGGGTCGCAGCCGTGGTCAGCGGTGAGGATCAGAATGTCATCTTCACCCACCAGCTCCATCAGCTCCGGCAGACGGCGGTCGAACAGTTCCAGACCAGCCGCGTAGCCCGCGATATCGCGACGGTGACCCCATGAAGAGTCGAAGTCAACGAAGTTGGTGAAGACGATAGTCTCATCACCCGCTTCCTTCATCTCTTTGATGGTGGCGTCGAACAGTGCATCCAGACCGGTCGCTTTCACTTTTTTAGTGATACCGCAGTTGGCATAGATGTCCGCAATCTTACCGACGGAAACCACGTGACCGTGTTTTTCATCAACCAGTTTCTGCAAAACGGTCGCGGCCGGTGGCTCAACGGCCAGGTCGTGGCGGTTACCGGTACGCTGGAAGTTACCCGCTTTGTCGCCTACAAACGGACGCGCGATAACGCGGCCAATGTTATAGCCGCCTTCGGTCAGCTCTTCGCGCGCGATTTCGCACAGCTCGTAGAGTTTATCCAGGCCATAGGTCTCTTCGTGGCAGGCAATCTGGAACACTGAGTCAGCAGAGGTATAGAAAATCGGCTTACCGGTTTTCATATGCTCTTCGCCCAGTTGATCGAGGATCACGGTACCGGAAGAGTGGCAGTTACCGAGGTAGCCCGGCAGGTTGGCACGCTTAACCAGTTTATCCAGCAGTTCCTGCGGGAAGCTGTTTTCGTGGTCGCTGAAGTAGCCCCAGTCGAACAGTACCGGCACACCCGCGATTTCCCAGTGACCGGACGGCGTATCTTTACCGGAAGAGAGCTCATGCGCCCAGGCGTATGCGCCTACCACTTCCGCGTTACCGTCCATGCCAGCAGCAATTTTGCCGGTGGAACCTTCATGCGCTTTCACCAGACCCAGGCGGGTCAGGTTAGGCAAATTCAGCGGGCCCTTACGGCCATTGTCAGCTTCGCCTTTGGCACAGGCTTCTGCAATGTGACCCATGGTATCTGCGCCAACATCGCCAAAGCGGTCAGCATCTTCCGTTGCACCAATCCCAAAGGAGTCCAGCACCATAATAAATGCACGTTTCATCTTGTTCTCCATACATCTTGCGCTGCAAAAAAGCGATCAGATCAGTATATAACTATTCGGTGATGCGACGATAGACGGTTGGCGTAATTTCAGGCGCTTTATCGTCCAGTTTAATTGCCGCTTTCACGGCCTTCGCCGCGTCCTGCCAGCTTGCTTCATCTTTCGCGTGGATCACCGCCAGCGGACGCTGTCCGTCAACGCTGTCGCCCAGACGGGCCATGTCGGTGAAGCCAACGCTGTAATCGATGGTATCAGAAGCCTGACGACGACCGCCGCCCATAGAAACCACCGCCATGCCCAGCGCACGGGTGTCCATCGCGCTGACAAAACCTTCGGTATCAGCATAGACGGCTTTGCTCAGCATCGCTGTTGGCAGATATTTCGCGTAGTTTTCAACGAAATCGGTTGGACCTTTCTGTGCTGCCACCATGCGACCAAAGATCTCCGCGGCTTTGCCGTTGTCGAGCACGGCCTGCAGTTTGGCGCGCGCTTCGGCGTCGTCTTTGGCGAGCCTGCCGGAGATCAGCATCTCAACGCACAGCGCCATGGTAACGTCGAACAGACGCGGATTACGGTATTCGCCTGTCAGGAACTGCACGGCTTCGCGTACTTCTACAGCGTTACCTGCGCTGGAGGCCAGCACCTGGTTCATGTCGGTGAGCAGCGCCGTCGTTTTCACGCCCGCGCCGTTGGAAACGCCCACGATCGCTTCCGCCAGTGCAGCAGAGAGTTCGTAGGTTGGCATAAACGCGCCGCTGCCGACTTTCACGTCCATCACCAGCGCATCGAGACCTTCTGCCAGCTTTTTGGCGAGAATGGAGGCGGTGATAAGCGGGATGGAGTCCACCGTCGCGGTAATGTCGCGGGTGGCGTAAAAACGTTTGTCCGCCGGTGCGAGCGAGCTGGTCTGCCCAATAATCGCCACACCCACGTCTTTAATAATTTCACGGAAACGGTTGTCGTCCGGGAAGATGTCGAAGCCTGGAATGGCTTCAAGCTTGTCGAGCGTACCGCCGGTATGGCCGAGACCGCGACCGGAGATCATCGGAATATAGCCACCGCAGGCTGCGACCATTGGGCCAAGCATCAGCGAAGTGACGTCACCTACGCCGCCGGTAGAGTGCTTGTCGACAATCGGGCCGTTGAGGTTGAGGCTCTTCCAGTCCAGGACGGTGCCTGAATCTCGCATCGCCATGGTCAGCGAGACACGCTCCGGCATGCTCATATCATGGAAGAAAATGGTCATCGCCAGCGCGGCAATCTGCCCTTCAGAGATGGTGTTGTCACGAATCCCGTTGATAAAGAAACGAATTTCTTCATCACTCAGCGCGTGGCCATCACGTTTTTTGCGAATAATTTCTTGAGCGAGAAACAAGGTACCCTCCTGATTAATCAGGTTAAATGCAGCGAGCTTGCGCCCGCGCTACGTTCCTGTAGCCCGGCCAAGCGTAGCGCCGCCGGGGAGATCCCGGAGTCGGCGCGCATGCGCCTCGTCCGGGCTACGATAATGCATTAATAGCTGCTAGCGCTCTTACCGTCGCCGTGGCCCAGCGCCTTCAGCAGGCTAGCCAGCAGAGAGGAAGCGCCGAAGCGGTAGTGACGGGAGTCAGCCCAGTCCGCACCGAACAGTTCGTCAGCGATAGACAGGAACAGCTGTGCGTCTTCTGCAGTACGAACGCCGCCCGCTGGCTTGAAGCCCACGGTTTTCTGTACGCCCATATCACGGATAACTTCCATCATGATGCGCGCGCTTTCTGGGGTCGCGTTCACCGGCACTTTACCGGTAGAGGTTTTGATGAAATCAGCGCCGGCTTTGATAGAGATTTCAGAGGCCTTACGAATCAGGGCTTCTTCTTTCAGTTCACCGGTTTCGATGATCACTTTCAGCAGCACATTTGCCGCGGCACAAGCATCTTTACAGGCTTTCACCAGATCAAAACCAACCTGCTCGTTACCGGCGATCAGCGCGCGGTATGGGAAGACCACGTCAACTTCGTCAGCGCCGTAAGCGATGGCTGCGCGGGTTTCCGCCAGCGCGATCTCAATGTCGTCGTTACCGTGCGGGAAGTTGGTGACGGTGGCGATGCGGATATCCGGGGTTCCCTGCTCTTTCAGCGTTTTACGCGCAATCGGAATGAAACGCGGATAGATGCAGACAGCGGCGGTGTTGCCCACCGGCGTTTTCGCCTGATGACACAGCGCGATCACTTTCGCGTCAGTATCGTCTTCATTCAGGGTAGTTAAGTCCATCAACTGCAGCGCACGCAGGCTGCTTGCCTTTAAATCAGTCATTTTTCTCTCCGACGGCGTATTGCCGTGTAAATCGTTACCTTGCGGGTCTGTGACTATTGTAACACCGCCCCGCGTTCACACTTCGACTTTCATCACACTTAGTGAAAACTTCGTACAAAATTGCATAACAATAACGAGACATGCATCAAACTTTTACACCAGAAAGGGAAGCTAAAACGCCACTTCAGCCGCTGGGATCAAAAGACGGCCTCATCGTTTTTCATACACTCCGCCTATCACTCGTCTGAGGAACCGAACATGCCAACATCGAATGATTCATCGCTGCTGCAACACTGCCAGCAAATTGTGACAAGCTCCGTGTTAACCCCGGAACAGAAACGTCATTTTCTGGCCCTGGAGGCCGAAAACGCCCTGCCGTACCCAGAACTCCCTGAGGAAGCGCGGGCGGCGCTGGCCGACGGCGTTATTTGCGATATGTATGAAGGGCATGCGCCGTATAAACCGCGTTACGTGCTGCCGGACTACGCGCGTTTTCTGGCTAACGGTTCCGAATGGCTGGAGCTTGAGGGCGCCGAAGATCTGGACGATGCCCTTTCACTGCTGACCATTCTCTACCATCACGTCCCTTCGGTGACGGCGATGCCGGTTTACCTCGGTCATCTTGATGCGCTGTTATCGCCTTATGTTATAATTCTAACACAAGATGAAATTGATATTCGAATAAAACGTTTCTGGCGCTATCTCGACCGCACGCTGCCAGATGCCTTCACCCACGTGAACATCGGCCCACACGATACGCCTATCACGCGCGCCATTTTACGCGCAGATGCAGAGCTAAAGCAGGTTGCGCCAAATCTGACTTTTATCTACGACCCGGAAATTACGCCGGATGATTTACTGTTACAGGTGGCACAAAATATCTGTGAGTGCAGTAAGCCACACATCGCCAACGGACCGGTAAATGATAAAATATTCACAAATGGTCAATATGGCATCGTAAGCTGTTACAACTCGCTGCCGCTTGCCGGCGGCGGCAGCACGCTGGTACGCCTGAACCTCCAGCAGGTGGCGCAGCGCAGTGAATCAGTCGATGACTTCTTCACGAACGTGCTGCCGCGCTACTGCCAGCTGCAAATCGATATCATCGATGCCCGCTGTCGCTTCCTCTACGAGCAGTCGCACTTCTTTGAGAATAGCTTCCTGGTGAGCGAAGGGTTGATCGACCCGGATCGTTTTGTACCCATGTTTGGTATCTACTCGCTCGCCGAGGCGGTTAACCTGCTGTGCGAACGCGAGAGGATTGCCGGACGCTACGGCAAGGATGAGCAGGCCAATCAGTTGGCCTACCGCATTAGCGCCGAGCTTGCCAACTTCGTCGCCCGTACGCCAGTACAGTACGGCTGGCAGCAGCGCGCACTGCTGCACGCTCAGTCAGGTATCAGCTCAGATATTGGCACCACGCCGGGCGCTCGTCTGCCTTATGGCGATGAGCCAGATCCTATTAGTCATTTATTGGCCGTCGCGCCGCATCACGCCCACTACACCGCGGGGATCAGCGATATTCTGACCCTGGATGAAACCGTGAAACGTAACCCGCAGGCGGTAATGCAACTCTGCCTCGGCGCGTTCAAAGTGGGGATGCGAGAATTCAGCGCCAACGTCAGCGGCAACGATCTGGTGCGCGTCACCGGCTACATGGTGCGCCTGTCCGACCTGCAAAAATACCGTGATGAAGGCTCCCGCACCAACACCACGTGGCTGGGCGAAGAAGCGGCCCGCAACACGCGTATCCTGGAACGTCAACCTCGTGTCGTGAGTCATGAACTGCAGATGCGCTTTAGTCAGTAAAATCATCCCGTTCTCCTGCGTCGATGGGCCCGGCAGCCGCCTGGCCCTGTTCCTGCAAGGGTGCAATCTGCGCTGCAAGAACTGCCATAACCCGTGGACGATGGGGCGCTGCAACGACTGCGGTGAGTGCGTGCCGCAGTGCCCGCACCAGGCATTAAGCGTGAATGGCGGGAAAGTCATCTGGCGCGCGGACATATGCCAGCAGTGCGATACCTGTCTGCATATCTGCCCGCAGCAGGCCACGCCGATGGCGCAGACCATGAGCGTTGAGCAGGTGCTTCGGCAGGTCACGCAGGTCGCACCGTTTATTGAGGGCATAACCGTCAGCGGTGGCGAAGCGACCACGCAGTTACCGTTCGTCATCGCCCTCTTCCAGGCGCTGAAATCCACGCCTGCCCTTTCGCACCTGACCTGTCTGGTCGACAGCAACGGTGAGCTACCGATAAGCGGTTGGGAGAAGCTACAGCCCGTGTGCGACGGGGTGATGGTCGATTTAAAATCCTGGGATAGCGACCACCACCAGGCACTGACCGGGCGTGGCAACGCGCGAATTAAACAGAGCATTCGGTGGCTGGCTCAGCACGGCATGCTGTCGGAGCTACGGCTGCTGGTCATCCCTGAGCACAGTGATTATCTGGAGGAGGCGGAGTCGCTGAGTGCCTTTATTACCGAACTCGGAGATGTGCCCATTCGTCTGAACGCCTTTCACGCGCATGGCGTTTACGGTGAGGCAAAATTGTGGGGTAGCGCCGGGCCAACGGACGTTGAGGCCGTCAGCCAGGCGCTACAGGCCAGAGGAATAACGAGGCTTATCCCTCCGGCGCTGTACTTATAGGGCGAGGAACAGGCCCGCAATGGTGGCGCTCATCAGGTTAGAGAGCGTCCCGGCGGCTACCGCTTTCAGGCCGAGCTGGGCAATATCCTGCCGACGGTTTGGCGCCATGCTGCCCAGGCCACCAATCAGAATCGCAATTGAGGAGAGGTTCGCAAAGCCGCACAAGGCGAAGGAGATAATCGCTTTGGTGTGGTTGGAGATAACCTGCAGACCAGCCGCTGCCACTTCAGCGTCCGCCTTCAGGTATTCACCGAAGTTCATATAGGCCACGAATTCGTTGATAACCAGCTTCTGGCCGATAAAGGAACCCGCCACCGTCGCTTCGCTCCACGGCACGCCTATCACCCATGCCAGCGGTGAGAAGATCCAGCCGAGAATCAACTGCAGCGACAGTTCCGGATAATCAAACCAGCCGCCGATACCAGAAAGCATACCGTTCAGCAGCGCAATCAGCGCAATAAACGCCAGCAGCATGGCACCCACGTTCAGCGCGAGCTGCATACCGGATGCTGCACCTGATGCCGCGGCATCCAGCACGTTCGCAGGCGCATCCGGGTTTTTCGCATCTTTCTCAAGCGTTGGTGAGTCGTGCGGAGTTTCCGTTTCCGGAATGATGATTTTGGCAAACAGCAGGCCGCCCGGCGCCGCCATAAACGAGGCCGCAATCAGGTACTCCAGCGGCACGCCCATCTGCGCGTAGCCCGCCAGTACAGAGCCCGCCACCGAAGCCAGGCCACCACACATCACCGCAAACAGTTCAGAACGGGTCATAGTGGCGATATATGGACGCACCACCAGCGGCGCTTCGGTCTGGCCGACAAAGATATTTGCCGTGGCAGAAAGTGATTCGGTACGTGAGGTTTTCAGCACCTTACGCAGCGCACCGCCCAGAATACGAATCACAAACTGCATGATGCCGATGTAGTACAGCACCGCAATCAGCGAGGAGAAGAAGACGATAACCGGCAGCACCCGCAGCGCAAACACGAAGCCGCCACCGCCGAAGACTTCAAACATCTTGTCAGAGACCAGCCCGCCAAACAGGAAGCCGATACCTTCGTTACCGTAGGCAATCACGTTGGCCACGCCTTCGGACATCGCCAGCAGGACTTTGCGCCCGGCAGGAACATAGAGGATTAATGCACCGATGCCCACCTGTAACAACCAGGCACCCAGTACGGTTCGGAGGTTAATCGCTTTACGATTACTGGAGAGAAGTAAGGCAATGGCGAGCAACACCACCATGCCGATGAGTCCCATGAGGATTTGCATACAGATTCCCTGTGTATTGAAAAATATAATAATTACGGCAAACCAATCGCGGCGATTATAACGTTCCGTAATTATCTTTTTTGCTAAATGTCACAGGTTTTACGCAACAGTAACGACTGAATGATGATTAATGAGA
Organism: Kluyvera ascorbata ATCC 33433; assembly: GCF_000735365.1. Taxonomy (GTDB): domain Bacteria; phylum Pseudomonadota; class Gammaproteobacteria; order Enterobacterales; family Enterobacteriaceae; genus Kluyvera; species Kluyvera ascorbata. The sequence continues at coordinate 7,925 of NZ_JMPL01000044.1, read as the reverse complement.
TCTACGTCACTTCATGACAATCCAAAGAGTGCATGGGTATTTTCCAGCAGCGCTGTGACAATTTCCTCAGGAGATTCATGTCGTAGCGAGCAGAGATGAGTAAATACCTCAGCAACCCGCTCCGGGCGGTTGGGCTGCCCCTGATAGCCATTGAGCGGCATATCCGGCGCATCGGTTTCAAGAACCAGCGAGGACAGCGGCAGTTGCGCCATCACATCACGGGTTTTACTGGCGCGAGGATAGGAGATAGTTCCCCCCACACCGATTTTATAGCCTAACTGGACGAATCGTTCCGCCTGCTGGAAACTACCGGCAAAGCCGTGTACCACGCCGGTTCGCGGCAGATTATGTCGCTTCAGGTGCAGCGCCAGCTTGTCATGGGTGCGCCGCGAATGCAGGATAACCGGCAAATCGTAACGCTTCGCCAAGCGCAGCTGCTCGTCCAGCAGGTACTGCTGACGTTCAAACTGTGGGTTCTCCCGGTAGAGATCGAGACCAATTTCCCCCACCGCCACCAATTTTGCTGGCTTCAGGGCGATAGCGGCTTCCAACTGCGCCAGACTCTCATCGCTGTGCCGTTCTACCACAATCGGATGCAGCCCAACGGCGGCATACAGCGGAGGAAACCGTTCGGCCAGCGCCAGCACGCGAGGGAAGTTGTCGGCTTCGGTAGCGGGAATAATTATCTTGTTCACGCCAACGGCAGCCGCACGCTGAATACTCGCCTCTTCGTCACCGGTAAAGGGAGGGAAATCGAAGTGGCAATGGGTATCAATAAAACGGCCGTTCACGCCAGATCCTTATCATCAAAGAGTGTATCGTTTACTGGCGGCACGTCGTTCATCGCAACGTCGGGCATATCCTCCACCACGGGAACCGGAGGAATAGCACGGCCTTGTTTGAGGTGGCGCACTAGCGGTGGCTTCTCCGCTAACAGTTTACCAATGGTCGCCAGAAAGTAACGTCCGCATAAGCGCCCTGTTTTGTAGTCCTGACGCAGTGCGGGGATGCGGCTGCCTAGCGCCATACTCAGCAACGGTTTCGGCGGGTAGATTTCAATAATACGCAGCTTACCCGGCGGGTTCTCAATAAACTGTTGGGTTTCACTGTAGGTCGTTTCATGGTGCTGCACCAGGTTCACCAGCGGCTGTAGGCTACTTTCACCCAGCCAGCGCTCCATACGTTTAAACCACTGTGGCGTGTAATACATTTGCGATGGAACAGTACGAATCACCACCAGCGTTTTGGCCCCCTGTTTTGCCGCCTCGCGCACCGGAATCGCATCGCTCACGCCGCCATCAAGGTAACTGACGCCATCCAGCGCAACGCCGGGGCGATAGAAACCTGGAATCGCGCTGGATGCCCGAATAATATCGAGCCAGTTTTGCCTGGTGGGCGAAAAGTAGCTGGGGGTATAGTCATCGCTGCGACAGGCGCAGATATAAAAGGATTTTCCCGACTCAAACAGGCGTTCGGCGGTTTCCATGGCGAGCGGCATCTGCCCAGCGGTCGACCCGACCAGCCAGTCAAGATCGATAAGGTTGCCGCCGCGGACAAAACGTACCGGGTCGAAAAACTCCCGCCGGGTGGTGTAGCGCATGATGACTTTGCGCCCGTATCCCGGTTGGTTACACAGATAGGCGGAAAGATTTTGTGCGCCCGCAGAGGTGCCATAATAGAGATCGAAGGGATTGAACTGTGCCCGCATAAACTCATCAAGCACCCCTGCGGTAAAAATGCCCCGCTGTCCTCCCCCTTCACAAACCAGTGCCGTGCGCCCAGGTTTGAAACGACTCAGCGATAATGGTGCAATATTGCCAAGCGTGACGGGTATACGCTGCCCCACCTCTGCCTACCTGTTTTTTATTCACCAGACTTACAAAGTAGCCTAATTTCAGGTCGGCTAAAACTAATAAAGCCAGTCCGCTGGACTGGCTTTGGTGTCATGCTAGTTAACGCGTAACGTTCTAGGGGCGTTTACGCCCGGTAAACAGACTCACCAGGAAGATGATAATCCCCACAACGAACACGATTTTTGCTGCCCACGCAGCCGTACCTGCCAGTCCACCAAATCCTAATGCGGCGGCAATTAACGCGATAACCAGAAATATAATGCCCCAACGAAACATAAGCTTCTCCTTTACCATAGTTAATGTCGACCGCTTGCTATGAGGGCTCGTGCCACTCATATGCACTATTTTTAGTGTGGTGCACATTTTGCCTGCTGCCAAATATCAGCAGACAAAATCACCACTTATTACTGCATTTTCAGATCATTTTTGACGCTTTTCACGCCTTCAACGGCTTTGGCAATGCTTTCAGCACGATCGCTCTGCGCCTGAGATTTCACGGTACCTGAAAGCTGTACCACGCCATCTGTCGTCTCAACTTTCACGTTACGTGAAGGAACGATGTTATCGGCCAGCAGTTTGGCTTTCACTTCGCTGGTCGTTGCGGTATCACCGGCATACCCTTTCAACGAACTTTCTTTACTGTCGCGAACGTGGAGCTTATCGCTGACAGAGGCGACGCCCTCAACCGCTTTCGCCGCCGCAACGGCCGCTTCGGCCTGAGCCTGACTCTGGACAAAGCCGCTCAAGGTCACGACTTTTTTGTCTGTTTTCACCGAGATATCGGTACTCTTGATGCTCTCGTTATCCACCAGCGCGGCTTTTACCTTCGCGGTGATGGTGCTGTCATCCATAAAGCTACCCACTTTATTCCCTGCGCTTTCCGCACTCGCCTGAGCCTTATCCATGGTCGAGGTTTCGGCATAGGCAGCACCAGTGGCAACAGCGGAGGTTAGCATCACGGCAAGCAGCGTTTTAGCGATTGTCAGTTTTTTCATCGTCATCAATATATTCCTGTATGTATTGCTCATCATCCGAGCACTAGCAACACGCAGGTTGCATTGCTGAATAGGGTAAAAACTCCCTGCTCGCATACTTCTCACGGCTTCCCTGAATCCACCAGGGTCATCAAACACCGCGAGATTGCGCTCTGAGCCAGTTATTAATATTGCGATAGAAATAAACGTTAGCTTTAAGCGCTTAACCAATACGAATTATCAGCATTTAAAGCCAACGTAGATGTCATCGCTTTGTTAAATATAGATCACAATTTTGAAACCGCCCGCTTCGTTGAGCAAAAAACAGACAGTTAGCGCAAAAAGAGAAGGAATTAAGAACTTTCCGTAACCGGCTAATTAGGAAGGAAAAGTGTCAGGGTGCAGCGGATGCCGCACCCTGCAGGGGGTTTTAGTGCTCGCGAGTTTTGCGGAACTCAACTTCAGGATAACGTTCCTGAGTCAGGTTCAGGTTTACCATGGTTGGAGCGATGTAGGTCAGGTTATCGCCGCCATCCAGCGCCAGCTGAACTTCGTTTTTACGTTTGAATTCTTCGAATTTCTTCACGTCTTTGCTCTCAACCCAGCGGGCCGTCGCGACGTTAACCGATTCGTAGATAGCTTCCACGTTGTATTCGCTTTTCAGACGCGCAACCACCACGTCAAACTGCAGCACGCCCACCGCACCAACGATCAGATCGTTGTTAGAGATAGGACGGAATACCTGCACCGCACCCTCTTCGGAAAGCTGAACCAGGCCTTTCAGCAGCTGTTTCTGCTTGAGCGGATCTTTCAGGCGAATACGACGGAACAGTTCTGGTGCGAAGTTCGGGATACCGGTGAACTTCATCATTTCACCCTGGGTGAAGGTGTCACCAATCTGGATGGTGCCGTGGTTGTGCAAGCCGATGATGTCGCCCGGGTAGGCTTCTTCAACGTGCGAACGGTCACCCGCCATAAAGGTCAGCGCGTCGGAAATCACCACGTCTTTACCGATACGTACCTGACGCAGTTTCATGCCCTTTTCATATTTTCCGGACACAACGCGCATGAACGCTACGCGGTCACGGTGTTTCGGGTCCATGTTGGCCTGAATTTTAAAGACAAAACCGGTGAACTTCTCGTCCTGCGCTTCCACCAGACGGGTATCGGTTTTACGCGGCATCGGCGCAGGCGCCCACTCCACCAGACCGTCGAGCATATGGTCAACGCCGAAGTTACCCAGCGCGGTACCGAAGAAGACCGGGGTGATTTCACCGGCCAGGAACAGCTCTTTATCAAACTCGTTAGAAGCGCCCTGCACCAGCTCCAGCTCGTCACGCAGCTGCTGCGCCAGCTCTTCACCAACGGCGGCATCCAGTTCCGGGCTGTTCAGACCTTTCACAATACGCACTTCCTGAATGGTGTGGCCTTTACCGGTTTGATACAGGTAGGTTTCGTCTTTATAGAGGTGATAAACGCCCTTGAACAGCTTGCCGCAGCCAATTGGCCAGGTGATCGGCGCACAGCCGATTTTCAGCTCGCGCTCAACTTCATCCAGCACTTCCATCGGATCGCGGATATCACGGTCGAGTTTGTTCATGAAGGTCAGGATCGGCGTATCGCGCAGACGGGTAACTTCCATCAGCTTACGAGTCCTGTCTTCGACGCCTTTTGCGGCATCGATAACCATCAGACAGCAGTCCACCGCCGTCAGGGTACGGTAGGTATCTTCGGAGAAGTCTTCGTGCCCCGGGGTGTCCAGCAGGTTCACCAGGCAGTCGTGATACGGGAACTGCATCACGGAGGTGGTAATGGAGATACCACGCTGCTTTTCCATTTCCATCCAGTCAGATTTTGCATGCTGGCTGGAGCCACGGCCTTTTACCGTACCGGCAGTCTGAATAGCCTGTCCGAATAACAGCACCTTTTCGGTGATTGTCGTTTTACCGGCATCCGGGTGGGAAATAATGGCAAAAGTGCGGCGCTTGGCCACCTCTTGCAAATAAGGAGACAACGTCATAATTCAATCTTCTTGAGTAAGCACGGCTTCGCACCGCGCATGTTGAATACGAAAAAATTGCGGCTATTTTACCCATCAAAGGGGGGCTGGCAATCACTGTTTACACAGGAGTAACTCCAGTTCATGCAATGAGGTCACCGTCCAGTCAGGCGTAATGCCTTCCGGCAGCGGACGCTGGTGCGCGTTCAGCCAGCAGGTTGCCCACTCGGCGTTCATCCCACCGCGAATATCGGACTCGGCGGTATCGCCGACCATCAGCACGCGGGAACGGTCCGGATTACCGGCTTGTTCCAGGGCATAGTCAAAGATCCGACGATCCGGTTTTGCCACGCCCACTTCTTCAGAAATAATGAGCAGATCAAAGTGTTCACGAAGCCCGGTACGCTCCAGACGAATTTGCTGAAGTGACGTAAAGCCGTTGGTGATGATGCCCATCTTCACCTTGCCTTTCAGGGCGTTCAGCAGCGAAACCGCACCCGGCAGCGGGGCGCAGATTTCAGCCATCGCGTTCATAAAGGCATCGTTCAGGTCGCCGGGATGAACGTTCAGACGCTCCGCCCAGCTGGTAAAACGCTGATGCTGAAGCTGAAGCGAGGTAATCGCGCCATTCTGATAATCGACCCACAGCGGCTTGTTGACCGCCTGGTAGTCCTGGAAATCTTCCGCGGTAAAGGTCACGCTGTAGTCGAGAAACATCCGCTGTAAGCCGCTAAACGAGTCAAACGTAAACAGCGTTTCGTCGGCATCGAAGAAAATCCAGTCCCACTTCTTCATCTTTTCACCTTGTCTTACATACTAATGGGCAGCGCCATAATGATGGCATCCTCACGGCCTTCCGCCGTGGGGTAATAGTTGCGACGAATGGTCGCTTCATTGAAGCCTAAGCTTTCATACAGCGCGATGGCCGCGTGATTCGAAGCGCGAACTTCCAGCCACAGCGTCACCACGCCAGCCGCTTCCAGGGCATCAATAAGATGTTCCAGCAGCTCACGCCCCAGACCGCGACGCTGATACGCGGGATCTACGGCAATATTGAACAACGTCGCTTCATCCAGCACCACCTGAGTAATGGCGAACGCGGCCATCTCACCGTCGACTGACATCTGGAGGTTCAGATAGCGCTCCCCCTGATTGCTGGCGAAGGTTTTTTCACTCCAGGGAAAGGCATGCGCGCGCGTTTCAATTTGAAAGGCGCGGGGTAAATCAGTCGTGCTGAGGGTAGAAATCGTGTTCATGGGTGCAAATTTGTTGCCAAAGTGCAGCACGCGCTGGCGCGCTGGCTTGCAGTTCATTAAATGGCGGTGTCGAAATCACCGCGCCTTCTAGCGTGACAGGCGTGTCGTTCCCAAGGCGCCAGCAGTGACAGCGGCTGTCCTGAGGCAGCATCGCGACACGGTCCGGCGTCAGCGGTAAAACCTGATCCGGCGTCAGGCACAGCGCGCGGAGAATATCGCTAATCAGCGGCTCAGTGAGCGGCGGTAACGTCTCGGCCACCATCACCAGTTTTACATGCGGCGGAAGCGTAATCGCAATTTCACCCTGCAGTGCCCCAGGGCGACGTAATGCCCATTGGGTGATACCCAACTGTTGTAATTGCCAGTCTCGCCGGGATGTCATGTGAAACGCTCCTGTCTATCAAGGGCGCAAATATAGCAAATTCATCGAAACTGCGCCAATTACACACTATAATCCCCGCCTAAGTTTATTGAGGATTAATTCATGTCTGCTTTTACCCCGGCAAGTGAAGTCTTGCTGCGCCACAGTGATGATTTCGAACAGAGCCGTATTTTCTTTGCCGGCGATCTGCAGGATGACCTGCCCGCACGTCTGGATACCGCGGCAAGCCGTGCACATACCCAACAGTTTCACCACTGGCAGGTACTGAGCCGCCAGATGGGCGACAACGTACGTTTTAGCCTGGTCGCTCAGGCTGAGGACGTTGCGGATTGCGACACCCTGATTTACTACTGGCCAAAAAATAAGCCGGAAGCGCAGTTCCAGCTGATGAACATTCTGTCTCTGATGCCGGTCGGTACCGATATTTTCGTTGTCGGCGAAAACCGCAGCGGCGTGCGTAGCGCCGAGCAGATGCTGGCCGAATACGCACCGCTGAATAAAGTCGACAGCGCGCGTCGCTGCGGCCTGTATCACGGTCGCCTGGAAAAACAGCCATCCTTCGATGCCGAAAGCTTCTGGGACGAATACCAGCTGGATAACCTGACCATCAAAACCCTGCCTGGCGTATTCAGCCGCGACGGTCTTGATGTGGGGAGCCAGTTGCTGCTTTCTACCCTCACCCCACATACCAAAGGCAAAGTGCTGGACGTTGGCTGTGGCGCTGGTGTACTGGCGGCAACCCTTGCCAGCCATTCACCTAAAGTACGCCTGACGCTGTGTGACGTGGGCGCTTCAGCCGTTGAAGCCAGCCGTGCAACGCTCGCGGCAAACGGCTTTGAAGGCGAAGTCATCGCCAGTAACGTCTTCTCTGAGATTAACGGTCGCTTCGACATGATTATCTCCAACCCGCCGTTCCATGATGGGATGCAAACCAGCCTGGATGCCGCGCAAACGCTGATCCGCGGCGCCGTTCGTCACCTGAACAGCGGCGGTGAGCTGCGTATTGTTGCGAACGCCTTCCTGCCGTATCCGGCGGTGCTGGACGAGATGTTTGGTTTCCATGAAGTGATTGCCCAGACTGGCCGTTTTAAAGTGTACCGTACCGTTTTGACTCGTCAGGCTAAAAAAGCCTAACTCATGTAGGCCGGATAAGGCGTTTACGCCGCCATCCGGCGTGACACCGAGCAGCGCCGGGTGGCGCTATCGCTTATCCGGCCTACATAAACTCCCCATAACCGAAGAAACGCCTTTTTTTTCGGCAATCGCGCCGAGTTCGATAATTAACTGTTGACGCCCAGCGTAAAATCTCTAGAATTCGGCCCCGTGGTAATGATTCTTTCATAAAGAGTCAATGGTATGCGAAGGTGGCGGAATTGGTAGACGCGCTAGCTTCAGGTGTTAGTGTCCTTTGGATGTGGGGGTTCGAGTCCCCCCCTCGCACCATAAACCACGTTATATCGT
>NZ_JMPL01000043.1 GCF_000735365.1 Kluyvera ascorbata ATCC 33433 | reverse complement strand
CTCAATCGCATTATTTAATTTTATTTATCGAACGTAGCAGGACCTTACTAGCAAGATTTTTGGTCTTTCTCAAACAGTTCGACTGCATCAATTACATGGTGATAATCGAAGTAATGCGTTATTAATTTATCAGGTTCAATTAACCCTTTTTCCAGCCATTCCAGTACCACCGGGAATTTATTCGCATTCAGGCGTGAGGAGAAAATGGACAGCTCTTTACCGGTAATGCCCTGCTGGGTAATTGTCGATGGGTCGCTTGAGAAGCCCATCAGCACAATACGCGCCGCCGGAGAAGCCAGCGTAATGGCCTCCTGCAGAATCGTTGGATGACAAGCGGCATCGACAATAAGCGTCGGTTTGATCCCCTTTTCTTCCAGCCAATCCGCAAGCGGTTTATCACCATTGTTGATAACCCAGTCAGCACCGCAACGCTCTGCCATCGCCAATCGTTCATTTATTCTATCGACGACGATCGCTTGTTTAACGTGATAGACGCCTTTGAGCGCCTGCAGGGTCGTCAACCCCATTGGGCCTGCGCCATAAATTAATGCCACGTCAGCTTCCGTTGGCTTAACCTGTCCGGTAACGTTCGCCGCGATGGTAAAAGGCTCAACCATCACCGCATGGTGGTCGGCAATATTGTCGGCGACCAACCAGGCATTTTTTGCCGGCACCACCGCATATTCGCTAAAGCCACCATCACGATGGACACCGAGCACCACCAGAGAAGTACATACGTTAGGTTTCCCCACCGAGCACGGATAGCAATGACCACAGCTAATGACCGGGTCGATACATACGCGCTGGCCGATTTTCTTATCGGTGACACCTTCGCCAACCGCATCAATCACGCCGAAGAATTCATGCCCGATAACGCGTGGGTAACGGGCAAACGGGTTATGGCCGCGGTAAATATGGCTATCGGAACCGCAGATACCCGCCAATTTTACTTTTACGCGCACTTCGCCGATTCCGGGCTCCACCCGTTCCCGCTCTTCAATCACGAGCGCATTTGGCTCTTTAATCACTATGCTTTTCATTCTGGATTCCTTATTACCAGTTCCACAGCGTGCCATCTTCCAGTCTTGCTACCGGCAGGTAGGCAGGTTCATACGGATATTTTGCTGCCAGTTTTTCATCAAACTCGATGCCCAATCCTGGTTTGTCGCCAGGATGCATATAACCGTTATCGAAGGTCCAGCTATGCGGGAAGACTTCCAGCATCTGCTCGGAATACCCCATATATTCCTGCACGCCGAAGTTTGGTACCCACAGGTCAAAGTGCAGCGCAGCCGCCATGCAAACTGGAGAGAGATCCGATGGTCCATGAGAACCGGTGCGTACCTGATAGAGCGAGGCAAAGTCGGCAATACGGCGCATACCGGTGATGCCGCCCGCGTGGGTAATGGTGGTGCGGATATAGTCAATCAGCTGTTCTTCAATCAGCTGTTTACAATCCCAGATGCTATTGAACACTTCGCCAACCGCAATCGGAGTAACGGTGTGCTGGCGAATCAGACGGAAGCACTCCTGGTTCTCGGCTGGCGTTGGGTCTTCCATCCAGAACAGGCGGTAATCTTCGATACTCTTACCAAAACGGGCCGCTTCAATTGGGGTCAGGCGATGGTGCATATCGTGCAGCAGGTGTTCGTCAAAACCGAACTCGCTACGTACGGCATCAAAAAGTTTCGGCGTGAAGTCGAGGTATTTCTCGGTCGACCACAGCTGCTCTTCCGGCCACTGCCCTTTGGTAGCGGGTTCGTAGGCCAGACCTTTACCTTTGGACATCCCGTAGGTGGTTTTCATCCCCGGTACACCGCACTGCACGCGAATGGCTTTGAATCCCATCTCTTTATGACGCGCGTAATCTTCCAGCACTTCATCAATGGTACGACCGGTCGTATGACAGTAAACCATCACGCCTTCGCGGGACGCGCCACCCAGCAACTGGTATAGCGGCATGTTGGCGGCTTTGGCTTTAATGTCCCACAGCGCCATATCAACCGCCGAGATAGCGGACATGGTCACCGGGCCGCGACGCCAGTAGGCGCCTTTGTAGAAGAACTGCCAGATGTCTTCAATGCGGTGCGCATCGCGCCCCACCAGCTGCGGGCACAGATGATCCTTCAGGTAGGAGGCAACGGGCAACTCGCGACCGTTTAACGTTGCATCACCGTAGCCAACCAGGCCGCTATCGGTGGTAATTTTCAGCGTGACGAAGTTACGTCCAGGACAGGTTACAAAAACCTCAGCACCCACAATTTTCATCTTCAATCCTTAAATTCACATCTCATCGGTTAGTGAGGCGAACTTACGCCTCAGCCGACTACCATACAAGTATGAAGATCGAAAATTACCAGTGAAGATCACAAAAATTCAGCGGTGGGCTGCGAGAGAAATGATGGGAAAATACGAAGAGAAATGAGGCAGTGCGGCCCTCTCAGGCCGCATATTAGCTACGTCCCCAACCGGCGACAATAATCAGCATTCCGCACAGCGCTACCACGGCACCAAGCCAGTCGTACACGGTGAGTTTTTCACCTTCAACAACCCGCAACCACAGCAGCGCGGTGAAGATATAAACGCCACCGTAGGCCGCATACACGCGGCCGCTGGCAGCAGGATGCAGCGTTAAAAGCCAGACAAACATTGCCAGCGCAAGCCCCGCAGGGACCAGCAGCAAAGGCGTTGCTCCCCGCTTCAACCAAAGCCATGGGAGATAACAGCCAATAATTTCGCACAGCGCGGTGGCAAAAAAGAGTAGAGAAGTCTTTAACATCGTTATTCATCATCAACATACGAATGGCCTATCATACTCAAATATCAAGCACATTCGACCACGCTATTTTCACGGGTATGCCGGTGGTGAGAGTTGTAGTAGACTGGCTTAAGGAGTCATCGTTTTCACTACGTTAAAGGAACTCATCGATGAAAATTACACTTAGCAAACGCCTGTGCCTGACGGCTATGCTGACGCTGGGTGCCTTTGTGTACACCGCCTCTGCTTCTGCTGAAACCAACAAACTGGTTATTGAATCTGGCGATAGCGCACAGAGTCGCCAGAACGCGGCGATGGATAAAGAGCAATGGAACGACACCCGCCAGCTGCGTCAGAAAGTTAACAAACGCGCTGAAAAAGAGTGGGATAAAGCAGATGTTGCTTTTGATGCCCGTGACAACTGCCTGAAAAGCACCAACGTGAACGCGTACTGGGAGCCAAATACCCTACGCTGCCTTGACCGCTCAACCGGACGAGTCATCAGATAATATTAAAAAGGGCGCTATTTAGCGCCCTTTTCTATTCAATATCATTAGCTTAATAATACTGAATGGTGTTCTTAATCGTGTAATGTTCAGTGACCGATGGGGTCACACTCTGGTCAACGATGGTCAGATCGCAGCTCACAGGGTTGTCATGTCGGTCATAGTCGCAGCTCTGGGTTACGTTTCCCGCCGGCTTCTTATTGAGCAGGCTCACCGCGGTGTAGTTGAGCTTTTTACGGGCGTCCTGCGACGGCGTTGAGATAACCGACAGCGTGATACCTTTTTGCGTTGACACCTTGCCCAGCGGATAACCTTCACTATCGTAATGGTAGTCCACCTCGCCGTCCTTACCGAGCGCTTTCACCACGAAGCCATTGTCATCGGTCTCCCATTTGACGCCCGCCGACGGAAACTCAGACAGCTGGCACTTCCCCTGAAGAATGACACGCTTTTCATGGGTGACACCATCAAGGTAATAGTTAGCATTCAGGACCAGCAGCGCGCCGGTATCCTGCTCAATATCATGAAATTCAAGCAGGTCGAAACACCCTTCCTGTGACAGCTGCGCGCTCACGCGTTTCGCCACCTCACCTTTCTCATTGAGCAACGTCTGGCTGAAATCCTTAACCGGGCCGCGCAGCGGGTCAAAATCAAACTCATTAGAAAAACTTGCCATTTCTGGGGTGAATGCCGCAGGGGGATTATTGTTATCACAGCCGGCGAGTACGGTCATCACGCAGGCCAGTAAGATCAGTTTCTTCACGTCACAATCCTGTTCTAGAAATTTTTCCAGTTCTATTAGCACGTTAATAACAATTCGCACCTTAATCCGCACGTTCGCTCATGGGCACGCTTTCTGGCTATGGGCCCCAGTGTTCTGGCATGAATGTATTTATAGTATGGCTATATTAATCAATATCGTAGCATAGCCGTTACCAGGATGTTCCCCATTACTTTAAAGGGGAATAGAACCGTGATGCTTACACGGAGGCTTTGAGCAGAAACTAAGCGTAGTTTAGTTTGGTCTACCTGTAACCTGACGGTTTCGCTACATAGGTTGTCACCTTTGCGTCGGTAATCCGCCTGTTGATTGAGCAGGATAAAGGAAGTCGAACGCAAAGGAGAGTCGCCATGTTACAAGAACCATCGCAAAAATATTCCCCCCATATTCCCATCTCGCTGCCTGACCGCCAGTGGCCGAATAAACAGCTAACTCAGGCCCCACGCTGGCTTTCCACCGACCTGCGCGACGGTAATCAGGCGTTGGCGGAGCCGATGGATTCAGCACGAAAATTACGTTTCTGGGAGCTGTTGATCAGATGTGGCTTTAAGGAGATTGAAGTGGCCTTTCCTGCCGCGTCAGAGACCGATTTCCAGTTTGTTCGCCAACTGATTGAAGACAACCTGATACCAAAAGATGTCACGATTCAGGTGCTCACCCAGGCGCGTACCGATCTGATTGAACGCACCTTCGCAGCACTTGATGGCGCGGAGAGCGCGACAGTGCACCTGTATAACGCTACTGCGCCCCTTTTCCGTGAACTGGTGTTCCGCCAGAGCAAAGAAGAAATCATCCAGTTGGCTGCAAGCGCAACGCAAAAAATTCGCGCATTGTGTGAAGCTAACCCACAGACCCGATGGCGCTATGAATATTCCCCGGAAACATTTTGTTTTACCGAGCCTGATTTTGCCCTGCAAATTTGTGAAGCGGTCGCTGATGTCTGGGAACCCTCCCCTGAAAGGCAAATGATCATTAATCTGCCTGCGACCGTTGAAGTGAATACCCCGAATGTGTACGCCGATCAGATAGAGTATTTTTGCCGCCATTTTTCAAGGCGCAATGCAGTTTGTATCAGCGTGCACCCGCATAATGACCGCGGATGCGGTGTCGCCAGCGCGGAGTTGGCCATACTCGCAGGCGCAGACCGCGTAGAGGGGTGTCTGTTTGGCAACGGTGAGCGCACGGGAAACGTGTGTCTGGTTACGCTCGCAATGAACCTCTACAGTCAGGGAATATCGCCGAAACTTGATTTTAGCGATATGAAACACGTCGTCGAAGCGGTCGAACAATGTAACCAGTTGCCTGTCCATCCGCGTCATCCTTATGCCGGTAAACTCGCCTTTACTGCCTTTTCTGGTTCGCACCAGGACGCTATCAAAAAGGGATTCACCGCACGGGGACAATCCGCTAGTGAGCGCTGGGAAATGCCTTACCTTCCCGTCGACCCGAACGATATTGGCTGCAGCTACGAAGCGGTGATTCGCGTTAACAGCCAGTCAGGGAAAAGCGGTGCGGCATGGATATTAGAGCAAAATCACGGTCTCAAACTCCCGCGCCGTCTGCAGCAGGACTTTAGCCACCATGTGCAAAGACAGACGGATAGCGATGGTCGCGAAATGACGCTGGCGGATATCTGGCACTTATTCCGTAAGCTTTATATTCGCTTTCAAACAGCCGAGTGGCAATTGCTGGAATACCAGAGTGAAAGCCTGGAGGACGGCGGAACGTCGCTTCGTGCGCGAATTCAAACAGCAGATGGCACCATAGCGTTAAAGGGAAAAGGTAATGGGTTGCTTTCAGCTGCCGCCGATGCACTGAAATCGCAGTGTAAATTAGCCTTCGCGATTGAAGACTATCATGAGCATACGCTCGGCAGACATAACGAGAGTCGGTCTGCGGCCTATATTTGCTGTACGTTTGCCGATGGTGAAAGCCGCTGGGGTGTGTGCATCAACAACGACGTCGCCCGAGCGTCATTGCAGGCATTGCTGAATGCCGTGTCACTTTATCCGCGTGACTGAAAGTAATCACTTGGGGAAGCCCCCAGAATACGACGGAACATGGCACTAAATGCGCTGTGGCTTTCATACCCGAGTTCCAGCGCCACGCGTAAAACCGATTGCCCCTGGGCAAGATAATTGAGGGCAATCATCAATTTTGCGCGCCGCACCCACTCACTGAATGACAGCCCCGTTTGTCTTTGGAAATGCCGTAACAACGTTCTCTCACTCATGTTGAGCTGGGCCGCGGCCATCGCGGCGGTCCAGGATTTACCGGGTTCGTTCTGAATCTGCTGACACAGCGTCTGTAGTGCGGGTGTTTTTGGTTCAGGAAGATTAAACGGCAGCACGTTCATTACGCGGATCTCATCCAGAATCAGTTCATAGATTCTTTCTTCACGGGTTCCGGCTGCGTAATGTGTGGGCAACGACAACGAATTAATAATCAATTCTCGCAGCAAATCTGAAATCTGAACAACCTGGCAAACTGAAGGTAAGTCAGCCCGGGCAAAAGGATCGATAAACAAGGTTCTGGCGGCAACGTTGCCTGTTATCTTAAGGCAATGATGCGTCCCTGCTGGCAACCATACACCCCGACTAGGCGGGACAATCCAGTATCCCTGCTCCGTTTCGACCCTTACGACACCACTCAGCGTGTGCAGCAACTGCGCGCAATCATGACGATGCCAGGGTTCCGTCGCACCGTGAGGGTAATCATGGGCAAAAGGAACCAATGGCCGCGTAGAGAAGTTAAACTGAAGGCTCGTCGTCATCATTTTATTTCTGAAAAAGAAATGAAAGTAGCATAAAAATTGTAATGTAAGGAAGTATGGTGTAGACCGTTCGCGGTAAGAGGTAACGCTGTAGCGTGGAACACAGAGGTATTCATGGCCCCCGCTTCCGTTTATCTTGAGTATATATTGTTGCCACTACAATCTAGTCATTAATAATTAAAAAATAAAAACAGACCAAAATAATTAAATAGATCAGCCACTATGTGAACCCTTAATTAAATTAAAATAAAATCTCGTAAAATGGATGTATTTTCTTTTCTCATAGACGAGATTTTACTTGTTATGATATAATATCAAAGAAGAATATACAGGTTAATACCCTGTCAAAAATGTAAATAAATTTTCGAGGAGAGCATTCCAGTGGGACGTAAATGGGCCAATATTGTTGCTAAAAAAACGGCTAAAGACGGGGCAACGTCTAATGTTTATGCAAAATTCGGCGTAGAAATCTATGCTGCGGCTAAGCAAGGTGAACCAGACCCAGAATCGAACTCAGCTTTAAAGTTCGTTATTGAACGAGCAAAACAAGCTCAAGTCCCTAAGCACGTTATTGATAAAGCTATTGATAAAGCCAAAGGCGGCGGAGATGAGACCTTCGTACCTGGGCGTTATGAAGGCTTTGGTCCAAGCGGCTCTATGATTATTGCTGAAACGCTGACCTCGAACGTTAACCGTACGATTGCTAACGTCCGCAACATTTTCAATAAAAAAGGCGGCAATATCGGAGCAGCTGGTTCTGTCAGCTATATGTTTGATAACACTGGGGTGATTGTTTTTAAAGGCACAGACCCTGACCGTATTTTTGAAATCATGCTTGATGCTGAAGTTGATGTTCGCGATGTCACCGAAGAAGAAGGCAACATCGTTGTTTATACTGAAGCCACAGACCTTCATAAAGGCATTGCAGCGCTAAAAGCTGCTGGCATTACCGAGTTCTCAACAACAGAATTAGAATTAATTGCGCAATCAGAAATTGAACTTTCACCAGAAGATTTAGAAATCTTTGAAGGTCTTGTTGATGGCCTTGAAGCTGACGATGATGTACAGAAAGTATATCATAACGTTGCGAATCTCTAATTTTCATTTAAAGAAATCTGTCGTTATGGCAGATTTCTTTATCTTATAGCATTGTTATAATAATTAGATAAAAACTTACCGAAATAATCTATATTTATTGAAATCTTTGGATCCGGCTCTCTGATTAAAAAATTAAAACGCGCTCAATTTAAATATCCGCGAGCCATGCAGACACCCTATTTGCCAACGCCTGAGGCTGCTCCAGTGGAACCATATGACCACTCCCAGTGATAATCCTTAACGACGCATGAGGAATGGTATCGACCAGTTCCTTTGCCTCAGTCATTGAGCGTATTACATCGTCATTGCTCGCAATGACCAGCGTTCGGCAACATAGCGTCGCGGCAGGAATATTTTGCCTTAGCAAGCTGGATTGCGTAACGAAGGCTTCGAATCCAAGACGGCATCCCATTTGTTGAATATTCGATATCATATCCAGATTTGATGCATTTCGAGGGTGGAGTGAGCGAGCAATAGCATGGTTGCTCAACCCCTTAAACGTTCTGGAAGACAATGACTGGATGCTTTGCCGCTTCGACTCCACCTGTCGCGGCGTATCTTCCCGTAACGAACTGGCAATCAGTACCAAAGACTCCACGCGTTCCGGAAAATCCGCAGCAAACTGTCTGGCAATGTACCCGCCTAGCGAAAAACCTATCAAAGTAAATTTTCCGGGCAGATAAGTACTCATATGCCTGGCTATATCACGTATGGTTTGCCCGCCATTGAGGGAAGCATAATGGACCTTAAAATGCGGCGGTAAATATGTTTCAAATCGGCTCCACAGATTTTCATCAAGCATATAACCCGGAACCAGGACAATCGTACGAGGTTTTATATTCATATTTTTCGCCAAACGCATCAGAGGACTAACTCATTTCCATTAAAAATATCTGACCAGTGCTGAGACAACAATGCCAAAAGTAATAGCGAGCAACGGTCTGCTAAAAACCAACATCATCATCGCGGTGGTCAGCAGTGCCATCTGCGAACCTTTGTCGCCTGTTAACGCAACGGGAGCTAAAATGGCCACAAGCACGGAACCTGACATTCCCTGAATAAAAGCTTTGATTTTGTTGTTAAATCAAATAAATGACATAACATAAACACCGCCCCATCGGGTTGCAAGCGTAACCAGAGCCATCACAATAACAATCATCAGTGGGCCCATACCCGTCGTTTCAATAGTCATTTTTTCTTCCTCATCAGCACCCCAGCTATGCCACCGGCGAGCGCGCCAACGATCACATGGCTATTTTCCGATAACCATTGATAAGCCATCAGCGATGACGCTGCCGCGACAATCCAGATAGCAACCATTCTGAGATTTCTTTCGCCTTCAAACACCATAGAGAGCAGAAAGCACCCCATCGCCATATCAAGACCATAACTTTTAGGGTCCTGGACGGCGCTACCAAAATACAGCCCTGCCACCGTACCAATAACCCAAAAAAGCCATAGCGCGAGTCCACCGCCAAAGAGTAAGCCCAGCCCTGGTTTTCCCCTATTGAATGCCTGAATGGACATAGCCCAGTTAGCATCTGAGGCAACCATCATTATCCCGTAGCGTTTTGCTGGTGATAAAGGCCACAACCACGGGTATAGGGTTGCTCCCATCAACAGATGTCTGGCGTTAATGGCAAACACTGTTGCCATAAGGGTGAATAAAGGGATTTGAGTCCCCCAAAGGTCTAACGCGGCGAATTGTGCATAGCCGGCGAAGACCAACAGACTCATCGCCGTTGCCGTCAGATGCCCCACACCCGCTTGTGCTGCGGCCAGGCCAAAAGCGGCGCCAAAAATGGAGACAAAGAGAGAAACCGGGATAAGTTGTTGAAAACCTAACCATATCAGTGGTCGATTTAGTCGAGATAAATTTGGGATGCTGCGCGTTGCCTGAGACATCGTGATTTCCTGAAAATAAAAGCCAACAGGAAGGCACTATGCCAATGTAGTATAAACAAGAAAAACGCATAATAATGTATATTGCTATTTGATTATCGAATGATAAAGGTCGCAAATGTATTATCAGGATCTACAGATAGACTGGCTTAAATGCTTTGTTGCAGTGATAGATGCGGGGTCACTTTCGGCTGCAGCACCGGAAGTTCATCGTTCACAGTCTGCTGTCAGCATGCAGCTCAAAAAGCTCGAAACGGCATTAGGATGTCAGCTTCTACTTCGTGGTCCACGTCAGAATCAACTCACACCCGAGGGTCAGAAACTGTTGGGGTATGCCAGAAGGATGCTCGATCTTCATTCTGAAACCCAGGCTGCATTCCACGGCAAAGAGTTAACAGGACGCATTCGTCTGGGAGTTCCTGATGACTATGCGGCAAAATACCTGACTCCGGCTCTAAAGAGATTCGCTCCTAACTTTGGGTCAGTCGAAATTGAACTTAGCTGCGAACAATCGACGTCATTAATTCCTCGCGTCGAGAGTGGCGACCTCGACCTGGCGCTGGTCTCCCGGGAACATCCTGGCCAGGGCTCGTTATTATTTTATGAACCGATGGTGTGGGTGGGGTCTCCGCAGTTTGAAGTCTGGAGGCGCGACCCATTACCTATTGCAGTTTATGAAAGCACAAGTCTTGCTAAACGTAGTGCTATCAATGCATTAGCACTTCAGGGGCGGAGATATAAAGTGGTATATAACAGCTCAAGTCTGTCAGGACAGATTACAGCAGTTGAAAGTGGCCTGGCTGTTGCCGTTTTGACACAATGCAGCGTTCCATCTCATCTGCAGGTGCTTGGCAGTGAACATCTTTTGGGGCCCCTTGAGCCTATGGAAGTATCATTGTTCAGAAGCCACGCTTCTCAGGGGTCTTCTGCTGTGGATAGTTTGTATGATTTGCTACTCAGAACATTAAGGGCTAGAAAAGTCTACAGTTGAGATTATTTAATAAATGTTCCAACGTATGCTTCTCGCTCCCCCCCTGCCCACGTCACGTCCAAAGCCGAAATAGGAAGCGCAATGCAGCGTTCATTTCCGCCAATCAGCGTTCCCTATGACCGTTCAAACTAATAGACCTTTATGTTCGTATGCCTTTATTTACACCACGCTTATCCTTGGTTTGTTTTTCATACAGACACAATAAAAACAACGCGTTTTAATTATTTCACTGACCGTTTTTACTCAAAAATTAGACCATTAGCTTTAGTTATCTCATTGATTTAAATCAATTAACCAACGCCAAGTATTTGTCTTATCAATAATAGCCGGTTGGCTTATATAAATAGTATGTTAACTAAATTATAATTCCTTAACATCCAGTCGATAGGTAAGGTTAAAATGCGGTTAATTGTTATGTTATTGAGCGTTGTGATCTCCACCCAGGTCTGGGCTGGAACGCTTCCCAAGCCCGAGGGTAAAGTGCTTTTAACACTGACCGGTAATATTGCAAATACCAATGCTGACGGAAAAGCCGTTTTTGACACCGCCAGCCTTGAGAAACTGGGCATGATGAGTTTTCAGACCACCTCTCCCTGGTATAATGGGCGTACGACTTTTACAGGCATCTCCCTGCAAAAACTCATGGATTACGTCGGCGCGAAAGGCTCTGTAGTTAAGGTCACTGCGCTCAATGACTACACTACCGTTATCCCGCTTAGTGACTTCAAAAAATACAATGTCATCCTTGCCTTAAAAATCAACGGAGAATATATGCGCGTCCGTGATAAAGGCCCTCTATTTATTGTTTACCCATATGACAGCGTACCTGAACTGAATAATCAGGTTTATTATTCTAGATCGGCCTGGCAAGTCAGCAGAATGAGTATCGAGTAGGAGTTCTGGCGAACATCATGAACAGAATACTGGCTGCCATCATATTTTCTCTTTTCATATCAACAGGGTATGTGTCTTTCCTTGTGCATGAAAGACAACAAGAGTTACAAAAGCTGACCCACTACGCTAACTCCTGGTCTGCTGCGCAGGTGGTATCCGAATATTACCGGTTGGAATCGTGGCTCGGTCTTTACACGCTGGACGATACCATGCCGATTGATGGTGTGCGTCTGCGTCTGGACATTATGCTCAGCCAGAGCGATTTAATGAAAGAAGGCGATTTAGGCCATTATATAGACAGCAGTAAAGCCCATCATGAACTGGCTTTAAGGCTTGAAAAAGTACTGGACGATCTCGACGTTCAACTTGAGAAAATGAACCGTTCTGAGCTTAAGTCATACCTTAAGGTAATGCATACGCTCGATGTGCCCCTCAGTCGTCTCTCATCCGGCGCGTTGGACAAGGACGTTAACTCTGTTAATGAAGCCAACCTCAAAATTCAAACCCTGTACTACATATATTCGGCAACCGCTGTATTATTGATAATACTGAGTGCCATACTGGGTATGATGATCTTCTTTCAGAACAGAAACATTCTGAAGGCGCATCTACAGGTTAAAAGCCTGGCTGAAGAACTCCAGAGATCGAAAGAAAAACTGCAAAGCCAGAATGCAAAACTGGAATATGATGTTTTCCATGATCCTTTGACCGAAATGAACAACCGTCAGTTTTTTTGGTGGAATTTAAATAAAACGATCAAAACTGCAAAACAAAATAATACTACCGTGGCGGTCATGTTGTTTGATTTAGACCGATTCAAAGAGGTTAATGACACCTATGGGCATGATGCTGGCGATATGCTGCTGCGCCAGATTTCCCAGCGGTTGATATCGCTGAATATGCCTTCAGATACACTCTATCGCTTAGGTGGCGATGAGTTTGCGTTTCTTTCGAGCGATCTGACTGAGAGTAGCGCCGTTTCACAAGCGCAAAAAATAGGCGAGTCGCTCAACCAACCCTACACGATTTATAACACGATTATTAATATCACCACCTGCATTGGTATCGTTATTTCACAAACCGAGCGCCGCTCCGATTATCTCTACAAATATGCTGACCTGGCGCTTTATGAAGCCAAAAATGAAGGCCCAGGGAAAATAAAAGTTTTCCGCCAGCGAATGTTAGATAAGCTGCAAGAAAGCAGAAAGCTTGAGCATGATATGGCCATGGCATTAATGAATAAAGAATTCGTGGTCTATTATCAGCCGATCGTTGATTCGTTCAGCCGCGAGATTTACAGCTATGAAGCCCTGATTCGGTGGATTCACCCTACAAAAGGTCTACTGTCGCCGGATAGCTTTATTCCGGTTGCGGAAAAAACAGGCATGATTAACGAGATGGGAAAATCGGTGCTTGAAACGGCCTGTCGGGAAGCCGCTTCCTGGGCCGTTCCGGCTAAAATTTCCGTCAACGTCTCCCCTGTCCAGCTAAGCACTAAAGGCTTTGCCGGAATTGTGGTGTCGATATTAAAAGAGACGGGGCTTCCAGCTGACCGCCTTGAACTGGAAGTGACGGAATCCTCTCTTTTCACAGAGAGCAATACGCCGATGAATGCGCTTAACAAGCTCAGAGCGCTGGGTGTGAAGATATCTATCGATGATTTCGGTACCGGCTATTCCTCCCTTTCTCGGTTGAGCAGGCTGGCCTTTGATAAAATCAAAATAGACAAATCCTTTGTGAATTCGCTAGCGACACAAGAAGACGCGCTGAATATCATCAAGCTCATCACTGGCGTGGCGAAGTCCCTCAACATGAAGGCCATTGCAGAGGGTGTAGAAACGCAGGAACAACTCGAAAGCCTTCAGGCACTCGGCTGTGATTTCGCACAAGGGTATCTTTTTAGCAAACCTCAGCCGTATATCGCTGCGGAAATCAAACATGGCAAACAGAGTATTCCGACATGACCACGTTTCATCATCTAGAGGCCACCAACCTACGCGGTGAGCCCATCTCAATGTCCGACTATGCTGGCAAACTGGTTCTGGTCGTCAATACTGCCAGCCAGTGTGGTTTCACGCCTCAGTATGCAGGTCTTGAAGCGCTCTACAAGAAATACGCGTCTCAGGGTCTTGTGATACTGGGGTTTCCCTGCAACCAGTTTGGCAAACAGGAACCCGGTAGTGCTGATGACATAGCGCAAACCTGCCACATCAATTACGGTGTGAGCTTTCCGATGTTTGAAAAAGTTGAGGTCAACGGAGCCGGCGCGCACCCGGTATTTCGTTACCTGAAGGACGAGTTACCCGGCATACTGGGTGGGCGTATCAAGTGGAACTTCACCAAGTTTTTGGTGGGCCGCGATGGCAAGCCGCTCAAGCGTTTTGCCCCTTTCACCATCCCAGAGAAAATGGAAGGCACGATCGTTGCTGCGCTTAAAATCTAAGTGCCCTTTCAGGGGATGAAAAACGTAAGCTTAAGACAAATCAGAAAGTTATCGTCAAAGACAGTCGCTTACACTGCCGATGCTATACTTCCCTGCGAATCTCATGAAAAGGAGCTAATCATGCAATCATCACGTTGGTTACTGGCATTACTGCTCGCAGGCGCTATGCCTGCGCTTGCCGCCGTACCTGACTCCTGTGAGCGTGTCAGGAGCGACATTCAGCAGAAAATCATCCAGAACGGCGTAGCCGAAAGCGCCTTTACCCTTGATATCGTGCCCAACGATCAGGCTGATAAAGCTGGGGCTCAGGTCGTCGGCCACTGTGCTAACGACACCTTTAAAATTCTCTACACCCGCACCGATAACGCCCAGTAATGTGCTACCGCCTCCAGCAGGAGGCGGTGCTTTCTAGCCTCTCTTCTCGACAATAAACTCCAGCGCAATGCCAACCAGTACGCCATCGCGCAGCGTTTGATCATCGGATAACGCATCCAGGTCTCCCTGAAAACGCAGCTTTTGTGAAGTGGTGTTAATGGTCAATTTTGAATGCAAACAAGGCAGCGCCTGCGAACTGACCGGATAGACCACGCGCCCGGAAACCAACACAGGGATCTTGCGCAACGCAGCGGATTGCAACACCCCTACCGTGGAATACAACACGGCCACTGGCGTAACGGCGAGGACTTTTTCCTCCGTCACGCTGATGAAGTCGAGCAAAATTTCGGGGCGCAAAAAATTTAACCCTTTGTAGGGAACCGTGACCGTCTCAATCGCGGGCATCGGAATAACAGAAGAAGCAATATCCTGCATAGATGACTTCCATAAGTAGCGGATTAGCAGTAAGAAATTCGATTAACAATAAACGGTTAACTGCAATAAAACTGTTTTTATGTTGTAAAACAATTATGCACACGCCCCTCGCAACTGGCAAACGCCGACATGCAAATACCTCGTTAGTGCAACAGTGTATTTTGACCAGGGTTAATACTTGTATACCACTAACCAGGTATCCTCTTTCCATCATTAGCAGGTTTTTAATTTCTCGTTGAAATCATTAAACAAAAATAATGGAGTGAGTGATGTCAAATCAGGAAAAGCCAGGGGGGCTGAGCCGACGCACCCTAATTAAATCATCGGCTATCGGCTCATTAGCCTTCGCGGCGGGTAGCCTCTCGCTCCCCTTCTCCTTGCGCGCCACGGCCGCTGCAGTACAGCAGGCTAATCAGCCGGAAGATAAAGTGGTTTGGGGCGCATGCTCCGTCAACTGCGGTAGCCGCTGCGCGTTGCGTCTGCACGTCAAAGACAATGAAGTCTACTGGGTAGAAACCGACAATACTGGCCACGACGTTTATGGCGATCACCAGGTACGCGCCTGTCTGCGCGGGCGCTCCATTCGCCGTCGAATCAACCACCCTGACCGCCTGAACTATCCCATGAAGCGTGTAGGCAAGCGTGGCGAAGGCAAATTCGAGCGCATTAGCTGGGATGAGGCGCTGGACACCATCGCCAGCAACCTCAAACGCGTGGTGAAAGATTACGGCAACGAATCCGTCTACATTAACTACTCTTCCGGCATCGTTGGCGGCAATATCACTCGGTCCTCACCATCCGGTTCCGCGGTGATGCGTCTGATGAACTGCTACGGCGGTTCGCTTAATCAGTACGGCACCTACAGTACCGCCCAGATTGCCTGCGCCATGCCGTACACCTACGGCACCAACGACGGCAACAGCACCTCCGATATCGAAAACAGCAAACTGGTGGTGATGTTCGGCAACAATCCGGCAGAAACCCGCATGAGCGGCGGCGGCATTACCTATTATCTTGAACAAGCTCGCGAACGCTCAAATGCGCGCATGATCGTTATCGATCCCCGCTATACCGATACCGCCGCTGGCCGGGAGGATGAGTGGATACCTATCCGTCCTGGTACCGATGCCGCGCTGGTTGCCGGTATTGCCTGGGTGTTGATTGACGAAAACCTGGTCGATCAGCCGTTCCTCGATAAATACTGCGTCGGTTACGACGAGAAAACCTTACCAGAAGGCGCACCGGCCAACGGACATTATAAGGCCTATATTCTTGGTCAGGGCGATGACGGCGTGGCGAAAACCCCGCAGTGGGCATCGCACATTACCGGTATTCCAGCCGATAGAATCATCAAGTTAGCGCGTGAAATCGGCAGCACTAAGCCGGCTTATATTTGCCAGGGCTGGGGGCCACAGCGCCAAGCAAACGGCGAGCTTTCTGCCCGTGCGATTGCCATGCTGCCCATTCTGACCGGCAACGTTGGCATCAACGGCGGTAACAGCGGCGCGCGTGAATCCACTTACACGATAACCATCGAACGCTTCCCGGTACTGGAAAACCCGGTCAAAACGGCGATTTCCTGCTTCACCTGGACCGATGCTATCGACCACGGTACCGAGATGACCGCCACCCGTGACGGCGTGCGCGGCAAAGATAAGCTGGATGTGCCCATCAAGTTCTTCTGGAACTATGCGGGCAACACCATCATTAATCAGCATTCGGATATCAATAAAACCCACGAGATTTTGCAGGACGACAGCAAATGCGAAATGATCGTGGTGATTGAAAACTTCATGACCGCCTCGGCGAAATACGCCGACATCCTGCTGCCCGATTTAATGACCGTGGAACAGGAAGACATTATCCCGAACGATTACGCCGGGAATATGGGCTACCTGATCTTTATCCAGCCTGCCACCGCGCCAAAATTTGAGCGCAAGCCCATCTACTGGATCTTAAGCGAAGTGGCGAAACGTCTTGGGGACGATGTCTACCAGAAATTCACCGAAGGACGTTCGCAGGAGCAGTGGTTGCAGTATCTGTACGCCAAAATGCGCGCCAAAGACGCGGATTTGCCGACCTATGATGAACTCAAAAAGATGGGCATCTACAAGCGTAAAGATCCGAACGGGCACTTTGTCGCCTACCAGGCTTTCCGCAAAGACCCGGAGGCAAATCCGTTAAAAACACCGTCGGGAAAAATCGAAATCTACTCCAGTCGTCTGGCCGACATTGCCGCGAAATGGCAGCTTGAGAAAGACGAAACCATCAGCCCACTGCCGGTTTACGCCTCAACCTTCGAAGGTTGGGACGATCCACTGCGCGGTACTTTCCCGCTACAGCTGTTCGGCTTCCACTATAAAGCGCGAACGCACTCCAGCTACGGCAACGTTGATGTGCTGAAAGCCGCTTGCCGCCAGGAAGTCTGGTTAAACCCGCTGGATGCGCAAAAACGTGGGATCCGCAACGGTGACATGGTGCGCGTATTCAACAGCTGTGGTGAACTGCGTATTCCGGCAAAAGTCACGCCGCGCATTATGCCGGGCGTGTCCGCAATGGGCCAGGGTGCCTGGCACGATGCCGAGATGAACGGAGACCGAATCGATCACGGTTCCTGCATCAATACGCTGACGACGCATCGCCCTTCTCCACTGGCGAAAGGCAATCCACAGCACACCAACCTGGTTGAGATCGAGAAGGTATAAGGACTAGACCATGAGCACCCAATACGGATTTTTCATCGACTCGGCCCGCTGCACCGGTTGTAAAACCTGCGAGCTGGCGTGTAAAGATTACAAAGACTTAACTCCGGACGTCAGCTTCCGTCGTATTTATGAATACGCGGGCGGCGACTGGCAGGAAGACAACGGCGTCTGGAATCAGAACGTCTTTGCCTACTACCTGTCCATCGCCTGTAACCATTGTGAAGACCCGGCCTGTACCAAAGTGTGCCCAAGCGGCGCGATGCACAAACGCGAAGACGGTTTTGTGGTCGTCAACGAAGATGTGTGCATCGGCTGTCGCTACTGTCATATGGCCTGCCCGTACGGTGCGCCGCACTACAACGAAGCCAAAGGTCACATGACCAAATGCGACGGCTGCCACGAACGTGTGGCGGATGGTAAGAAACCGATTTGCGTGGAATCCTGCCCGCTGCGCGCGCTGGACTTCGGCCCAATCGAAGAACTGCGTCAGAAGCACGGTACGCTGGCGGCGGTTGCACCATTGCCGTCCGCACACTTCACGAAACCAAGCATTGTGATTAAACCTAACGCCAATGCACGTCCGTGCGGCGATACCACTGGCTATCTGGCCAATCCGAAGGAGGTGTAAGATGGGAAGTGGATGGCATGAATGGCCGTTGGTACTCTTTACGGTGCTGGGGCAGTGCGTTGCGGGAGCCACCATCGTCACCGGCTTAGGCTGGCTGGCGGCGCGCCATGAACCCGCAGATCAACGTCGCATTGCGCTTAATATGTTTTTCCTGTGGGTGGTGATGGGCATCGCTTTTTTTGCCTCTGTGCTGCACCTCGGCTCACCGCTGCGCGCGTTCAACTCGCTTAATCGCGTGGGAAGTTCTGCGCTCAGTAACGAGATAGCCAGCGGTTCCGTTTTCTTCGCCGTAGGGGGCTTCTGGTGGTTACTGTCGGTGATGGGTAAAATGCCCGCCGCGCTTGGGCGTCTTTGGCTGCTGGTCAGCATGGTGCTCGGTCTGGTATTTGTCTGGGCGATGACACGCGTTTATCAGATAGATACCGTGCCAACCTGGTATAATGGTTACACGACGGCATCGTTCTTCCTGACCGCGCTGCTCACCGGGCCTCTGTTTGCAGCCCTGCTGCTTAAAATGTCAAAGGTACCGTTCAACGGGAAATTCTTTGCCTCGGTCAGCGTACTGGGCTATTTGCTCAGCATCGCCGTCGTCGTGATGCAAACCGCTGATCTGGGTTTTATTCACAGTTCCGTTCAGCAGGCGAACGCGCTGCTGCCGGACTGGGGCACCTTACAGGTGTGGCGCTTTGTACTGTTAGCGGCAGGTTTAGGCTGCTGGCTCTGCCCGTTACTGCGTCGCGTTCCGCCGCGGGCTGCGGGTCTGGCGCTTGGTCTGGTACTGATGCTGGCAGGCGAACTTATCGGTCGCGGGCTGTTCTATGGCCTGCATATGACCGTCGGCATGGCAATTGCCGGGTAATTCATCGGTGCGGGAGCAATCCCGCGCCCTTTTAAGGATATGCAGTAATGAATGACGTTCAGCACAACAACGCTTTAGCGTTCTCCGCCCGTGTACTGGGTGCTTTGTTCTATTTCGCGCCGAACAGCACGCTTGCCGAACCGCTGGTAATAGCCTTTACCGACGGTGAGTGGGTGACACAGTGGCCGTACCCTGTTCTGCACGCCGATACCCTCTCCGCTGGATTTGCTTCTCCCGCTGAAGAATCTCTGGCAGAGGCATGGCAGCGCCTGTTTATCGGCCCGGATGCGCTACCGTCTCCGCCGTGGGGTTCCGTTTGGTTAGACCGCGAAAACGTTCTGTTTGGCGACTCTACGCTGGCACTGCGCCAATGGATGCGTGAAAACCAGATTGCGTTCGATGTGCAGCAAAACGAACCAGAAGATCACTTTGGGACCTTGCTCATGCTCGCCGCCTGGCTTGTTGAAAATGGCCGCGAAGAGGCCTGCAATCAGCTGCTGGCATGGCATCTGCTGCCATGGGCTCCTCGATTCCTCGCCGAATTTATTGAAAAAGCGAACCATCCATTCTTCATCGCACTGGGACAGCTTGCACAGCAGACGCTGGCACAATGGCAAAGCACGCTGCTGATCCCCGTCGCTGACAAAAAACTTTATCGCTAAGCCCTCAGCTCACGATGCAGCGTCTTCACCATTACCCCGATATTAAGGCGATGTTCCGTCGCCTACTTATTGCCACCGTGATTGGCGTCCTCGCGTCGCTGGCGGTGGCGCTATTTCGTCACGCCATGTATCTGGGTGAGTGGCTGTTTCTCAGTAATGACAGCGGCAGTCTGGTCAACGCCGCTGGCGGTCTCGTATGGTGGCGGCGGCTTATCACCCCGGCACTTGGCGGGCTCGCCGCCGGGACGTTATTGTGGGCCTGGCAACGTCATACGCAACAACGTCCCCATGCGCCGACGGACTATATGGAGGCGCTGGAAAGCGATGAAGGCAAGTTTGATACCAGCTCAAGCCTTATCAAATCCACCGCCTCGTTATTAGTGGTCGTCAGCGGTAGCGCTATTGGTCGCGAAGGCGCGATGATCCTCTTAGCCGCCCTTGCCGCCTCTTTCTTTGCCCAGCGTTTTACGCCAAAGGATGAATGGAAGCTCTGGATTGCCTGCGGCGCAGCTGCGGGGATGGCAAGCGCCTATCATGCCCCATTGGCAGGTAGCCTGTTTATCGCCGAAATTCTTTTTGGCACCTTAATGCTGGCCTCGCTTGGCCCGGTCGTCATCGCCGCAGTGGTCGCGCTGCTCAGCACGCAGTTGATGAACGGTGGCGCGGAGCTACTCTACACTACTGGCAATTTACCGGCTCTTAACGCGGCGCATTACGGCTTAATGCTCGCTACCGGGCTCGTCTGCGGTTTAGGCGGGCCGCTGCTTATCTGGCTGATGGACATGAGCCATCGTGTTTTCCTTAAGCTCAAACTTTCGCCCCCCTGGCAGCTTGCGCTGGGGGGATTGGTCGTTGGTTTGCTTTCGCTATTAACGCCCGCGGTGTGGGGCAATGGCTACAGCGTGGTGCAAGGGTTTCTGTTAAGCCCGCCGAGTTTTGCCATTATTGCCGGGATTTTCCTGTGTAAGCTGCTCGCCATTCTTGCCAGCAGCGGCTCTGGCGCACCGGGCGGTGTGTTTACTCCAACGCTGTTTATTGGCCTGGCGGTCGGTATTCTGTTCGCTAATACGTGGGCGCTGGTGTTCCCTGGGAACGAGGCGATGGCGATATTGCTTGGCGTGACGGGAATGGCAACGTTACTGGCAGCCACGACGCATGCGCCAATTATGTCAACGTTGATGATTTGCGAAATGACCGGGCAGTATACGCTGCTGCCCGGTTTACTGATTGCCTGCGTGCTGGCGTCTGTACTGTCGAGAACCTTACGCCAGGATTCTATCTACCGTCAGCACGTTGCGGAGCATCGCTAGGTCGACGTACTGACTCAGCTCACGCTGTTCCGGGCGCGGCAGATACGGCAGTTCGCCAATCAGCGGTGCCGGCAGCTTTTTGCTGAGCACGTCGATAATTTCCGCGTAGTGCGCCAGGCCTGGGTTGATACGATTCGCCACCCAGCCAATCAGCGGCAGGCCGTCGTTGGCGATGGCCTGAGCGGTCAGCAGCGCATGGTTAATGCAGCCTTCCTGAATGCCGACCACCATCAGCACAGGCAGCTGTTCCTGCACCACCCATTCGGAGAGCGGACGCAGGTCGTTCATCAGGCTGCGCCAGCCGCCGGTACCCTCAACCACCACGTTATCGACCTGCTGGCTCAGATTGGCCAGGCCGTCAGACAATAAGGTGTAGTTGATTGGGCAACTGTGGGCGACGCTGCTCTCTTCTTCGCTCAGCGCAATCGGGTTGATAGCATCATAAGGTAAGTCCAGCGATGAAACGGCTTGCAGAACCAGCGCATCTTTATTGCGCAGCCCTTCTGCAGTTTCCTTGCTGCCTTTGGCAACGGGTTTGTATCCTGCCACCCGTTTCCCGCTGGCGGCGAGCGCCTGCAAAAGCGCACGAGAAACCACCGTCTTACCGACAGAAGTATCAGTTCCAGTAATAAAGAAACGATTAAGCATCACAAACTAACCCCACTGCTACGCCACGTAAATATCATGGCAATGAATAATTCAATGGAGTGAAAGTTTACGTGATGTGCGAATGGGTCAGATTGAGATAGCGCAATTTTTTGCAAAACTGCTAAAAATTGTTAACCCTGTAACAGTCTTATCAGCAATGTTCCATTATAAAGCGCATCTTTTACCAGAGCCGCCCCAGCCATGGTGCCGCGGTTAGAAAACTGTGTTTGCTCTACCGCAATATGTTTGCTATAGGCAGGCAGCGACTGCTGGCGAATACAATCGCCAATTGCCGGGAAGAGGATGTCGGCGGCCTGATTAAACGGCGAGCCAATCAAAATTTTCTGCGGATTGAAGAGGTTAACCATAATGGCGAGGATTCGCCCGACGTTGGTTCCAATGCTGCTAATGATATCCTTTGCCAGTAAATCGCCCTGCATCGCGGCCTGACACAGCCACTCCACGGTGAGCGGCTTCTGGTGCAGCATTGAACTCATCGACTGCTGCATGCGGACCTGAGTCAGCTCCATCACGCTTTCCACGCTAGCGATCGTCTCAAGACACCCGTGGTTACCGCAGTAGCAACGCTTACCATATGGGTCGACCTGGGTATGGCCAATTTCCACCAGGCTGCTACTGCCCGCGTGCAGCAAACGGCCATCGGTGATAACACCTGCGCCGACGTTGTGGTCGATAACCACCTGAATGACATCGCGTGCGCCGCGCGATGCGCCAAACAGCGCCTCGGCCATGGTCCAGGCGCTGATATCATGCTGGATATACACCGGCACGCCGGTATGCGCCTCCAGCGTTCCGCCGAGCGGAACATCGGTGACATCATAAAACGGCATACGATGGATAATGCCGTTTTCGGTGTCGATAATTCCCGGTAGCGTAATGGCAATCGCGGTCAGACGTTCCAGCAGGTTCTGATGGCGAATAAAGAATTGGTCAATATGGGTCACGACGCGGTTCAGGAATGGGGACTCATCTTCCAGCGCCAGTTCAAGCTGCTCTTCCACCACCAACTTACTGCTGAGGTCACGCAGCGCCAGATGGATAACGCCCCGGCTGATGCGCACGGACAGATAGTGCCAGGCTTCCGTTTCGACCATAAGCCCTACGGCTGGACGACCACGGCTACCCGCTTCCTGAATCTCCGTTTCCTGAACGAGGTGGGCTTCCAGCAGTTCACGAACAATTTTGGTGATACTGGCCGGAGCCAGTTGCGCAAGTCTGGAAAGGTCGATACGCGAAACCGGGCCGAGCTGATCAATAAGGCGATATACCGCCCCTGCATTGGTCTGCTTGATTTGATCGATATGCCCTGGCTGACTGTCCGCTACCACCGTAAGACTCCCTTATTTTCGCGCTTCGAAATAAACACTTTGGGCTATGGTGAAGTACTTGAACGCCCTGCGTCAAATTTTTACTTAGCCTTGTGATTTACTGCACAATTTTTCACACTTTTGGCAACGAAACGCTCACCTTGGCCGCGTTTAATAGCTGTTGTTTGAAGCGTTCTGCTGCCTGGCTAAGCTCATGGTGTTTTGACCACACCAGCCACATTTCCGAGACTGCATCCTCTTCCGCAATCGGAACCCAGCGCATTTCATAAAGCTGAACCCGCCGAAAAGACGCTGGCAAAATCGATACGCCCAAACCGGAGGCCACCAGGCCAATAATCGTCATCGCCTCCCCAACTTCCTGGGTAATCGTTGGCACTGCATCGTAACGACGCATCAGGCCAAGAATATCGTCATAAAGACCGGTACCAACGTGAGGGTCAAAAAAGACAAACGGTTCTTTGCCCAACTCCACCAGGCTGACTTCCGGCTTATCAGCTAGCAGATGGTCGCGGTGGATCATCGCCAGCAGCGGTTCACGCAGGATCACCTGCCAGTCGAGGGTGTCGGGCAGCAACGTGTTGCGCATCAGCCCTAACTCAAGTGCCCCTTCGGTAAGCGGTGAGATCTGCTCGCGGGTGTTGGTTTCCCGCGTCTGGATGTGAACATCCGGGTAACGCTGACGAAAGGTGGAGAGCGTGTCGGAGACCGCTTTAATAAACGGTGCAGAGGAAGTGAAGCCAATATGCAACTCACCGGTTTCGCCGTTATGCAGGCGGCTGGCCCGCGCGGCGGCTTCACTGACCTGTAACAGAATCTGCCGACTATCGGCGAGAAACTGTCGCCCCGCCTCCGTCAGGCTAACGCTGCGGTTGGTACGGGCAAACAGTCGTGCACCTACCTGCTGCTCAAGGATTTGAATTTGTTGGCTTAATGGCGGCTGGGAAATATTAAGCCGCGCCGCCGCGCGCCCGAAATGCAACTCTTCGGCAACGGCAACAAAATAGCGTAAATGGCGCAGTTCAATATTCATACTTTAAAGATATCAATTGAGATTATTAATATATTAGACAGAATATTTACATTTTCCTACTCTAATTATGTGACCTGAGTCGATATTACCCATTGTTTTACGCAAGGATTTCCCGTGAGCCGCACAACCACCGCAGACGATACGCCTGCCATCGATGTCCGCGTTGATACCCCACTTCAAACAAACACCTTTATTCGCCGCGGAACTCCACCGTTTATTCGCGTGACGTTGGCGCTTTTCTCCGCGGGACTGGCAACCTTCGCTCTGCTGTACTGCGTACAGCCCATTCTGCCAGTGCTGTCGCACGAGTTCGGGATTTCCCCAGCAGGCAGCAGCATTTCGCTTTCTATTTCAACGGCAATGCTAGCCATTGGTCTACTGTTTACTGGCCCGCTGTCGGATGCCATTGGGCGTAAAAAAGTGATGGTGACGGCGCTGCTGCTGGCATCCTGCTGCTCTCTGCTCTCGACGATGATGACCAGTTGGCACGGCATTTTGATTATGCGCGCGCTGATAGGCCTGTCGCTTAGCGGCGTGGCGGCGGTCGGCATGACCTATCTCAGCGAAGAAATTCATCCGAGCTTTGTGGCGTTTTCAATGGGGCTGTACATCAGCGGGAACTCAATAGGCGGGATGAGCGGACGTCTGTTGACCGGGGTATTTACCGACTTCTTTGGCTGGCGCGTCGCCCTGGCGGTCATTAGCGCCTTTGCGCTGGCCTCAGCCATTATGTTCTGGCGCATTTTGCCGGAATCTCGCCACTTCCGTCCGAGCTCATTAAAACCGAAAACGCTGCTGATAAACCTGCATCTGCACTGGCGCGACCGTGGCCTGCCCCTGCTGTTTGTCGAGGGTTTTCTGCTGATGGGCGCGTTCGTCACCCTCTTTAACTACATCGGCTATCGACTGATGCTGTCACCGTGGTCGCTTAACCAGGCGGTAGTGGGTTTGCTCTCTGTCGCCTATTTGACCGGCACCTGGAGTTCACCAAAAGCGGGAATGATGACCACGCGCTACGGTCGCGGCCCGGTGATGATCTTCTTTACCGGGGTGATGCTGGTCGGCCTCCTGCTGACGCTATTTTCCCCGCTGTGGGTGATTTTCCCCGGCATGTTGCTCTTCTCCGCCGGATTCTTTGCCGCCCACTCGGTTGCCAGCAGTTGGATTGGGCCGCGCGCGCGCCGCGCCAGAGGACAGGCATCTTCACTGTATCTGTTCAGTTACTATCTCGGTTCTAGTATCGCCGGTACGCTCGGCGGCGTGTTCTGGCACAAGTACGGCTGGAACGGGGTTGGCGGGTTTATCGCACTGCTGTTGGTTTGCGCGCTGCTGGTTGGCGTCACTCTGCATAAACGCCTGCATTAACATAAAGCATCACGTAGCCCGGACGAGGCAACGCCGACTCCGGGAAATCCCCGGCGGCGCTCCTCTTATACGGCCTACGATACTGATAACTAATACTTATACTATTGACATAAAATGCGTTGCCATCTCGCCATACTAGCTGGCAATTCCTATAATACCCTCACTTTTGTCTTACCAATGTAGCGCTATGACGACCCGTGCCAGCAATACCCAACTCAACCTACGTATTATCTCAATAGTTGTCTTCACCTGTATTTGCTACCTTTCCATTGGCTTACCGCTCGCGGTATTGCCGGGCTTTATTCACTACGATCTCGGCTACAGTACGCTGGTTGCCGGGGCGGTCATCAGCCTGCAGTATATTTCTACCCTACTTAGTCGGCCGCACGCTGGGCGCTACACCGATATCTGGGGGCCCAAAAAGGTCGTCAGTCTGGGGATCATCTGTTGCCTGATGAGCGGTTTGTTTACCCTTGGCGCGGCGGCAGCGCATGCCAGCCCGATACTGGCGGTGGCGCTACTGCTGGTTGGGCGCATCTTCCTCGGCGTGGGCGAGAGCTTCACCTCCACGGGCTCTACGCTGTGGGGGATTAAAACCGTCGGCGCGATTCACACCTCGCGGGTTATCTCGTGGAACGGCGTTGCTACCTATGTGGCGATGGCGGCAGGCGCGCCGTTAGGGGTTGTGCTAAACGGCTGGTTCGGTATTAGTGGTTTTGCGGCGCTGATTGTGATTATTGCGGTCATTGGCCTGCTGTTTGCTCGCACCCGCGCCGACGTCAGCGTCAGCGCCGGAGTCAGAGCGCCCTTCCACGTGGTGGCGCGCAAGATCTGGCCATACGGTCTGGGCCTGGGGCTGGGGACGGTCGGTTTTGGGGTGATAGCGACCTTCATCACCCTCTACTTCTCCTCCCACGGTTGGGCGGGCGCGGCGTTCACGCTGTCTCTATTTAGCATCGGTTTTATCTGTATTCGCCTGGTACTGGGCAATACTATCACCCGCTTTGGCGGGATCCGCGTCTCGCTTATCTGTTATGTGGTCGAATGTCTGGGGCTGCTGATTATCTGGTTTGCCCCGAACGCGTGGGTTGCGGGCGTTGGCGCGTTTCTGACCGGGTCGGGCTTCTCTCTTGTCTTCCCAGCGCTGGGTGTTGAGGCGGTAAAACAGGTGGAAGAACAGAACCAGGGCACCGCGCTGGGTACTTATTCAGCCTTTCTGGATCTGGCGCTGGGCCTTACCGGGCCCGTTGCGGGCTGGATTGCTGGCTACCAGGGCTTAGGCAGCATCTATTTGATTGCCGCCATTGTCGTCGCCTGGGCCTTTGTCCTTATCCTGCGTGTGTACCTTTCTCAGCGCGCAAAACAGACTACCTGTACTGGCTAACTCCTTGAGGGGCGGTCAAAATCCGCCCCGTTACGGATGTACAACAAATCTCGTACATTACGTTACAAGCCGATACCAATCACTCACGGAAAGACAGCTCGCTCATCGATATAGTTATTTCAACGGCCCCGCAGTGGGGTTGAATGAAAAAACCAATTCGAGGGTATCAGAATGAAAAAAGTATTAGCTCTGGTTGTTGCCGCTGCTATGGGTCTGTCTTCCGCTGCTTTTGCTGCTGACGCAACTGCAACTCCGGCTCCGGCTGCATCTGCAACCGCTACTCATGCGGCTCCAGCGAAAGCCACTCACCACAAAAAACACAAGAAAGAAGCTGCTAAACCAGCTGCAGAGCAGAAAGCTCAGGCCGCTAAGAAACACAAAAAAACCGCTGCTAAACCAGCTGTAGAACAGAAAGCTCAGGCTGCTAAAAAACACCACAAAGCAGCAACCAAACCAGCTGCAGCTCAGAAAGCTCAGGCTGCTAAAAAACACAAAAAAGCCGCTGCTAAACCAGCTGTAGCGCAGAAAGCTCAGGCTGCTAAAAAGCACCACAAAAAAGCTAAACACACTGCTGCTAAACCAGCCGCTCAGCCAGCTGCATAATTATTCTTGATAACGTATCCGCGTAGCAATACGCCGATACAGGTGGCGCCGGGAGGCTAGCAGCAATGCTGAATCCTGGTGGCTACCTGAGTTAATCAACTACCGTATCGGCGCTTATTTAGCGCCGATTTTTTCCCCGGAGAGCAATCATGTTGCGGCGCTATCGTTTCGAGCTCATCCTGGCATTACTTATCGTCTGCGCACTGATCGCAACCCAGTTTTTCTTTTACTGAGCGTAGTTCGCTGATTTTACTCCCACTTTTTGCTTCTCCCGTCTATAGTAGTCTCATTGGGTTTATTTTTTATAATCATAATTGCCCCATCAGAGAGTGATATGCGTACAGCCTTTGTGTGTTGTTTACTGGGAACGTTATCCGTCCTGCCCTTAATTTCTCACGCTGATGACGATGATATTGGCATCAGTGCGAAAGATATTAAAACGCTGTTCTTTGGTCATGACGATCGTACCCTGGTCACCCATCCTGCTCAGGCACCGTGGGACGCCATTGGCCAGCTGGAAACCGCCAGTGGCAATCTGTGTACCGCGACGTTAATTTCTCCTCACCTGGCGCTCACCGCCGGGCACTGCCTGCTTGAACCACCGCGCGGCAAGTTGGACAAAGCCGTGGCGCTGCGTTTTGTGTCGCAGAAAGGCACCTGGCGCTACGAGATTCACGATATTGAAGGTCGCGTTGACCCCTCTTTAGGAAAACGTCTCAAGGCGGATGGCGACGGCTGGATTGTTCCGGCTTCCGCGGCGCCGTGGGATTTTGGCATTATTGTGCTGCGTAACCCGCCTTCAGGCATCACCCCGCTACCGGTATTCGCCGGGAATAAAGATGATCTCACCGCCGCACTGAAAGCAACGGGGCGTAAAGTGACGCAGTCAGGTTATCCGCTCGACCATCTGGATTCGCTGTACAGCCATGAAGATTGTACGGTCACGGGGTGGGCACAAACCTCGGTACTTTCCCATCAGTGCGACACGCTGCCGGGCGATAGCGGTTCTCCGCTACTGCTGAAAACGGACGCCGGTTGGCAGGTTATTGCCGTGCAAAGCTCTGCTCCGGCGGCAAAAGATCGCCAGCGTGCCGATAACCGCGCCATCTCGGTGACTGGTTTTCGCGATAAGCTTGAGGCGTTAGCTGCCGGAAACTAACTCAGACGCTGCTGGTGACGCAACGCCAGCAGCGATGAGAGCGGCATCGGCTCACTGAAGTAGAATCCCTGAAGCTGGTCGCAGCCGGCAAGCCGTAGCAGTTTCATCTGTTTTTCGGTCTCCACGCCTTCCGCAATCACCGTCATCCCCAACGCGCTGGCTATTCGGATAGTTCCCCCCACCAGCGCCGCCGCCTGATCGTCATCATCCACCAGCCCCGCCAAAGATTTGTCGATTTTAATCGTGTCGAAGTTAAAACGTCGCAGGTAGCCAATACTGGAATACCCCGTGCCAAAGTCATCCAGCGCCACGGCGGTACCCAATGCTTTGAGCGCGGAAATCGCCGCCCTTGCCCGCTCGGGTTTTTCCAGGACATATGTTTCCGTCACCTCAAGCTGTAGCCGCGACGGGGGGAAACCGGACGATTTCAGTACGCTGGATACTTTGTTCTCAAATTCCGGGTCGCGGAACTGTGCGGGGGAAATATTCACCGACAGTTTTAAATCATTATGATTCAACAAGTCACGGCAGGCGCGAGCCAGTACAAACTGGCCAAGGGAATAGATAAGCCCGCTGGTTTCCGCGATGGCAATAAAGGCATCGGGCATCAGTTCGCCCTTTGGCCGTCGCGGCCAGCGTACCAGCGCTTCTACCCCTACCATCGCCTGCGAGCGGGCACAGACAATAGGCTGATACCAGACTTCGAATTCATCGTGCTCGAGCCCATGGCGAATATCGTTCTCCAGAGAAAGCTGGTATTCGCGGGCGCTGCTGAGCTCCGCGTCATAATGCGTGATCCGCCCTTTCCCGGTTATTTTGGAGTGATACATGGCAATATCGGCCTGGCGGAACAGCTCGGAACTGGTTTTATCCTGTAACGTACCGCTAGCAATCCCCAGGCTGGCGCTGATATGCAGCGTTCGTTCGCCGATACGAATTGGCGTGCTGAGATAATCCAGCACGCTGCCAGCAAACGCCGAAGCGCTGGCTTCAGAGTGCGCACCGCCCACTGTCATGGCAAATTCGTCGCCGCCCATACGCGCCAGCATGCCGCCATGAGGGACGAGCGTTTGTAGCATATCGGCAATGCGTATAATTAAAATATCACCGATATCATGGCCATAGATGTCATTAACATCTTTAAAACCATCAAGATCGATAAAGACCACCGTCTTGATATCCCGGTCTCCCCGGCGACTAATATGCTCAAGCTGCTCAATTAGCGCCCGGCGGTTTGGCAAATGGCTCAGCCAATCGGTCAACGCGATTTCACGCGCCTGCCGCTCGCCGCGGGCTAGCTTCCACAATCCCAGGCTGCTCACCAGGATAAATAGCAGGATAAGCCCCGACGCCAGCAGGACAATTTTTCGAATCTCCGGCGAGGCCGCCTGCGCCGCCTCAACGCCGGGCTGCCTTAGCTGCCAGTTAAGCCAGCCAACCACTTCACCGCTGGAGGTGCGCAGCGGTATGTTGTACCTGTTTTGTGGCGAAGTAGTGAGCGTCAGGTTCTCAATCTGGAAGGTGTTGCCAAGGGTATTTAACAGCGCCGGGTTGACGTGCCGGGTGATGACCAGATAACGACGGGTGGCATCGTATACATTCAGGCGACCTACCATTGGGCGGATCAGGCCAATGCCAATAAAGGCAACGCCTTCACGTGTATGGGTTATTCCGGCAACGTTATTTTTTCCTCGCAGCAAGGCGTCCTGATTCTGCTCGATCAGCGCCTTTAAACCACTGCCAAAAAACGAGAGATCGCGCTCGCTGAACGGCGAGCTACGAAACGATCCCCACAAGACGCGATAGTTCTCGTCCAGCACAAAGGTACCGTCATAAAGATTGTTAATTTTGAAGCCAGCGCCCCAGGTGTTGTAAAGCCAGGTGGTGTCGAGCCTGGGCGCATACACTTCACGGACGGCATCATCCCAGATGGCGTTATCAATCACTAATGAGAGCACGCGGTTAATAGACGTTTGGATCGCGCCATCGACGGATAGCGCCGAGCGACGGGCATCAATATCGTTGGTTTTGCTGGTGATCAGGCTTTGCGAGAGGTATAGAAGCGAAATAATAGAAAAAATCAGGCCGATGCCTGCAAAAAAGATAATCACAAAAAGCGTTCTGGCTGTGGCTATATTACGCCAGCGTGACGGATCGAACATGGTTGCCCCTCGCATCAAATACGCTAACCCTTTGTTACAAGCGTAATACAGACGAAGGATTTCGCTGCCCGATTTCTCAGGCAGCGATCACATCAGGCGAGCTTAATGATAACCATACCCACCAACAGTAAAGCTAAACCAACCCAGCCTTTTTTATTCAGCCGTTGGCCGAAGAGGATCCACCCCGCCGCCAGCGTCGCGGCCACACCGAATCCGCCCCAGATGGCGTAGGCAACGGAGAGATCAATTCCCTTCACCGCCTGCGACAGCGCGCTGAACGCAGCCAGTACGGCGACAAGGGAAAGGATGCCGTATCCTTTGCGGCGGAAGCCGTCAGAAAACTTGAGGAAAATATTAGCGACAATTTCCAGAACAATGGAGCCTGCCAGCCATACGCCGTGAATCATTTCAAACTTATGCATGATTCACCTCTTTATTCAAAGACTTGTTTACCGCGGTGGCTTTACGCGTACCGGACTTAATCAGTACGATACCGGCAATCAACGTTGCCAGACCCGCCGCTTTCATCACCGTCAGGCTCTCGTCAAACAGCATTACGCTGAACAGGGTAATCAATACAATGCCGATGCCTTCCCACAGCGCATAGGCAACACCCAGTGCGATTTTTTTAACCGCAAACGAAAGAAAAATATATGACAAGGCGATCATCACAAGCATCAAAATAAAGCCAGTGTTTCCGTCAGATACGCTCGCCCATTTCATAGAAAGCGTACCAGTAATTTCAGCAACAATGGCCAAGGCTAATAAAATCCAGTAAAACATAGTCCTTCTCCTGCATGAGAATATAATCCGTGCAGCTCGCGGCAAGGCGCAAACTGAAATAAAATGATTAAAATTTAGCTACAAACGAAGAAGGGTACTAAAAGCGACGTTGCGCCAGTGCTGCTCACCATAGAAGGCAGAATAGAAGAAAACAGAA
>NZ_JMPL01000042.1 GCF_000735365.1 Kluyvera ascorbata ATCC 33433 | reverse complement strand
TTTCGCCCGACGTTCAATCGAGGCGACCACTTCATTGCCAACCACCAGGCAGCGAATGTCGCGCCCTTTGGCCTCTTCGATATACTCCTGCACCAGGATATGCGCGTTCAGCCCACGAAACGCATCAATCACGCTTTCCGCCGCCTGCCGCGTTTCGGCAAGCACCACGCCAATCCCCTGGGTGCCTTCTACCAGTTTGACCACCAGCGGCGCGCCGCCGACCATGTCGATAAGGTCGCTGGTGTCATCCGGAGAATGGGCAATGCCGGTGACCGGCAGGTCGATGCCCTGACGCGCGAGAAGCTGCAGCGAGCGCAGCTTATCGCGAGCGCGGGTAATCGCCACCGATTCATTGAGCGGGTAGCTGCCCAGCATCTCGAACTGACGCAGGGTTGCCATGCCGTAGTAGGTAATCGCCGAGCCAATCCGCGGGATCACCGCGTCGTAGTGCGGTAATTGCCGACCTTTGTAGTGAATCGACGATGCTGCCGGGTCGACGTTCATGTAGCAAGACAGCGGGTCCAGCACTTCCACAATATGGCCGCGACGCTGGGCGGCTTCGCGCAGACGCTTACACGAAAAGAGCGTTCCATCCCGGGACAATATGGCAATTTTCACCCTTTACCTCTCCAAAAAAGCCGCTAAAAAAACCGGCGTATCATACGCTTTTCGCATTCACGGGGGATTGAGCCCTGACACAGATTCAGTAATGAATCAGCGCGTAGCAAACCCCTGCTGGTGCAGGTAATCAAGAATAAACGGGCGACTTTCTTTGATAAGCGTGCGGCGAATATGGTCGCTCCAGGTATCACGGCGCGCGTTGGTGCTGCGCGATAAATAGTACTGCGCAAGTTCTTCGTCATACTGCGCCAGCACTTCAGGGTCCATCGGCTGATAGTGATTTTCATGCACCACCAGCGCGGCGGGCAGGCGCGGCTTGAGATCCGGATGGCTGGCAGGCCAGCCAAGGCACAGGCCAAATAGCGGCAGTACATGCTTTGGCAGCTTCAGCAGTTCGGTCACCTGCGCAATATTGTTGCGCAGGCCGCCAATATAGACGCCGCCTAATCCCAGCGATTCCGCAGCGGTCAGCGCATTTTGCGCCATCAGCGAGGTATCCACCACGCCAAGCAGCAACTGCTCCGCCAGGCCCAACTGCGCCTCAGGGCAAATCTGCAGATGGCGGTTAAAATCGGCGCAAAACACCCAGAACTCAGCGGCCTGGGCAACATGCTCCTGCCCGCCGGTCAGCGCAACTAACTGTTTGCGCATGTCGCTATCGGTGATGCGAATGATCGAGCTGCATTGTAAAAAGCTGGAGCTAGAGGTAGCCTGGGCGCTGGCGATAATCGCGCTGCGCTGTTCGTCGCTTATCGGCTCGCCGGTAAACTGACGAATTGAGCGATGGTTAAGCAGAACCTCAATGGTCGGAGTCATCTTTTTTTCCTTATCTCGCGGCAGGCCAGGATTCATCAGCTGTGGCGCAACGGCACGGGCTACTCCCCAAAAGAGCACGCCAGCCGCAGGCAGCATCAGCGCAATTCCAATAAAGATCATCACCACCGCCGCCAGTTGGCTGGCAAACGGCGCGGGCAGTGTGATGTACTGATTGAGCGATAGCCACGCCACCGCCAGTACAACCATGCCAATGGTCTCCAGAATTAAAACGCTTTTGGGTAGTGCTCCAAGCGAACGCATGCTTCTCCTCCTGTGAATCCTTAGCGCATTTTGATTACTTATTTACGACGAGTATAACGGCAAGCCGATGAAAAATATTTACCCAAACATAGCCAGAATGAATCAGAACAACAGGTAGAACCTTCTTTTCCCTACGCGCTGCACGCGGCATGATAAGTGCCATTCGCCGACAGGCACGTTGATTATTCCGCTCGTTTGAGGAGAGACACTATGTTTACCGTAATTTTTGGTCGTCCAGGCTGCCCTTACTGCGTTCGTGCAAAAGAGCTGGCGGAAAAACTGACCCAGGAGCGTGATGATTTCAACTACCGTTACGTCGATATCCATGCGGAAGGCATCACCAAAGCCGACCTGGAAAAAACCGTCGGTAAGCCCGTTGAAACCGTGCCACAGATTTTTGTCGATCAGAAACATATTGGCGGGTGCACAGACTTTGAAGCCTGGGCAAAAGAAAATCTTGGACTGTTTGCCTGATAGCATCATCAACGCCCGCGCTTATAGCGGGCGTTTGTTTATCCGGCGTTTGTCGTGCAGCAGTGAACTGATAAACAGATAGCACAGCGCGCCGAGCGCACACCAAAACACCGCGCTAAACAACCATGCCAGCTCCTGCCAGAACGAACGATCGCTGCTGAAAAAAAGACGCGTCAGGACAAGACAGAGCGGCGCGGCAAGAATAGCGCCAACCAGCGGACGCAACACGCGACGACGCGAAGAAAGGAAGCTTGAAACCACGCCCGGAATAATAAAAAACAGCAGCCCCAGCTCAGGACTTCCGCTCGCGCGAAACGCACCCTTCACGTTCAGAACCAGTGAAAAAAAGACCACTATAAAGAGTAAGAAGCAGCAAATAACCCCTGCCCAACCGCGTTCAGATTTCACACGCATCTCCTGAAAATATCTCTATCAAACCCCAGACTTCGCCCTTACGGACACCCAGTCAGATAAAGTTGTTGGCCTTCCCTGCCAAAACTTCGCTACATTTTATCTATCAGTACTTTTGGAGCGTTCTCGCGGGCAAAAAATAACGTGCGCCCGATGATTCGCTCTCTGACCGTCGCGATGCAGACTGATAGATCATATGTAATGTGTATTTAAAGCGATTGTTGCTAGCCGTAGCTATCAGGAACGATTAAACTACTGACCGCTATTTTCTGGTTATTCTTCGGGTTCCGGATAGCAAAACACATACCCTAGCCCGTGGTAAACAGTAGACCAAATAACCATTCCTTTCAACACGTTACTGGTAAACGATAAGTTAGACTCCGTGAATATAAACGTCGCAGATTTGTTAAACGGGAATTACATCCTGTTATTATTCGTGGTATTAGCGCTGGGGCTTTGTCTTGGCAAATTACGTCTGGGCTCCATCCAACTCGGTAATTCCATTGGCGTTTTAGTGGTTTCTCTCCTATTAGGGCAGCAACACTTCAGTATTAACACCGATGCGCTGAATCTGGGCTTTATGCTGTTTATTTTCTGCGTCGGTGTTGAAGCCGGGCCGAACTTTTTTTCTATTTTCTTCCGCGACGGCAAAAATTATCTGATGCTCGGTCTGGTGATGGTCGGCAGCGCACTGCTGATTGCATTAGGCCTCGGTAAGCTATTTGGCTGGGACATCGGCCTGACGGCCGGTATGCTCGCCGGTTCAATGACCTCCACCCCGGTGCTGGTCGGCGCGGGCGATACGCTACGCCACTCCGGCATGGAAGCCAGCCTGCTGGCGCAAGCGCAGGATCATTTAAGCCTCGGCTACGCCCTAACCTACCTGATTGGTCTCGTGAGCCTGATTGTCGCGGCCCGTTACATGCCAAAATTCCAGCATCAGGATCTGCAAACCAGCGCCCAACAAATCGCCCGCGAGCGCGGTCTGGACACCGACACCAATCGTAAAGTCTATCTGCCAGTTATCCGCGCCTACCGCGTAGGCCCAGAACTGGTAGCGTGGGCCGACGGTAAAAACTTACGCGAGCTTGGCATCTATCGCCAGACCGGCTGCTACATCGAGCGTATCCGCCGTAACGGCATTCTCGCCAACCCTGACGGTGACGCCGTGCTACAAATGGGCGATGAAATTTCGCTGGTAGGCTACCCGGACGCGCACGCGCGCCTCGACCCAAGCTTCCGTAACGGCAAAGAGGTGTTCGACCGTGACCTGCTGGACATGCGCATCGTCACCGAAGAAATTGTGGTTAAAAACCACAATGCCGTAGGCCGACGCCTGGCACAGCTGAAGCTGACCGACCACGGTTGCTTCCTTAACCGCGTGATCCGCAGCCAGATTGAAATGCCAATCGATGACAACATCGTACTGAACAAAGGCGATGTGCTGCAGGTGAGCGGTGACGCCCGCCGCGTGAAAACCGTTGCCGACCGTATCGGCTTCGTCTCCATTCACAGTCAGGTCACTGACCTGCTGGCCTTCTGCGCCTTCTTTATCGTCGGCCTGATGATCGGCATGATCACCTTCCAGTTCAGCAACTTTAACTTCGGCATCGGCAACGCTGCCGGTCTGCTGTTTGCCGGTATCATGCTCGGCTTCCTGCGTGCCAACCACCCAACCTTTGG
Organism: Kluyvera ascorbata ATCC 33433; assembly: GCF_000735365.1. Taxonomy (GTDB): domain Bacteria; phylum Pseudomonadota; class Gammaproteobacteria; order Enterobacterales; family Enterobacteriaceae; genus Kluyvera; species Kluyvera ascorbata. Next base: position 28,638 of record NZ_JMPL01000042.1, on the reverse strand, counting down.
CTATATTCCGCAGGGCGCGCTGAATATGGTGAAAGAGTTCGGCCTGATGGTCTTTATGGCAGGCGTCGGCTTAAGCGCAGGCGGCGGCATCGGTAAGAGTCTCGGCGTGGTCGGCGGTCAAATGCTGGTCGCCGGTCTGCTGGTCAGCCTGATCCCGGTAGTGATTTGCTTCCTTTTCGGTGCCTACGTGCTGCGCATGAACCGCGCGCTGCTGTTCGGTGCCATCATGGGCGCACGCACCTGCGCTCCGGCAATGGAAATCATCAGCGATACCGCGCGCAGCAACATTCCCGCGCTGGGCTATGCGGGCACCTACGCCATCGCCAACGTGCTGCTAACCCTTGCCGGTACGCTTATTATCATCATCTGGCCAGGGCTAGGCGGCTAGCCCTGCGCCGGGGAAACAAAGAAAAGAAAAATATTTTTGCGCAACGCAGAACTTTTCATCAGGGTGCGAGTCTTAATTAGTGCCACTGCTTTTCTTTGATGTCCCCATTTTGTGGAGCCCATCAACCCCGCCATCTTTGGTTCAAGGTTGATGGGTTTTTTGTTGCCTGAAATTCATATCCCCGTTAAAAATCAACCTATTACACTCATCAACATCACTACTATTACCAAGCCTCACGCATCCGCAAACAGCGCCCGCCACCACTGCGGCTTCATATCTTCAAACGAGTGAGAAGCAGGCGCAAACCGTGCATCCTGATTCTGGTCAAAAACACCGCTCAGCAGCGCGATAATCGGGCCATCGTCAATCGCCCCCAGCGAGCTGCCGCAGCGCGGGCAGAAGGCGCGGCTGGAATCTTCAGAAGAGCGCCAGACCGCAGGCTTTCCCCCCTCGCCGTTCCACTGTACATCGCCTTTGGCAAACTCCAGCCAGATAACCGACTGGGCGCCGGTATGCTTCTGGCATAAATCGCAGGAACAGCTGTGGGAAGCGCCGGGATTGGCGGCGATAAAAGTGATATGGCCGCACAGGCAGCCGCCGGAAAGCAGGGTTGTCATCGCGAGATCTCCGTTTTGCATTCTCGCTAAGCGTACACGCTTTTCAGGTGCTCTCCCCTGCTATCCGCCCTACCATTTTTCGAATAGTGTTGCGATCGAGCGGCTGGCGGTCAGTCACGAAATGCAGCGTCATTCCTTCGATAAAAGCATCCAGCGCGCGGGCGGTCGCCGGGTCGAACCACTGCTCCAGCGTCTGCTGGCTGCGCTGCATCCAGCGTTGCATCACCGCTTTCATGGCCGGTGAACTGCTCGCCAACGCATAGAACTGGTACATCAGCGTCATATTTTTCGGCGTCGTCACCTGGCTGCTGAAGATAAGCTCCGCCACCGAATCGCAGGCGTCACCTGTCGTTTCTACGCCCTCAAAGAAGGCGGTGTACTCCAGCGACATTCGCTCGGTAAAGGCACTGAACGCTTCGCCCAGTAGAGCTTCGATGCCCTCGAAATAGTAGGTCATCGAGCCGAGCGGTACATCGGCACAGCTGGCGATTTTGCGGTGAGTTACCGCGCTGATCCCGTGTGTCGCGATAGTCTCGAGCGTCGCATCAAGGATGCGCTCCCGGCGCTGCGGGTCATTCGGTCGGCGAGCCATAATTCTCCTCTTTCTGGTTATGTACAAATGTACACAACCTTGTTAGTGTTGTCTGCACACTTTCCGACCCGACGCGAATGGATGACAACGTTAACTTCCCGTAAAGCCCTGCAGCTACGCATGTGGGCGCTCTTTATGTTCTTCTTTTTACCCGGTTTGCTGATGGCCTCCTGGGCCACGCGCACACCGGCAATCCGCGATATTTTATCGGTCTCAACGGCTGAGATGGGCATCGTCCTATTTGGCCTGTCGATAGGCTCGATGAGCGGCATTCTTTGTTCCGCGTTTCTGGTGAAACGATTCGGGACGCGTAAAGTCATCCGCACCACCATGTCATGCGCGGTCTTTGGTATGTTGATTTTAAGCCTGGCGCTGCACTTCAGCTCCGCGTGGATCTTCGCCATCGGTCTGGCGATTTTTGGTGCCAGCTTTGGCTCTGCCGAAGTTGCCATCAACGTCGAAGGCGCGGCGGTTGAGCGTGAGATGAAAAAAACCGTGCTGCCGATGATGCATGGCTTTTACAGCTTCGGGACGTTAGTGGGCGCGGGCGTCGGTATGGCGGTCACCGCGTTTGGTTTACCGGCGATGTGGCATATTTTCGTGGCGGCGCTAATAGGCATTGCGCCTATCGCCATTGCCATTAAAGCTATCCCTGAAGGTACCGGTAAAAACGCGGCGGAAGACGCGCACCATCAAGAAAAAGGCGTACCGTTCTGGCGCGATATGCAACTGATGCTGATTGGCGTCGTGGTGTTAGCAATGGCCTTTGCCGAAGGCTCCGCTAACGACTGGCTGCCGCTGCTGATGGTTGACGGTCACGGCTTTAGCCCAACCTCCGGATCGCTCATCTATGCCGGGTTCACGCTGGGCATGACGGTCGGGCGCTTCACCGGCGGCTGGTTTATCGACCGCTACAGCCGTGTTACCGTGGTTCGTGCCAGCGCATTAATGGGCGCGCTGGGCATTGCCCTGATTATCTTTGTCGACAGCGCCTGGGTTGCCGGCGTGTCGGTTATTCTGTGGGGACTTGGCGCATCGCTCGGCTTCCCGCTGACCATTTCCGCCGCCAGCGACACCGGACCGGATGCCCCTACCCGCGTGAGCGTTGTTGCCACCACCGGGTATCTGGCCTTCCTCGTCGGCCCTCCGCTGCTCGGCTTCCTCGGCGAACATTACGGCCTGCGCAGCGCGATGCTGGCCGTACTGGCGCTGGTTCTTGTTGCCGCTCTGGTGGCGAAAGCGGTGGCAAAACCTGAGCCCCGCGTTGTAATGGAGAGTCATTGATGAGCGTTAAACTGATCGCCGTCGACATGGATGGTACGTTCCTGAACGATAAAAAAACCTACAACCGCGAGCGTTTTCATCAGCAATATCAGCAGATGAAAGCACAGAACATCCACTTTGTGGTGGCCAGCGGCAACCAGTATTACCAGTTGGCCTCGTTCTTCCCGGATATCGCCAATGAAATCGCCTTTGTCGCCGAGAACGGCGGCTGGGTTCAGGACGCAGGCGAGGACGTGTATAACTGCGCCATGCCGCGCGACCACGTTGATAAAATTACCGCCTTCCTGCTCACTCGCCCGGAAGTCGAGATTATTGTCTGCGGTAAAAAGAGCGCCTACACGCTGAAAAGCTACGACCAAAGCTTCCACGATATTGCCGTGCGCTACTACCACCGCCTGGAACTGGTAGACAATTTCGATAACCTCGACGACACCATTTTGAAGTTCGCGCTGAATATCCCGGACGAGAAAGTGCCACAGATGCAGGCAATCCTGGATGAGAAGCTAGGCCATATGCTGACCGCCGTCACAACCGGCCACGGCAGTATCGACCTGATTATTCCTGGCATCCATAAAGCCAACGGCCTGCGGTTATTGCAGGCGCGCTGGGGCGTTAAAGATGATGAAGTCGTGGCCTTTGGCGACAGCGGCAACGATATTGAGATGGTGAAACAGGCAGGCTACGGTTTTGCAATGGCGAACGCCAACGACGCGGTGAAAGCCGTGGCGGGCTATCATGCGCCGCACAACAATGAAGAAGGCGTGCTGGAGATGATTGATAAGGCGTTGAAGGGTGAAGCGCCGTTTGCGTGATTGAGCTATTCCCGGCGGCGCTTCGTGATAGGTAGCCCGGCCAAGCGAAGCGCCGACGGGTGACTAATTTACTGCGGCTGCAGCCCGCTACCTACCGCTTTATCCCGCAGGAACATCGTCATCAGCCCCAGCCACAGCAGGCCGCCCGCCAGGTTAAACAGGCTGAACAGGCCAATGCCACCCAACTCGTAGCAATGCTTACTGAGCTCAATCCCCACCGTAAAGATCAGCATTTGCAGCATTCCCATCGCCGCAGAAACCGTGCCTTTACTCATATCACTGGCAAACAACGTCAGGCGCACCAGCCCGGCGTTGGCAAGACCAATCCCGAAGGCGTAGAAGCTTAACCCGGCGGTCATCCATAAATAAGCATGGGACGACACCACCGTCGCTGCCGCGGCCAGCACCAGACCAAACATAATCGGGTAACCACCGGCAATAATCAGCGCACGCACCGTACGACGTGAGGTCAGACGCGCCAGCACCAGGTTACCGAGGATCAACGCGCCAAAAATCGGCACCTGCAGCAGGCCATATTCATAGCTACTGGCGTGCTCGCCGCTGATGATAATGACCGGTGACTGCGCAATCCACGCCAGCAGCGGTAAACTAACAAAGCCCGTCGCCAGCGCGCCGGCAACGAAACGGCCGTTTTTCAGCACTTCGCGATAATCACGTCCCAACGCCTTGAGCGACAGCGTTTCACCTATGCGGGTCGCCGTTTCCGGCATCGATTTAAACAGCCCGACGAAAGCAATGGCCGACAGCGCCGCGAAGAGCACAAACATCCCTTCCCAGCGCGCCACGTGGATCCACGCCGCGCCCACCAGCGGCCCCAGCAGCGGTGCAATCAGCGCCACGTTGGCCATTAGCGCCGTAATCTTGATACAGGTTGCCTCGTCGAACGACTCCTGGATTGCCGCATAACCCACCGCGCCGATAAAGCACAGGCTCACCCCCTGCAAGAAGCGCAGGAACGTAAACTGCTCAATATTGTTCACCAGCAGCGTGGCAAGGCAGGTAACGATAAACCAGATAACGCCGGTCAGCATCACAGGGCGGCGGCCGATGCGGTCCGACAGCGGCCCAAGCAGCCATTGCAGGAACATCCCGCCTGCCAGATAAGCCGTCATCGAGGTCGGAACCCACTCATTGCCCGCGTTAAATTCTTTGACGACCGCAAGCATGCCCGGCTGGATCATATCGTTGCCGATATAGGTGGAAAATTCGTAGAGCACCAGACAAAGCGGGAACAGAATCGCCTTGCGCCCTAAGCGTTTCCGGGAAGAAGAAGTGTCCATATAGCTCGCATCCATCATAAAAACGCGCAAGTTTAATCAATGCGCAGTAGTGGTGATAGTTAATTATCACGCAGCTTAACAATTTCGCACAAATTGACGTTGTTAAGATTCGCTTAAGGTAGCGGGCGTTATACTCTACGCCACTTAATGCTGCACCTTAATGACAGACGCTTGTACACCGATGGCGCGATTCAGACAATGCCGCTTTACGGTCCAGGATTGGCTTCTTAAGGTGGCTGTCATAAAACCGTCATTTGCGAAACCGGAACGTTATGCTGGAAAATCTGAACAACTCGCTGTTTTTGCTGATCAACGCAACCCCAGTCTCAGCCCCATGGGCAATTTCATTTGCCACATTTATTGCTCAGGATTTGATCCTGATTGTTCCCCTGCTGGCTGCGGCTATGTGGCTCTGGGGCGAACGTCGTCAGGTTCAGGCGCAGCGCCATCTGGTGATTAAAGTCGCACTGGCCATCGCCGTCAGCCTTGCGCTGTCGTGGATGATTGGTCAGCTGTTCCCGCACGAACGTCCGTTCGTTGAGAATATCGGTCATACCTTCCTGCACCACGCGCCGGATAACTCCTTCCCAAGCGACCACGGCACGGTGATCTTCACCTTTGCGATGGCGTTTTTGTTCTGGCATCGCCTGTGGTCTGGGCTGGTGCTGATGGTGGTTGGCGTGGCGATTGCCTGGTCTCGCGTCTATCTTGGCGTCCACTGGCCGATGGATATGCTCGGCGGCTTCCTGAGCGGCCTTGTCGGCTGCATGGTGTCGCAAATGCTGTGGCAGTATATCGGTGCGACGGTTTACCCGCGCCTGCAACAGCTGTACCGCATTGTTTTCTCCGTACCTATTCGTAAAGGCTGGGTGCGTGACTAGACCTGCGCTCGCAGGTAAAATAACGCGCTGACCCCGGTATCCTTACCGGGGCATTTCCGGTAGAGGAACTATGGAAACACGACGCGACGAGCGATTGGGTCAACTGATTCAGGCACTGAAACGCAGTGATAAGCTGCATCTCAAAGAAGCGGCAGCTCTGCTTGGCGTTTCTGAAATGACGATTCGTCGCGATCTGAACAGCGAAAGTGGGCCCGTTGTGCTGCTCGGCGGCTACGTGGTGCTGGAACCGCGCAGTGTTCCACATTACCTGTTAAGCGACCAGAAAACCCGACTAGTTGAAGAGAAAAAGCGAGCGGCAGGTCACGCGGCGAAGTTACTCAAACCCCATCAGATGGCCTTCTTCGACTGTGGCACCACCACGCCGTGGATTATTGACGCCATTGATAACGACCTGCCTTTCACCGCCGTCTGCTATTCGCTGAACACCTTTCTGGCATTGCAGGATAAACCCAACTGTCGCCCCATTCTCTGCGGTGGCGAATTCCACGCCAGCAACGCCATTTTCAAACCGCTGAGCGAGCAGGATACGCTTTCACATCTTTGCCCGGACATTGCTTTCTATTCCGCAGCGGGTATCGATATTGAAATGGGCGCGACCTGTTTTAATCTTGAAGAGCTGCCGGTGAAACACTGGGCGATGCGCCAGGCGCGCTACCATGTGCTGGTAGCGGATCACAGCAAGTTTGGCAAAGTGCGCCCGGCCCGTATGGGTGAGCTGACGCGCTTTGATGTGATTGCCAGCGATACCTGCCCGGATGATGAGCTGGTCGCGCTGGCAAAACAGCAGCAAATTTCGCTGCTGTATTAGCGGGATATTACGAGAACCAGCTACCAAACCATTCGTGGAATTTCATCAGCACGAAGTCCATCATGCGGCTGAAGAAGCCGCCCTCTTCGACCGCTTCCATGACAATCAGCGGACGCTGTTCAATGGTTTTGTCGTTAAGCTTGAAGTCGATAGTCCCTACAACCTGGCCTTTGGTTAACGGCGCGGTCAGCTGCGGCTGCGTCAGGGTGTAGCTGGCCTTCAGGTTTTTGAGCTGACCTTTCGGAATGGTCACCGAACCGGCTTCCCCTGCTCCCAGATTCACCTCGTTCTTATCACCAAACCAGACGCGCTGGCTGATGAAAGTGGCATCCGGCTTGATTGGCGTGACGGTTTCATAGAACCGGAAGCCCCAGGTCAGCAGTTTTTCCGACTCATTAAAGCGCACACGGTCACTTTTGGTGCCCAGCACCACCGCAATCAGGCGCATATCGCCCTGAGTGGCCGACGACACCAGGTTATAGCCCGCCCCCGCCGTGGTACCGGTTTTCACGCCGTCGACGTTAAGGTTAGAGCTCCACAGCAGACGGTTACGGTTCGGCTGGCGGATATTGTTGAAGGTGAACTCTTTCTCTTTATGTACCGCGTACTCTTCCGGTACATCGTGGATCATCGCTTTGGTCAGCAGCGCCATATCGCGCGCGGTGCTGTACTGCCCCGGCGCATCCAGGCCGTGAACGGTTTTGAAGGTGGTATTGGTGAGGCCAATTTTCTGCGCGTAGCCGTTCATCAGGCTGACGAAAGAGTCCTGGCTGCCGGCAACGTAGTCGGCAATGGCGATGCTGGCATCGTTGCCCGACTGGATAATCACCCCTTTATTGAGGTTCTCAACCGACACCTGCTCGCCTGGCTTAAGGAACATCACCGAAGAGCCGCGTAGCGCCGGGTTGCCGGTGGCCCACGCGTCGCGTCCGATGGTCACCATATCGGTCAGCTTGATTTTATTCGCCTTCAGCGCCTGACCGACCACGTAGCTGGTCATGATTTTTGTCAGGCTGGCCGGATCGAGCTTCTCATCGGCATTGCCCTCTGTCAGGACCTTACCGCTGGCGTAATCCATTAATATAAAGGCACGAGCGTCGATTGCTGGCGCGTCCGGAAGTTGTTCCGCCGCCTGCACCGCCGGTGCCACTAAAAGTAAAAGCGCTGAGCCTGCCATCAGGCTCTTGAAGGAGTTAGCGTTACACATCATAAAAGCCACCCAAGTATCCATTCCCAAAAACGCGCCACGACAGTACCGTGCTGCACCAGGCCGTGAGTAATAACGTAGAAACTCTCTTAAAGAAACAGTGAGTTGGTAAAGTTTTTTAAGTTTACGCAAGATCCCCTGGTTGTGCTGAAAACCTGACATTTTTTTTGATCGAGATTGCGTAAGCGTTTACTTTGGCCCACATTTAATCTCTGCTAAAAAAACGGGAGTCGATATGCTAACGCTGTGGGGAAGAAATAACTCAACGAACGTGAAAAAAGTGCGCTGGACGCTGGCTGAGCTTGGCCTGCCGTATGAGCAAATTATGGCTGGCCAGGGATTTGGCGTGAACCGCGACGCGGCCTATCTGGCGCTCAACCCTAACGGCCTGGTACCGATGCTGAAAGACGGCGACGACGTGCTGTGGGAATCGAACTCCATCGTACGCTACCTGGCGGCACAATACGGTGCAGAGAGTCTGTGGCAAGCGCAGCCTGTTCAACGGGCGAAAAGCGAAAAGTGGATGGACTGGGCCAACGAAACCCTATCTCCGGTGCACCGTAAAATTCTCTTCGGGCTGGTGAGAACCCCGGTAGAGCAGCGCAACATGGATGAAATCAACGCGGCAATTGAAGCCTGCGAACCGCTGCTGGCTATCCTGGATAACACCCTGGCAAACCAAACCTGGCTTTCCGGCGACCAGTTTGGCGTGGGCGATATCGCCGTCGCGCCGTTTGTCTATAACGTGCTGGAAACCGTCAAAACCTGGCAGCCGCGGCCGCACCTGGCGCGCTGGTATCAGCAGTTGGCCGAGCGTCCCGCCTTCCGCGACGTGGTGATGATCCCGGTCAGTTAATCTCCTCAGGTGCGCTGGCTACTCCCGCGCACCTGCAATTTCCCTACCAGCCGGACATGCGCCGCCGTATCATCCCCTTCGCACAGGTAGTTCACCGCCATTCTGCCCAGTTCGCTATAGGCTAGCTGTACGCTGGTCAACGCCGGGGTCAACTGATGCGCAATGCGCTGATCGTCATAACCACACACCAGCACGTCGCGCGGAATGGCAATATTGAGCGTGGCGAGCGCCTGATAGCAGCCGAGGGTCATCCAGTCACTGGCGCAGAAAATAGCCTGCGGCGGCTCCGGCAAATGCATCAGCTCAAGCGTGGCGTTAAAGGTGGCATTGAGCGACCAGTCGGTCTGTTTAATCAGCGCCTCGTCCACCGCGATACCGGCCTGCTCCAGCGTCTGGCGATAGCCTTCCAGGCGCAGTACGCTGGCATCCATCCAGTCATCGCCCATGATATGCGCAATGCGCGTAATGCCCTGCGACAGCAGATGGTTGACTATCTGGCAGGCGTTGGCGCGGTCATCAGGAAGAAAGGTCGGCAGCAGCGGGCGCTGCGGGTCGTACTGGTTTAACAGCACCACCGGCTTATGTATAAGCGCGTCGAACGGCGAAAAATCAAAGGCACGAGTCACCGGACTTGCCAGAATCACCCCTGCGCAGGGGCGCTGGTCAAGCTGGCGCAAAATGTGCGCCGCCATCTCCAGATCGTCGCCGTAGTCATAAACGGTCAGCAGGGTATCCCGCTGCCAGGCGGCGGAAACCGCGTCGCTGATGGCCTCAACGAAGGGATCGTAGTTCGGCATCCCGCACAGCAGCAGGGCAATTTCTTCCTGCCCTTCCTGACGATGAGGCACAATGATCTTTTGATAGCCCAGCGCCGTCGCCGCGGCATAGACGCGTTCGCGGGTAGCCTCACTCAGGCGAATCGCCCGGCTATTGTTGAGTACCAGAGAAACCGTCGCCTGCGAAACGCCCGCCTCCCTGGCAATATCACTCATCGTTATTTTGTTTTTCTTGGCCATGTTCGCTCCTTGTCGCCGCCGACTATAGCACAGTTATCCCACGCTTTTTTTGTGAACAACTCAACACTTCAACCGCATCAGGATTGCGCCTTGCACCATAGTTAATAAATATTAGCTAATAATTATTACCAAGGAGAAAAACTATGCACTCGCAATGGCGCGAATCGCAGGCGCAGGCCTGGTATCAACAGCACGGCTGGGCATGCGGCTTTAACTATTTGCCGCGCAGCGCGGTCAACTGGACTGAGATGTGGCAGGCAGAGACTTTCGATGCGGCGACCATCGACCAGGAGCTGGGCTGGGCGCATGACTACGGCTACAACGCGCTGCGTACCAATCTGCCGTTTATCGTCTGGGAAGCCGACCGCGACGGCCTGCTGACGCGCATCGACACCTTTTTGACGCTGGCGAAAAAGCACCAGATTCAGGTGATGCTGACGCTGATGGACGACTGCGGTTTCTCCGGCGACGAGCCGTACCTCGGCCCACAAAAACCCCCGCGCGAGGGCGTGCATAACAGTCAGGCAGCGGCAAGCCCTGGCCGGGCCATCGTAATGGACCCGGCACAATGGCCGCGCGTAGAAGCCTACGTCCGCGACGTGCTCAGTCATTTTAAAAACGACGAGCGCATCACCATTTGGGATCTCTATAACGAACCAGGCAACCGCGGCATTAACCTGTCCCCCACCGAATCGACCGAGTATGACGAAGCGCTGGAAGCCTTCGCGCTGGAGCTGATGACTGCCACCTTTGGCTGGGCGCGTGAAGTTGGCCCGAGCCAGCCGCTCACCGTAGGCGCGTGGCACATTGACCATCAGCAGTACGGCACGCTACAGCACCCGATTGATATTGCGGCGCTGCGGTTATCCGACATCATCAGCTACCACAACTACAACAATGCCGCCCGCCAGCTCGGCGTACTGGAAAGCCTGACGGCATACCAGCGCCCAGTGCTCTGCACCGAATGGCTAGCGCGGCATATGGACTGCACGTTCAGCGAGCAGCTGCCGCTGTTCTGCGCTTTCGATACCGGCTGCTATCAATGGGGGCTGGTACAGGGCAAAACGCAGACCTGGATCCCATGGACCAGCGTCAATAGAGATCACCCCGATCCTCACTCGCTGTGGTTCCACGATGTGCTGACACCCGACGGCAAACCATGGTGTGAAGAGGAAATGCAGTTGGTGAAAGCGCTCACTGGCTACCGCCAGACGCGTCGTTAATTGTGATACACGGAGGGTTCATCCATGAAAAAATCAGCCTTGTTCCTGCTTGCCTGCTGCGGTTTCGGTGCGATGCCCATCGCGCACAGCGCCGATCAGGTGGAACTCCGTTTTGCCTGGTGGGGCGGTAAGGCCCGTAACCAGGCCACCTTAAAAGCGCTGGATGCTTTTGAAGCCAAATACCCGAACATTAAAGTGAAGGCGGAGTACACCGGCTGGGACGGTTTCTACTCGCGCCTGACCACCCAGATTAATAGCAACACCGAAGCCGACGTCATCCAGACCAACTGGAACTGGCTGACGCTGTTGTCGAAAACCGGCGATGGTTTTTACGATCTCAACAAACTGCGCCAGCCCATTGGCCTCGACCAGTACTCTCCCGCCGCGCTCGCCAGCACGACGGTGAACGGAAAGGTCAACGCCATCCCGATTTCCGCCAACGTGATGCTGTTTTACTACAATGCCGCCACCTGGCAAAAAGCTGGCGTGCCGCTGCCGAAAAGCTGGGACGATTTGCTGAAAGCCGGGCCGGTATTTAAAGAAAAGCTCGGCGATAGCTACTATCCGCTGATCCTGACCGAGCAGGACTCGCTGTTACTCCTGAACTCCTGGGTCTACCAGGGCAACCAGAAGCCGATGGTGGATGAGAAAACCCGTAAGCTCGGCTGGAACCATGACGATCTGGTGCAGGCCTTCACCTTTTACCGCCAACTAGTAGCGGCACACGCCGTACCGGATGCCCGCACGATGGCCTCATACGGTAAAGGCGTCGCTTATGAAATGAAGCCGTGGATTAACGGCGAATGGGGCGGCATCTATAACTGGAACGTCCTGTACACCGCCGAGTCGCAGAACCTGAGTCATCCCGACGACCTGGTGATGGGTGATTATCCGATGCGCGAAGGCGCCAAAGATGCCGGGCAGTTTAATAAGACTGCGCTGATGCTTTCCATCAGTAAAAATACCCGCCATCCGCAGGAAGCGGCGCTGCTGATTAATTTCCTGATGAGCGAAAAAGAAGGCGTGGTGCCTGTGGGCCTGGAGCGCGGCGTACCGCTGAGCAAGGCCGGGGCACAGATTCTGCGTGACGCGGGGCTGCTAAAAGAGAATGACCCGGTACTCACCGGGCTGACGCAATCGGCTTCATTACCGAATCACGCGAAGGCGCTTCCCTATCTTGAAGACCCGCAGTTCACCGCCCTCTTCCTGGCCGCGCTGCAAAGTATCGACTACGGCAAGGCAACCGTCGACCAGGCGGCAACCAGCTTTGAAGAGCAGGCAAACCGTATTCTGCGGCGAATCATGCGCTAAGGGAAAGAATCATAGACAGGGGGACAAACGTCCCCCTGATGTTAAGCGTGAGTCATTGGTGATTCAGCATCCAGCTTACGAATGCTGTTCGTCAACGCCGTCAGGCAGCGCTCAAGCGTTTCCACGTTAACCGCAATATAAGACGGGCAGTCGTAACGCCCCGTCATCAAGCACACGGCCGCGGAAGCGATAGCCTCGCCCGCCTGCCGCATCATTTCCAGTTCTTTACGCGAACTACACCGCGTAAGCGGTACAACGTTACCCCGTAGTTCGCAACACAGTTCGAGCAGGTTAGTACGCAGATGATCGTTATCACCGACTGACATATACCCCTTTGCCTTTCTGAGCTGCAAATAGGCATCAAGGTCAATTCGCGCATTGATGAGTCGCCTCATCATCTGGCGTTTCAGTTTGCTATCCGTCATGCATTTACCTCCCTTGCCACCCATTGGCTATTTCATTATGAGATTACTTAACGGAAGGAATGCTGCGCGATATCAACAATTCATCATTCATAACACTTTTAACAAAATGGCAATGAATCTGGAAGCACGATCGACCTGGACGGTGAAACGAGAGTGAATACGGGCGATGGGTTCACGAACACATTGCCGGATGGCGGCTTCGTCTTATCCAGCCTACATTAGCTCCAAATTGTAGGCCGGATAAGCGTCGCGCCATCCGGCAACATCACCCTTTCAATTTCGGATCCAGCGCATCGCGCAGACCGTCACCCAGCAGGTTAAACGCCAGCACCGTCAGGAAGATCGCCAGCGCCGGGAAGACCGCGACGTGTGGCGCAATCACCATGTCCGCGCGTGCTTCGTTGAGCATCGCCCCCCATTCCGGCGTAGGCGGCTGGGCGCCGAGGCCGAGGAACGACAGGCTGGCGGCGGAGATAATCGACACCCCAATGCGCATGGTGAAATAGACCACAATGGAGGAGACCGTGCCGGGCAGAATATGCTGGAACAGGATCACGCGATCGCTGGCGCCGATGCTGCGCGCCGACTCGATAAAGGTCTGCTGTTTCAGCACCAGCGTGTTACCACGCACCAGACGCGCAAAGGCCGGAACCGAGAAAATCGCCACCGCGATTATCACGTTGGTCATGCCGCTGCCCATAATCGCCACCACGGCAATCGCCAGCAGAATGCCGGGGAAGGCAAACAGCACGTCGCAGATGCGCATGATGATGCGGTCCCACCAGCCTTCGTAGTAGCCCGCCAGCAGCCCAAGCACGGTGCCAATCAGCGAACCAATCAGTACCGCAAACACGCCCGCGGTGAGTGAGATTTGCGCACCGACCAGTACCCGGCTGAAGATATCCCGCCCCAGCGAGTCTACGCCGAACCAGTGGATCAGCGACGGGCCGTCGTTCAGGCGGTCGTAGTCGAAGTAGTTTTCCGCATCAAACGGCGCAATCCACGGTGCGACCACCGCCACGATAATCAGCAGCAGAACGAAAATACCGGAAGCCATCGCCACCGGCTGCTGACGAAAGCGCCGCCAGAATTCACGCCACGGCGTGCGCGGAACGCCCGCCTGCATCACCGGCATGGCGTTAAGTACAGCCTGTCGACGCCAATTGAATAATCGCACGTTATTTATACCTGATAGCCGGGTTAATGGCGGCGTAGAGCACATCCACCACTAAGTTGATAAGAATAAACTCCAGTGAGAACAGCAGCACCTCGGCCTGAATCACCGGGTAATCGCGCATCTCCACCGAATCCACCAGCAGGCGTCCAAGCCCCGGCCAGTTAAAGACTTTTTCCACCACAATCGAGCCGCCGAGCAGGAAGCCAAACTGCAGCCCCATCATCGTCACGACCGGGATCATGGCGTTACGTAGCCCGTGCTTTAGCACCACCACTTTTTCACTCACCCCTTTGGCGCGGGCGGTGCGCATATAGTCTTCATTGAGCACGTCAACAAACGAGGCGCGGGTAAAGCGCGCCATCACCGAGGCCACGGCGGCACCGAGGGTGATTGACGGCAGAATGTAGTGCCGCCAGCTGTCGGCACCCACGGTGGGCAGCCAGCCAAGCTCGACGGAGAAAATTTGCATCAGCAGCATACCCAGCGCAAACGCCGGGAAGGAGATCCCGGTGACCGCCAGCGCCATCCCAAGGCGATCCGGCCAGCGGTTGCGCCACACGGCGGCGGCAATCCCGGCGGCCATACCAAAAATCACTGCCCACACCATGCTGGCGAGGGTCAGAAAAAGCGTTGGCAGGAAACGGCTCGCTATCTCTTCAGATACCGGACGGCGTGACACCATCGACATGCCAAAATCGCCCTGTACAGCGTGGGTAATGTAGTGCCAGAACTGAACGTACAGCGGCTGGTCCAGCCCTAACTGCTGGCGAACCATCGCGATAACCTGCGCGTCCGCCTCCGGCCCGGCAATCAGCCGCGCTGGGTCACCGGGAAGCATATGGACAAATAAAAACACCAGCACCGCCACGATAAACAGCGTCGGGATCAGGCCGAGCAGGCGTTTGATAACATAGTTAAGCATGACTCTCCTTGCCGTAAGCTCCCTGCGCCATCACGACGCAGGGAGACGTCGCTTACTTCAAATCCGCATCGTCAAAGCTAAAGCCCGTGTCCGGCATAATATAGAACCCGGTCAATGACTTGCTGTGCGCCGATACCAGTTTCTCTACCACCAGCGGCACCCACGGCGACTCTTTCCAGATAATATCCTGAGCCTCTTTATAGAGCCGCGCTTTTTCTTTCGCATCCGTGGTTTGCAGCGCCGCCGTCAGATCTTTATCCACCTGTGGGTTGCTGTAGAACGCGGTATTAAACTGCGTTGGCGGCCAGTTCGAGGAAGCAAACAGCGGCGACAGCGCCCAGTCGGCTTCGCCCGTTGAGGCGGACCAGCCGGTGTAGAACATTCTCACCCCGCTCTCTTTCTGCCCTTTGGCTTCCACTTCCGCCGCGCGCTGACCGGCATCCATCGCCGTCACCTGCGCCTTAATGCCAATTTGCGCCAGCTGCTGTTGGGTAAACTGCAGTACCTTCTGCGCGGTACTGTGGTTGTGCGACGACCACAGCGTGGTGCTAAAGCCGTTCGGGTAGCCCGCCTCTTTCAGCAACGCTTTGGCTTTTGCCGGGTCGTACGGCCACGGCTGATACTGCTGAGCGTAGGCGATTGACGGAGGTACGACACCGGTCGCTGGCGTGGCGTAGCCCGCGAAGGCCACCTTCACCAGCGCCTGGCGGTTGATGGCGTAGTTAATCGCTTCGCGCACCTTCGGGTTATCAAACGGCTTTTGCGTCACGTTCATGCTGATATAACGCTGCATGATAGACGGGCTGGCCACCAGCTCAAGCTGGCTATTTTTAGCCAGCAGCGCCGCCTGCTCATAAGGAATTGGGAAGGCAAACTGCGCTTCGCCGGTTTGCAGCATCGCCGCGCGGGTATTGTTATCGACAACCGGACGCCAGGTAATAGAGTCCAGCTTCGGCAGCCCTTGCTGCCAGTAGCCAGCAAATTTACTGACCTTCACAAAGTCGGTCTGATTCCAGGTGTCGAGCTTATACGGCCCGGTCCCCACCGGATGGAAGCCAATCTCGTTGCCATATTTCTTCAGCGCCGCAGGCGAAATCATCGCCGTCGCCGGGTGGGCGAGAATGTTGATAAACGCCGAGAACGGCTGCTTTAAGGTCACTTTTACCGTATGGTCATCAACGACCTCGGTTTTATCGATATTTTTGTACAGGTTATAGCGCTTAAGGTGGCTATCCGGGTTGCTGGCGCGATCGAGGTTAATCTTCACCGCTTCGGCGTTAAAATCGGTGCCGTCCTGGAATTTCACCCCCTGACGCAGCTTAAGCGTGTAGACCTTGCCGTCGTCAGAAACGGTATAGCTCTCAGCCAGGACATTTTGCAGCTTCATCTCTTTATCGAGGCCAAACAGCCCCTGATAGAACGATTTCGCCACCGCCTGCGAGAGCGTGTCGTTGGCATCATATGGGTCAAGCGTGGTGAAATTGGAGCCTACCGCCACGACCACATCTTTTGCCGCGAACGCGGGAGAAGCCGCCAGCGCGGAAGCCACGCCCAGTGCGACCAGCCATTTACGTGAAACGCGTTGTGTCATGTTGTCCCCTGCCTATGGTTTTATTATCGATTTATCAGCGCACTGCTTGCCGGTTCACGGGCCACATAGTGCCCCGGTGAAACCTGCTGCAAATTAATGGGTTCGACTTCTTCACCCCGTTTATAGATATTGCCCGGCAGTTCGTCCGATAGCAGCACGCGCTGCGGCCGCCGATGCGCCGGGTCCGCCACCGGAACGGCGGAGAGCAGCTTGCGCGTGTACGGATGCTGCGGGTTTTCAAACACCGCGCGGCGCGGACCAATTTCCACGATGCGCCCGCGATACATCACCGCCACACGGTGGCTGATACGCTCCACCACCGCCATATCATGCGAAATAAACAGAAACGCGATGCCCATTTCCCGCTGCAATGACAGCAACAGGTTGATGATTTGCGCGCGAATCGAGACGTCCAGCGCCGAGACTGATTCATCGGCGATCACCACCTTCGGGTTCAACGCCAGCGCACGGGCAATACAGATGCGCTGCCGCTGGCCGCCGGAAAACTCGTGCGGGTAGCGCCAGGCATGCTCAGGTTGCAGACCGACGCGCTGCAATAGCCACTCCACCCGCTGCTGCAGCGCCTCGCCTTTCAACTCGCCATGGATACGCAGCGGCTCCATAATCGAGAAGCCTACGGTGTGGCGCGGGTCGAGCGAGGCGTACGGGTCCTGGAAGATAAACTGAATATCGCGGCGCAACGGCTGAAGCTGATGGGCTGAAAGCGTATCAATGCGCTCGCCGTTAAAGGTAATGGTGCCGCTTTGCGACTCAACCAGTCGCAGCAGCGCCCGCCCGGTGGTTGATTTCCCGCAGCCGGACTCGCCCACCAGTGACAGCGTCTCCCCCGGCCATAAATCAAAGCTGACGTTCTCTACCGCGTGTACTTCGCGGTTGACGCGGTTCAGAATGCCGCCGCGCAGCGGAAAACGCGTCACCAGGTTACGCACCTTGAGAATCGGCTGACCCTCAACAACGGTGTCTTGCTGCTGCGGTTCACTTTCCGGTGCATTGAAATCCGGGAAGCTTTTAGGATAGTCGCTGCCGCGCATTGCGCCCAGGCGTGGTACAGCCGCCAGCAAACGACGCGTGTACGGGTGCTGGGGCGCGGTAAAGATCTCGTCCACCAGCCCGCTTTCGACCACTTCGCCCTGATGCATCACCAGCACCCGGTCGGCAATCTCCGCCACTACGCCCATGTCGTGAGTGATAAAAATCACCCCCATCGACATCTCTTTTTGCAGTACATCTATCAGTTGCAGGATCTGCGCCTGAATGGTCACGTCCAGTGCGGTAGTCGGCTCGTCGGCAATCAGCACCGCCGGGCGGCACGACAGCGCCATCGCAATCATCACTCGCTGGCGCATCCCGCCGGAGAGCTGATGCGGATAGCGCGAGAGCATGGCCTGCGCTTCCGGAATGCGCACCTTATCGAGCATTTTCTTCGCCTCGGCCAGCGCCTCTTCGCGCCCGAGCCCCTGATGCAGGCGAATCGACTCGGCAATCTGTTCACCGATGGTAAACACCGGGTTCAGCGAGGTCATCGGCTCCTGGAAAATCATGGCGATATCGGCACCGCGCACGCTGCGCATTTGCGCCGACGTCTGCTCCTGAAGATCAATCACTTCTCGATTGCGGCGACGCAGCAGCAGGCTATCAATGCTCACCTGGCTGCCGGACTGCTCCAGCAGGCGCATTAATGAGAGCGCCGTGACCGATTTCCCCGAGCCGGATTCCCCCACAATCGCCAGCGTTTCACCGCGATTAAGATGAAAAGAGAGCTGATGCACGGCGCGCACGGGCTGCCCGTCCTGACGAAACGTCACGTTCAGGTTATCAACGCTCAGCACCTGCGCGTTATCAAGCTCATCGGAATGCGGCACGGTAACTCCTTCTATTCCTTATAGATACCAATCGTCGGCGTATCACCGGCGTAGGCCCAGGCGCGGTACATGCCTTCGCTGTTAAACGGCAGCACCACGTTGCCTTCGCGGTCGATGGCGATGAGGCCACCGCTGCCGCCAAGCGCAGGCAGTTTTTCCATCACCACGCGCTCGCAAGCCTCATAAAGGCTGAGGTTGCCGTACTCCATCAGCGCGGCAATATCGTACGCCGCGAGCGTACGGATAAAGACTTCGCCCGTGCCGGTACAAGAGACCGCGACGCTGGCGTTGTTGGCATAACACCCCGCCCCCACCAGCGGGCTATCGCCCACCCGGCCGGGCAGTTTATTGGTCATCCCGCCGGTCGAGGTAGCCGCCGCCAGGTTGCCGTTGAGATCCAGGGCGACAGCGCCCACCGTGCCCATCTTTTGCTGTTCATCCAGCGGAGCGGCATCGTGGTCGAGAATAAAATCGCCGTTGCTGCGCGCCACCAGCAGCTGCTGGAAGCGCTCGTCGGTGGAGAAGAGTGAATTGTTCACCAGCTCCATCCCCTGTGACTGCGCAAAGGCTTCCGCCCCCTCGCCAATCAACATCACGTGTGGACTATTTTCCAACACGCTTCTGGCCGCCAGCACTGGATTGCGCAGATGTTTTACCCCGGCAACGGCCCCCGCCTGCAGCGAGTACCCGTCCATCACGCAGGCGTCCAGCTCATGCGTTTCGTCTGAGGTGAACACCGCGCCAATCCCGGCGTTAAACAGCGGGCACTCCTCAAGCTGACGTACCGCTTCGGTGACCGCATCCAGCGCGCTCGTGCCCGATTCAAGCATCTTTTGTACGCTTTCCACGATGTCGGAAAGCGCCGTGACGTATTGTTGTTCTTTTTCTGCCGATAGCTGGCTGCGGCTAATCGCGCCTGCCCCGCCGTGTATTGCAATGACTGCCTTGCCCATTGAGCCATCCCTTACGTCATTTTCTTTATATACACTTCATCCTTCAAACTGCCTCTGCGTTGGCTGCGTTCGCTCACCCCAGTCACTTACTTTAGTAAGCTCCTGGGGATTCACTCACTTGCCGCCTTGACGCAGCTTGAACGATTTTGTGTATAAATATCATTATAGTGTCTCTGTTCCTATATCAATTTTGAATATAGAAATAGCGTTCCATGTAGTGAGGTACACCACAGGTGGCATACTGTCGGTAAGGCTTTTCTGCCATAATGTGCGCATTCGAACGTTTCCCGCAGGAGTTTACCCATGGATTTTACCGCCGGACTGATGTCGCTTGATACCGCGTTGAGCCAAATGCTAGATCAGATTACCCCGCTGCACGAGCGCGAGTCGGTACCGCTGCTGAAGGCTTTTGGTCGCATTACCGCGAGCGATGTTGTCTCCCCGTTGGACGTACCGGGTTTTGATAACTCGGCGATGGATGGCTACGCGGTACGTCTCGCTGACCTCGCGGCGCAAACGCCGCTCGCGGTGGCAGGTAAGGCTTTTGCCGGACAACCCTTCCACGGTGAATGGCCAGCCGGTACCTGCATTCGCATTATGACCGGCGCGCCGGTGCCCGCGGGTTGCGATGCGGTGGTGATGCAGGAAGAAACCGAGCAAACCGACGACGGCATTCGTTTTACCGCCCACGTTAAAGCCAACCAGAACATTCGTCGTCGCGGTGAAGACATCGCAAACGGCGCGGTAGTGTTCCCGGCCGGAACCCGTTTAACCGTCGCCGAACTGCCGGTGCTGGCGTCGCTCGGCATTGCCGAGGTGGACGTGGTACGTAAAATTCGCGTCGCGCTGTTCTCCACCGGCGATGAGCTGCAACTGCCGGGCCAGCCGCTGGGCGACGGGCAAATCTATGACACCAACCGTCTGGCGGTGCACCTGATGCTGGAACAGCTGGGCTGCGAGGTGATTAACCTTGGCATCATCCGCGACGACCCGGAACAGCTGCGCCAGACCTTTATCCAGGCGGACGAGCAGGCCGACGTGGTTATCAGCTCCGGCGGCGTTTCCGTTGGTGAAGCCGACTACACCAAAACCATCCTCGATGAACTCGGTGAAATCAGCTTCTGGAAGCTCGCCATCAAACCGGGCAAACCGTTCGCCTTTGGTAAACTCAACCACAGCTGGTTCTGCGGCCTGCCGGGCAACCCGGTCTCCGCCGCGCTGACCTTCTATCAGCTGGTGCAGCCTTTACTGGCGAAACTGAGTGCCGGTAGCGTAGCAACCCAGGCGCCGCGCCTGCGCGTACGCACCACCGACCGCCTGAAAAAATCGCCGGGCCGCCTCGACTTCCAGCGCGGCCTGCTGACCCGCAATGAAAACGGCGAACTGACCGTATCTACCACCGGTCATCAGGGTTCCCACATCTTCAGCTCGTTCAGCCAGGGCAACTGCTTTATCGTGCTGGAGCGCGAGCGCGGTCACGTTGAGCCGGGCGAATGGGTAGAGGTGGAGCCGTTTAACCATCTGCTGGGAGGCCTGTAATGGCGGAGGAGCTTAGCGACGCGGAGATGATGCGCTATAACCGGCAAATCATCCTGCGCGATTTCGATTTTGATGGGCAGGAGCGGCTGAAAGCGGCTCGCGTACTGGTCGTCGGCCTCGGCGGGCTAGGCTGCGCGGCCACGCAGTATCTCGCTGCCGCAGGCGTGGGCGAGCTGACGCTGCTCGATTTCGATACCGTTTCGCTCTCCAACCTACAGCGCCAGACGCTGCACAGCGATGCCACCATCGGTCAGCCGAAGGTGGACTCCGCTCGCGAGGCGCTGGCGCGCATTAACCCACACGTTAAGCTGAATACGCTGAATGCAATGCTGGAAGACGCGGCGCTGTGGGCGCAGATTGCCGAACACGACCTGGTGCTCGACTGTACCGACAACGTGGCCATTCGCAATCAGCTTAACGCAGGCTGCTTCCAGCACAAAATTCCGCTGGTTTCCGGAGCGGCAATTCGTATGGAAGGCCAGATCAGCGTCTTTACGTATCAGAATGGCGAGCCGTGCTACCGCTGCCTGAGCCGTCTGTTCGGCGAGAACGCGTTAACCTGCGTGGAGGCTGGTGTGATGTCACCGTTGGTTGGCGTGATTGGCGCGATGCAGGCGATGGAAGCGATTAAAGTACTGGCGCATTACGGGGTGCCCGCAGCGGGGAAAATCGTGATGTACGACGCGATGCGCTGCCAGTTCAGAGAGATGAAGCTGATGCGTAGCCCGACGTGCGAGGTGTGCGGGCAGGCTTTGGCGTAATCCCCGAATCGATTGTAGCCCGGCCGAGCGAAGCGACGCCGGGAATCGGCTCCGAGCTGCCCCGGGGTCGGCATCAATGCCTCACCCGGGCTACGCGTTACAGCGACGTACGTCCAAATGCCGTCTGCCAGTCCTGTTCAAACTTCGCGACTGCCGCATCAACCGCCGGATAGCTAATCAATTGCTGTGCCACATCAAGCGGCAGCGTGATGGACTGGCAGCCTGCCAGCAGGCAGTCCAGCGCCTGGCGCGGCGTTTTAAAGCTCGCGGCCAGCACTTTCGACTGTGGTGCGTGCAACGTCAGCAGGTCCTGCAATTCACACACCGTCTGAATACCGTTGCCGCCCTGGGCATCGACGCGGTTGACGTAAGGCGCGACATATTCCGCCCCCGCCAGCGCCGACAGCAGTCCCTGCGCCGCACCGTAAACGGCAGTACCGAGCGTCGGGATCCCTTCCGCTTTCAGCAGCTTAATCGCTGCCAGACCTTCCGCCGTCACCGGCACTTTAACGACCAGATCCGGAATAATCGCCCGTAGCTTGCGTGCGTCAGCCACCATGCCATCCGCCGTGGTCGCCATCACCTGGGCAAACAGACGGCCTTTACCGCCCATGGCGTCCAGCAGTTCTGGCAACAATGCATCGAGCGGCGTCTTACCTGCCGCGACAATGCTTGGGTTTGTGGTCACGCCAGCCAGTGGGAAAATACGCGCCAGCTTCTTCACTGCGGCGACGTCGGAGGTGTCGAGATAGAGTTCCATGATGTGTCCTTAAACCGTGATATTGAGCATGGAATAACACTACCACAGCAAAACCTCTTCTTAAGTTGACGCACGTCAAGATAACTTTCATTCGAAAGTATTTTAATCTTTATACGAAAGAAGAGGGCAGCATATGATTTTCAATATTCAGCGCTATTCCACCCACGATGGTCCAGGCATCCGCACCGTAGTCTTCCTGAAAGGATGCTCGCTCGGCTGTCGCTGGTGCCAGAACCCAGAAAGCCGCTCCCGCGAACAGGATCTGCTGTTCGACCCGCGTCTGTGCCTGGATGGCTGCGACCTGTGCCAGAAAGCCGCACCGTCGGTCATTGAACGTGCGCTTAACGGGCTGGTTATCCATCGGGAAAAGCTGGATGACGCCCACCTTGCCACGTTGACCACCTGCTGCCCAACCCAGGCGTTGACCGTCTGCGGGGAAGCAAAAAGCGCTGAAGAGATTATGGCCACCGTGCTGCGCGACAAACCGTTTTACGACCGCAGCGGCGGCGGCATGACCCTTTCCGGCGGCGAACCGTTTATGAACCCGGAACTGGCGCTCACGCTGCTAAAAAGCGCTCACGACCAGGGGATTCATACCGCCGTTGAGACCTGTCTGCACGTGCCATGGCGCTATCTTGAGCCCGCGTTGCCTTACATCGACCTGTTCCTGGCTGACCTCAAGCACGTCGATGAAGCACGCTTTAAGCAGTGGACCGACGGCTCAGCAAAGCGCGTGCTCGACAACCTGAAACGACTGGCCGCCGCTGGCAAACAGGTCACGCTGCGCGTGCCGCTGATTCAGGGCTTTAACGCCGACGAAACCTCCATTAAAGCGATTACCGATTTTGCCGCCGACGAAATGCCCGGCGTGCGCGAAATTCATTTTTTGCCTTACCACACGCTCGGCATCAATAAATATGCCCTGCTCGGCCTTCCCTACTTCGCACCCGATAAGCCGCTGAATGACCCTGAGCTGCTGGATTTTGCTCAACAGTATGCCGGTGAAAAAGGGTTAACAGCGACACTACGAGGATAAAACGATGACCACTCTGAAACTCGATAAACTGACCGACCGCATTCAGGCCCACAAAAACGCGCTGGTGCATATCGTGAAGCCGCCGGTGTGTACCGAACGTGCGCGTCACTATACCGAAGCCTATCAGCAGCATCTCGACAAGCCGATTCCGGTACGCCGCGCGCTGGCGCTGGCCCATCACCTCGCAGAGCGGACTATCTGGATCAAACACGACGAGCTGATCATCGGTAACCAGGCCAGTGAAGTGCGCGCCGCGCCTATCTTCCCGGAATATACCGTCAGCTGGATTGAAAAAGAGATCGACGATCTGGCGGATCGCCCAGGCGCAGGCTTTGCGGTGAGCGAAGAGAACAAACGCGTACTGCACGAAGTATGCCCTTGGTGGCGCGGCCAGACCGTACAGGACCGCTGCTACGGGATGTTCACCGACGAACAAAAAGCGCTGCTGGCAACCGGTATCATCAAAGCCGAAGGTAACATGACCTCCGGCGATGCCCACCTGGCGGTGAACTTCCCGCTGCTGTTGGAAAAAGGCCTCGACGGTATGCGCGCGAAAGTGGCCGAACGCCGCACCCGCATTAACCTGACCGTGCTGGAAGACCTGCACGGCGACCAGTTCCTGAAAGCTATTGATATCGTGCTGGACGCGGTGAGCCTGCACATCAAACGTTTCGCTGAACTGGCGCGCACAATGGCAGCCGAAGAGATTCGTGAAAGCCGTCGCGATGAACTGCTGGCGATGGCGGAAAACTGCGACGTGATTGCCCACGAGCCGCCGAAAACCTTCTGGCAGGCGCTGCAGCTGTGCTACTTCATTCAGTTGATTCTGCAAATTGAGTCCAACGGCCACTCGGTGTCGTTTGCCCGCATGGACCAGTATCTCTACCCGTACTACCGTCGTGACGTTGAACTGGAACAAACGCTGGACCGCGAACATGCAATCGAGCTGCTGCACAGCTGCTGGCTGAAGCTGCTGGAAGTGAATAAGATTCGCTCCGGCTCGCACTCCAAAGCCTCCGCCGGTAGTCCGCTGTATCAGAACGTCACCATCGGCGGCCAAAAACTGATAAACGGCGAAGCGCTGGACGCGGTGAACCCTCTCTCCTATGCCATCCTCGAATCCTGCGGACGTCTGCGCTCCACCCAGCCAAACCTGAGCGTGCGCTACCACGCGGGCATGAGCAACGACTTCCTCGACGCCTGCGTGCAGGTGATTCGCTGCGGCTTCGGCATGCCAGCATTCAACAACGATGAAATCGTTATCCCGGAATTTATTAAGCTCGGCGTCGAACCGGAAGATGCCTACGACTATGCGGCAATCGGCTGCATCGAAACCGCCGTCGGCGGCAAATGGGGCTACCGCTGCACCGGCATGAGCTTTATCAACTTTGCCCGCGTGATGCTGGCGGCGATGGAAGGCGGCCGCGATGCCACCAGCGGTAAGGTGTTCCTGCCACAGGAGCACGCGCTGTCGCAGGGCAACTTCGCCAACTTCGAGCAGATGCTGGCCGACTGGGACACCCAGATTCGCTATTACACCCGTAAATCGATTGAGATTGAGTACGTGGTCGATACCATGCTGGAAGAAAACGTGCACGATATTCTGTGCTCGGCGCTGGTTGACGACTGTATCGAGCGGGCGAAAAGCATCAAACAGGGCGGCGCGAAGTATGACTGGGTTTCCGGCCTGCAGGTGGGTATCGCCAACCTCGGCAACAGCCTGGCGGCGGTGAAAAAGCTGGTCTTCGATCAGGGGCTGATTGGTCAGCAGGAGCTGGCAAAAGCGCTGGCGGAAGACTACGACGGCCTGACCCACGAGCAGCTACGTCAGCGTTTGATCAACGGCGCGCCGAAGTACGGCAACGATGATGACAGCGTCGACACCCTGCTGGCCCGCGCCTACCAGACCTATATCGACGAGCTGAAGCAGTATCACAACCCACGCTACGGCCGTGGCCCGATTGGCGGCAACTACTACGCAGGGACATCCTCTATCTCTGCAAACGTACCGTTTGGCGCACAAACCATGGCAACGCCGGACGGCCGTAAGGCAAAAACGCCGCTTGCCGAAGGCGCCAGCCCGGCTTCCGGTACCGACCATCTCGGTCCAACGGCGGTGATTAGCTCCGTGGGTAAACTGCCGACCTCCGCGATTCTTGGCGGCGTGCTGTTAAACCAGAAGCTGAACCCGGCAACGCTCGAGAATGAGAGCGATAAACAGAAGCTGATGGCGCTGCTGCGCACCTTCTTCGAGGTGCACAAAGGCTGGCACATTCAGTACAACATCGTGTCACGCGAAACGCTGCTGGAAGCGAAGAAACATCCGGATCGGTACCGTGATTTAGTGGTGCGCGTGGCGGGGTATTCGGCGTTCTTTACCGCGCTGTCGCCGGATGCGCAGGACGATATTATTGCCCGTACGGAGCACACGCTGTAGTTCGGTTTTTCCCCCTCACCCTGACCCTCTCCCCAATGGGGAGAGGGAACCGATCGGCGTTGTCGATAAGCAGTTAGCCCGGGCGAACATAGTGACCCTGGGTTTTCTTTCGAATGAAATAAATTTGTGCTTTAGCTCACATTGTAATTAAATTGTTTCTGGCCGAAGTTACCCCAGGAGCATCCCGCATGACCGTTAAAGTTATCGTCACAGATATGGACGGAACTTTTCTTAATGACGCCAAGACCTACGACCGTTCACGGTTTCTGGCGCAGTTTGAACAGCTTCAACAACGTGGCATCGAATTCGTCGTTGCCAGCGGCAACCAGTATTACCAGCTGATTACCTTCTTCCCTGAAATCCGCGATCGCATCTCTTTTGTCGCCGAAAACGGCGCGTTGGTGTACGAGCACGGGCAGCAGCTTTTCCACGGTGAGCTGACAAAGCATGAGTATCAGGTGGTGATTGGTGAACTGCTGAAAGACCCGCAGATGTATTTCGTCGCCTGCGGTCTGGAGAGCGCCTACATCAGCGAAAGCGCCCCGGATGCCCTGGTCGAACTGATGTCCAAACACTACTACCGCTTAAAGCGCGTGGCGAACTTCCACGACGTCGACGACAAGATGTTCAAATTCTCGCTGAACCTGCCGGACAGCGATATTCCTGAGCTAATTGATAAGCTGCACGTCTCTCTCGACGGCATTATGAAACCCGTCACCAGCGGCTTCGGCTTTGTCGATCTCATTATTCCAGGCCTGCACAAAGCCAACGGCATCAGCCGTCTGCTGAAACGCTGGCAGCTTTCACCGCAGCAGTGCGTGGCGATTGGCGACAGCGGCAACGACGCCGAAATGCTGAAGCTTGTGAAGTACGCCTTCGCCATGGGCAACGCGGGCGAGAGCATTAAAGCGATCGCCGACTACCAGACCGACGATAACAACCACGACGGCGCGCTGAATGTGATTCAGGCCGTGCTGGACGGCTCCGCACCTTTCTAATTCTCTCCCTTTGTAGGCCTGATAAGCGCAGCGCCATCAGGCGCCTCCGAGCACATTGCCGGATGGCGGCGTTGCCTTATCCGGCCTACTTTTCCCCTTCGTGATCTGATGCAAGAATTTAAACTTGCATTAACTTTATTTTAACTTAAAGTATCACCTGTAATACATTTCACTTTCGAACGAAAGATTGCGAGGTTGATATGACGATGACATTTACCCACGAAACGCTGCCCGCTGACCCGAAAGCGGCGATTCGCCAGATGAAGCAGGCGCTGCGTGCACAGATTGGCGATGTGCAGGCGGTATTTGACCGTCTGAGCGCCACCATTGAAGCCCGCGTGGCAGAAATTAACGCGCTGAAAGCTGAGGATCAGCCAGTATGGCCGGAGATCCCATATGCAGAGCTTGCCGCCGGGAAAATCACGGACGCGACTCGCGCTGAAGTGAAACGCCGCGGCTGCGCGGTGATTAAAGGTCATTTCCCTCGCGAACAGGCGCTGGCCTGGGATCGTTCGATGCTCGACTATCTCGACCTCAACCGCTTTGACGACGTCTACAAAGGGCCAGGCGACACCTTCTTCGGGTCGCTTGATGCATCACGCCCGGAAATTTATCCCATCTACTGGTCACAGGCGCAAATGCAGGCTCGCCAGAGCCCGGAAATGGCGAAGGCACAGTCGTTCCTGAACCACCTGTGGCAGGTTTCAAGCGAAGGTAAGCAGTGGTTTAACCCGGATATCAGCGTTATCTACCCGGACCGTATTCGCCGCCGCCCACCGGGCACCACGTCAAAAGGTTTGGGCGCGCATACCGACTCCGGCGCGCTGGAGCGCTGGCTGCTACCGGCCTACCAGCAGGTGTTTGCCAACGTGTTTAACGGCAATATTGAACAGTACGATCCGTGGAACGCCGCGCACCGCACCGATGTGGAAGAGTACACCGTGGATAACACCACCAAATGCTCGGTATTCCGCACCTTCCAGGGCTGGACGGCGCTCTCCGATATGATTCCCGATCAGGGATTGCTGCACGTGGTGCCGATTCCCGAAGCGATGGCCTACGTACTGCTGCGTCCGCTGCTTGATGACGTTCCGGACGACGAACTCTGCGGCGTCGCGCCGGGCAAAGTACTGCCGATTTCCGAGAAGTGGCACCCGCTGTTAATCAGCGCGCTGACCGCCATTCCCGCCATTGAGGCCGGGGATTCAGTATGGTGGCACTGCGACGTAATTCACTCGGTGGCACCGGTCGAAAATCAGCAAGGCTGGGGTAACGTGATGTATATTCCGGCAGCACCGATGTGCGCGAAAAACCTCGCCTACGCCCATAAGGTGAAGGCTGCACTGGAGCGCGGCGCCTCGCCGGGCGATTTCCCGCGTGAAGACTACGAAGCCGACTGGCAAGGGCGTTTCACCCTCGCCGACCTCAACATTCACGGCAAGCGCGCGCTCGGTATCGACGGCTGATTGTCGTATAGCCCTTCCCGCTCCACGGCGGTGTGCCCTTTTCCGGGGCGCACCCGTCTGACCGATTCCCGCACCGCCAGCCGCCCATGCAGCAGCAGCGAGCCGACCGGCGCATCCGGGCGAATTAACCGCTGTTGCAGCATCTGCACCGCCTCAACACCCAGCTCATCGCGCGGGACGTGAACCGCTGTTAGCGGGACATCTTCAATCGCCGCCAGGTTAAAACCGTCGATGCTCATTACCGAAACGTCCTGCGGCACGCGCAGCCCACGCTGGCGCAGCGCGTTGATGGTGCCTGCCGCCATAAAATCACCACCGACCAGGAACGCCGTCGGCATCGGGCGGCTACCCAATGCGTCAAGCCACGCCCCCA
>NZ_JMPL01000041.1 GCF_000735365.1 Kluyvera ascorbata ATCC 33433 | reverse complement strand
GCAGTAAACCGGGATGAATAATCCGGGTAGTGACAAAGAAATTCGGTGGAGCGGTAGTTCAGTCGGTTAGAATACCTGCCTGTCACGCAGGGGGTCGCGGGTTCGAGTCCCGTCCGTTCCGCCACTTATTAAGAGCCCTGAGCATAATTGCTCAGGGCTTTTTCTTTTTCTGCTGTCTAATTATTGCTGTTTTAGCAAAAATCCTCTGCATTAAACGATCTTTTTCCCGATCCTCTCGCTCGTCATAATGGTTTTCGTTAACCAATATTGATAAATAAAGAGGAAAATCATGACAATCCCTGCACTTGGCCTTGGCACCTTCCGCCTGAAAGATGACGTTGTTATCGCATCCGTTAAAACCGCCCTTGAGCTAGGTTACCGCACCATCGATACCGCGCAGATCTACGACAACGAAGCGGCCGTTGGTCAGGCGATTGCGGAAAGCGGCATCGCGCGTGATGAGCTGTTCATCACCACTAAGATCTGGATTGAAAACCTGGGCAAAGACAAGCTGATCGCTAGCCTCAAAGAGAGCCTAGAGAAGTTGCGTACCGATTATGTTGACCTGACGCTGATCCACTGGCCGTCTCCAAATGACGCTGTGGCGGTTGAAGAATTCATGGCTGCGCTGCTGGAAGCGAAACAGCAGGGCCTGACGCGCCAGATTGGTATCTCCAACTTCACTATTCCGCTGATGGAACGCGCTATTGCTGCCGTTGGCATTGAAAATATTGCGACTAACCAGATTGAATTGTCACCTTACTTGCAGAACCGTAAGGTGGTGGGTTGGGCGGCAGAGCATGGTATCCACATCACCTCTTATATGACGCTGGCCTACGGTAAAGCGCTGAAAGATGAAGTGATTGCTGAAATTGCGAAGAAACACAATGCGACGCCAGCGCAGGTTATTCTGGCCTGGGCAATGGGTGAAGGCTATGCGGTGATCCCATCTTCAACCAAGCGTGAAAACCTGGCGAGCAACCTGCTGGCGCTGGATCTGAAATTAGATGTCGATGATAAAAAAGCGATTGCTGACCTGGATTGCAACGACCGCCTGGTCAGCCCAGAAGGCTTGGCTCCAGAGTGGGACTAATGATGCGATAAACGGGCTACAACCCTCAAGTAGCTAAAGCAACTCACCCGGGCAGCACCCTCTGGTAGCCCGGGCGAGGCGTTTACGCCGACGCCGGGATCTCTCTATTACCGGTTGTCTTTCACATACTCGCTGAGAAAATCAATAAACGCTCTGATGCGCGTACTCACCGCACGGTCGCTGTAATACACGGCGCTAAAAGGCATTTCCACCGGCAGACGTTTATCAGCCAGCAGCTCAACAAACTCCCCGCTAGCAATTTCTTTATCCACCATATAGTCCGACAAGCAGGCAATGCCGTTACCGTGCAGACACAGTTGTTTAAGCGTCTCACCGCTGTTTGACGAAATTCCACTGCTAATTTCCATAAACTGGCCATCACAGCAGTAAACAGGCCAGGTGTTCAGTGAAGACGGTTCGGTAAAGCCAAGGCAAAGATGTTCTTTGAGGTCGACAACGTTCTCTGGTTTACCGTGGCGAGCAATATACTCCGGCGAGGCAATAATCTTCCTATAGCTGCTAAACAGTGGACGTGCGCGTAGGCTGGAATCCGTTAAAGTACCGGCGCGGATAGCGACATCAACCTTACGCTCAATCAAATTGATAAAGGTTTCGGAAGAGACCAGCGAAAGCGTCATTTCCGGGTAACGTTCGCGGAAAGGCTTCACCAGTGGCATCAGGAAGTGCAGCATCACCGGCGTGGCAGCATCCACGCGCAATAAGCCCCGCGGCGTGTTACGCGTATCCAGCAGCTCGTTCTCGGCAGCCGCCATCTCCTGCAGCACAACCTGCATTCGGCGGAAATAACGCTCTCCCTCTTCGGTCAGGCTCAACTGGCGCGTGGTGCGGTTAAGCAGACTCACGCCGAGCTTTGATTCCAGCTTCTTCACCGCCCGACTTACCGCCGAGTTGGCCTGCCCAAGCTGCTCGGCGGCACGGCTGAAACTGCCACTTTCCACTACCGCCACAAAAATGGCTATTTCTTCTGATGTCGCTCTCATTATTGCACCTGAAGCAAAATTCTATTGAGATTTTGAATATTTTTGTTATTTAAACACCCCGGCATACTACGTGTCATCTTAATACTGATGATGTGGAGTAAATTATGCCGCTAGCGCTTCTAGCCTTAACGATCAGTGCCTTCGCAATTGGCACAACCGAATTTGTGATTGTCGGCCTGGTCCCGACGATTGCTGAACAGCTTGCCATCTCTCTGCCTTCCGCAGGGATGCTGGTTTCTATTTATGCCCTGGGCGTAGCCATCGGCGCGCCGGTATTAACCGCGTTGACCGGCAAACTGCCGCGAAAACAGCTGCTGCTGGCGCTGATGGTGCTATTTACCATCGGGAACCTGCTGGCCTGGCAAGCGCCCGGGTATGCCACTCTGGTCGTCGCGCGTTTGCTGACAGGCCTGGCCCACGGCGTTTTCTTCTCCATTGGGTCGACGATTGCAACGAGCCTGGTACCTAAAGAGAAGGCGGCGTCGGCAATCGCTATTATGTTCGGCGGTTTGACCGTTGCTCTGGTGACCGGCGTACCGATGGGGACGTTCATTGGTCAGCATTTCGGCTGGCGGGAAACCTTCCTCGCCGTTTCTCTACTTGGGGTGATTGCGCTAATTGCCAGCGCGGTGCTTATCCCGCGTAATATCCCAGGGCGTGCGCCGGCAAGCCTTGCTGAACAGGTGAAAGTACTGACTCACCCACGCTTGCTGATGATTTACGCCATTACCGCGTTAGGCTATGGCGGCGTCTTTACTGCCTTTACCTTCCTGGCGCCGATGATGCAGGACCTGGCTGGCTTTACGCCAGGCGCGGTGAGTTGGATCCTGCTGGGCTATGGTGTGGCGGTAGCAATTGGGAACATCTGGGGCGGTAAACTGGCCGATAAACACGGCGCAGTACCCGCACTGAAGTTTATTTTCGCGGCACTGGCTGCACTGCTGTTGGTTTTCCAGTTTACGGCATCAATTCAGTACGCGGCTCTGGCCACCGTCCTCGTGATGGGTGTCTTTGCCTTCGGTAACGTTCCGGGCTTGCAGGTTTATGTGGTGCAAAAAGCAGAGCAGTACACTCCGGCTGCGGTCGACGTTGCCTCTGGCCTGAATATCGCCGCTTTTAACGTCGGCATCGCTATCGGTTCCGTCGTTGGTGGTCAAACGGTAGAGCATTATGGTCTGGCGCAAACACCGTGGATTGGCGCGCTGATCGTGGTGGTTGCACTGCTGCTGACCGGCCTGAGCGGTCGCCTGGATAGGCCTGCACGCGTCGCATTAGGCTAAGGCTGAAGGGTAAGCGAACGCTTACAGAAGTTCACGCAGCTTTATCACAAATAGCGTTGAAACCGCGGGCAAAAGCCCCTATAACAGAAGAACCTTCCTGGAATCAGGCGGGTTCTTTCGTTATTGAGGTTATAAAAGAAAGTGCGAAAAAATACCTACGCCATGCGCTATATTGCCGGACAGCCAGCGGAGCGGATTCTGCCTCCTCCCGGCGCTTATACCAGCATTAGCCAGGCGCTCTCGGTGGGTAAGCCGTTAAGCACGGAAGAGAACATTCGTATCCTGGTGTGGAACATCTTTAAACAGCAGCGGGCTGAATGGCTGTCGGTGCTGAATAAGTTCGGTAAAGATGCCCATCTGGTCCTATTACAGGAAGCGCAGACGACGCCTGAGCTGGTGAAGTTTGCGACCACTAACTATCTTGCCGCCGATCAGGTTCCCGCGTTTGCGCTGCCGCATCACCCATCAGGCGTGATGACGCTGTCCGCTGCCCATCCTATTTACTGTTGCCCATTGCGCGAACGCGAGCCGATACTGCGGTTAGCAAAATCAGCGTTAGTGACCGTTTACCCACTTCCTGACGCGCGCCTGCTGATGGTCGTCAATATTCACGCGGTTAACTTTAGCCTCGGCGTGGATGTGTATAGTAAACAGCTGATGCCTATTGGCGAACAGATTGCCCAGCACACAGGCCCGGTGATTATGGCCGGAGATTTTAACGCCTGGAGTCGTCCGCGGATGAATGCGTTGTATCGGTTTGCGCGCGATATGTCGCTGCGTCCCGTTCGTTTTGATGATGACCAGCGCCGTCGCGCATTTGGTCGTCCGTTAGACTTTGTGTTCTATCGCGGGCTAAGCGTGGCTGACGCCTCGGTTCTGGTGACCCGCGCATCCGATCATAATCCGCTGATTGTGGAATTTAGCCCGGGAAAATAGGGCGAGGGAAATAAAAAAGGCACCGGGGGAAACGGTGCCTTTTTTATGAGTTACCTGTCAGGAATCAGGACGGTCGCTGTTTTTTACAAACAACGTCAGCTGATCGCCCGGCTGCAGATTGGCCGTATCGCTGTTCCAGCGCATCACATCTTTGATGTTCACGCCGTGCCGTTTGGCGATGCTCGAAAGCGAATCACCTTTTCGTACGCGGTACGTAATACTGCTGTTATCGGCAAGACGCGCAGCGCTGCTGCCCGCACCTACCGTTAAGCTCTGACCGACTTTCAGATTGCTGCCACGCAGGTTGTTCCACTGCTGCAGGTCTTTCGCGTTCACGCCTAAACGTGAGGCAATACCTGACAGCGTGTCACCTGAACGTACCTTATAGCTACGGCTGGTCATCGGCGTGTTGTCGGCAACCAGCGTAGGCTGGAGATCGGCAATCTCACCGGAGGCCAGGGACTCACGCAGCTGATCCGCATGTTTCTGTGGCACCATCACGTACTTCGGACCGCTTGCACCGAGCGTAGAGCCTTTGACGCCCGCGTTAAAGGTCTTCAGCTTGCTGACAGGCATTCCTGCCATATCGGCCAGCTGTGAGATCTCTACCGGACTATCAACGCGTACGCGCGCCAATGCACGGCTTTCATCTGCGGTAGGCAGACGAACGCCATAGCGTTTGCTGTTCTTGAGGATGTCGCTCAAGGCCAGCATCTTAGGTACGTATAATTTCGTTTCCTGAGGCAACGGCAGTGACCAGAAGTCGGTGGGTTTACCACGGGCCTTGTTCACCTTCATTGCTTTCATTACACGGCCTTCGCCGCTGTTATACGCTGCCACGGTCAATAACCAGTCGCCATCGAACATTTTGTTCAGGCGCTGCATCATATCCAATGCTGCCGTTGTGGAAGCAACGACATCACGACGTGCGTCATAACTGCGGGTCTGTTTCAGACCGTAATTTCGCCCTGTGCTCGGAATGATCTGCCAAATGCCTGCGGCATTGGCACCAGACGTTGCGTGCGGGTCAAAAGCGCTCTCCACTATGGGTAGTAATACCAGTTCCATTGGCATGTTACGTTTCTTAACTTGCCCGGCTATCCAGTACATATACGGCTCTGCCCGTAAAGTTACATCGTGGAGATAGCTCTTATTTCGTAAGTACTTCTGTTTCTGTTCGCGAACCCGGGCGTTATCCGGGATTCCCATCTTTAGCTCGTCGCCAATGTAAGCCCACAAATCCTGGTCCTGCATGTCGAATGTCCCATCGTCCATCCAACGTGCCTGACTTGCGAACTTACCTGCTTCCCCTTGACTAGCCGCAGAAAGGCTCTGTGCGTGCTGTTGGACGTTACCTTGCTGTGAAGCCTGGCAACCCACGAGCAGGACAGAGGCGAGTAATATCGCTTTTGCCTTCATGTGTGTGTCAATAGTTGCTTAAAAGACGACCGATAATAACGACGAACTTTCGAAAACGCAACCCGGAAGTATCAGAAGTTATCTTTCTTTGACCGTAACCATGCAAAACGCTGCTCAGATTGTAGCAATTTTGTTTCTTTGCTTATTTCATCAATTAAATCAATATCATCCGTTCTTAAAAAGAGATTAATCTGACGCTCTTTTTTCAGAGTTGTGGGGAGTGTCATTTGCTTTTTCGCGCGTAACTCCTTCACTTCTCGATAGTATTCGTTAATGAACAAATCATGCGGTAAAACGCTCAGCGCAAACTTCATATTGGAGAGCGTGTACTCATGAGCGCAACAAATTAGCGTCTCTTCAGGCAACGTGTTAATGCTCTGCAACGACTGGTACATCTGGGCTGGCGTGCCTTCAAAAAGACGGCCGCAGCCCCCGGAAAACAAGGTGTCTCCGCAAAAAAGCCACGGGGCGCTGTAGAAACAGACATGTCCTAAAGTGTGGCCCGGCGTGGCGAAAACGTGAAAATCCTGGTTGAGGATGTGAATTTGGTCGCCGTCGGACACAATTTTTGTTGCCCCTTTGTTGTGAGTCTCTTTAGGGCCATAAACGTCAATATTCGGATAAGACTTAACGAGTTTGGCAACGCCGCCGACGTGATCGTTGTGGTGATGCGTTAAAAGGATCGCCTCAGGGTGCCAGTTGTTTGCCTTGATTGCCTCAAGCACCGGCGCGGCATCACCCGGATCGACTATCAAACAACGCCCGGTTTCATCATTAAGAACCCAGATGTAGTTGTCCTGAAAGGCTGGAATACTGTTAAGATTCATTTGTTACCTCTTAAACGCGTAGGGAAGGTTGTGATGAAACCGGCAAGGATACCTCAAACAGTCTCGGCGCCTGTCTCGTGGGCGCAAATGCCCTGGGGTGAATATTATCGCGAGGCTATCGATCGTCAACTGAAACCCTGGCTGGGAAAACTGTATGGTTTTCACCTGCTCAAGGTGGGAAACCTCAGCGCTGAGATCAATACTGAAGCCTGTGCTATCTCGCATCAGGTCAATATTTCTCTGGAAGGCAACCCGATGCAGGTGAAGGCAGATCCCCTGCATTTGCCATTTGCGGAGAAATCCGTTGATGCCTGCCTGCTGTCGCACACACTGCCCTGGTGCAGCGATCCTCATCGCCTGCTGCGTGAAGCTGACCGCGTGCTTATTGACGATGGTTGGCTGATTATCACCAGCTTTAACCCGATGAGCCTGATGGGGCTGCGTAAACTGGTTCCGGTGCTGCGTAAATCGACGCCCTACAATAGCCGGATGTTTACCCTGATGCGTCAACTGGATTGGCTGGCGCTACTGAATTTTGAAGTGATGCACCAAAGCCGGTTTCAGGTGCTTCCCTGGGCGAAACAGGGCGGGACGCTGCTCAGCACACACTTACCGGCGTTGGGTTGCCTGCAGGTGATCGTAGCGCGTAAGCGGACGTTTCCGCTTACGCTTAACCCGATGCGGCAGAATAAAGCCAAAAGCCGCATTCAGCAGGCCGTAGGGGCAACGCGACAGTACCGTAAACCGGATGCTTAAGCCTCCGGCTGATACCCAACATCGTCGTGCGTTGGTGAGTTGGCCGCCGTACGCGCCAGCTCATCGCAGCGTTCGTTTTCCGGGTGACCTGCGTGGCCTTTAACCCATTCCCAACGAATCTCATGCTTACCGAGCGCCGTGTCCAGGCGCTTCCACAGATCGACGTTTTTCACCGGCTTTTTATCCGCCGTTTTCCAGCCGCGTTTTTTCCAGTTGTGGATCCACTGGGTGATCCCCTGGCGAACATACTGACTATCGGTGCTCAGCACCACGGTGCATGGCTCTTTGAGCGCTTCAAGCGCGACGATGGCCGCCATCATTTCCATGCGGTTATTGGTCGTCAGACGGTAACCTTCGCTGAAGGTTTTTTCCCGCTGCTGATAGCGTAGAATGGCGCCATAACCACCCGGACCTGGGTTACCGAGGCAAGAGCCATCGGTGAAAATTTCTACCTGTTTAAGCATCTCTGGTAGACTTCCTGTATCTGCAATCAAAGTTAAACGGCAAGTCTGACATAAATGACTGATATGAGCACTGCAATTACACGACAGATCGTTCTGGATACCGAAACCACCGGTATGAACCAGATCGGTGCCCACTATGAAGGCCACAAGATCATCGAGATCGGTGCCGTCGAGGTGATAAACCGTCGTTTAACCGGCAACAACTTCCACGTTTACCTCAAGCCCGACCGGCTGGTGGATCCTGAGGCGTTCGGCGTTCACGGTATCGCCGATGAGTTTTTGCTGGATAAACCGACCTTTGCCGACGTAGCCGACGAGTTTATGGACTACATCCGCGGTGCGGAACTGGTTATCCATAACGCATCGTTCGATATCGGCTTTATGGACTATGAGTTTAGTAAGCTCAACCGCGGTATTCCAAAAACCAGTACCTTCTGCAAAGTCACCGATAGCCTGGCGCTGGCGAGGAAGATGTTCCCCGGCAAGCGTAACAGCCTCGATGCGCTCTGTTCACGTTATGAGATAGACAACACCAAGCGTACGTTGCACGGCGCACTGCTCGATGCCCAGATTCTGGCGGATGTCTATCTGACCATGACCGGTGGGCAGACCTCGATTAAGTTCTCGATGGAAGGCGAATCGCAGCAGCAGGTGGGAGATGCCGGTATTCAGCGCATTGTGCGTGCGGCAAGTAAACTACGTGTGGTTTATGCTACTGATGAAGAGCTGGCGAATCATGAATCGCGCCTCGACCTGGTGCAGAAAAAGGGCGGAAGCTGCCTCTGGCGGTCGTAAAACGGCTGTTTTTGCTGTGAAAATAAGCGTGTGGGCGATTTTTGCAGCAAACGATTCAAAAGTAGAGAAAAAGCGTTGACGGTTTGCCGGGGAATCCGTAATATTCGCCTCGTTCCCAAGGGAACACAGCGGAGCGGTAGTTCAGTCGGTTAGAATACCTGCCTGTCACGCAGGGGGTCGCGGGTTCGAGTCCCGTCCGTTCCGCCACTATTCAGAAAGCCCGAATCAGCAATGATTCGGGCTTTCGTCGTTTCTATCCCCTTACTTTTTATTCCTCGCCCAGCAACGCCTCCATACATTCCATAAACACCTGCATGGCAGGGCTAACGGCTTTTCCGGCATGGTGTGCGCAAAGGGCGCTAATTTTCATTGGCGTTGGGCTAAACGGGAGCTCTTGCAATTCACCGCTTGCTAGCTCTCGCTCGACGGTAAAACGTGGCAGGAACGACACGCCCAGATTTCCCGCCACGCACTGTTTAATGCTCTCAATACTCCACAGCTCAATGGTATTTCCCATAGTGATCGCCCGCTGGCGAAGCGTACTTTCAAAAATCTGCCGAAAAATGCACTGGGGCTCGTTGATAACAAAACTCACCGGAATGTGCTGATCGTGACGGGTGAAGTCGTAGCCATGAAATTCGGGGGATGCTACCAGCACGAGCGGCTGCTCACCAAAATAGCGCATCGTTAAGGCCTGATCGTTCCCAACCCGATAAAAGACCCCAAGATCGACCTTATCATCCAACAGCGCATCGCGAATGACGTAGCAGTTCAGTGATTGCAACGACAGTTTTACCTGCGGTGCCCGCTGCTTAAAGCGCTGCAAAACCTGCGGCATTTTATAAGCTAACAGTGTTTCGCCTGTCGCCACGCGTAGCTCCCCCGTCGGCTCGGCGTCCTGTTGGGCGGCCTGGCGAATAGAGGAGATAACGTTAGTCAGTTCATAAACGTGCGGTAGGATGTTTTTCCCCGCAGCGGTCAGGCACATTCGACGGCCAATTTTCTCGAAAAGCTGCATCGACAGCTCTTGTTCAAGCTGCTGAATATGAAAGGTAACAGTCGACTGAGTGCAGCACAGTTTTTGCGATGCGCGTAGGAACGAACCTTCTTCCACCACGGTTTTCAGCGTAATAAAACGGCGTAAATCCATCGTGACCTCAATGTATCGATAAATTCGAATTCTTAATCAGAAAACATTCATTTTTTTAAATAATTGTCTTCGGGTACTGTCAGGCAAAACCAAGGAGATAACAAGTGACTTCAACCCTGATAAGTGCTTTTTTTACCTATACCCTGATCACCGCGCTAACTCCCGGCCCGAATAATATTCTGGCGCTTAATGCTGTCACCACCCATGGTTTTCGCCAGAGCTCACGGGTGCTGGCTGGAATGGGAGCGGGCTTTTTAGCCATTATGCTACTGTGCGCGGGGTTAACTTTTTCGTTGGTGAGACTAGACCCAACGATGTCGCACTGGCTGAGTATTGTGGGGGCAGCGTATATCGTCTGGCTTGCCTGGCGTATCGCCATGAGCACACCTGGTGGTGGTAATGCCAGGCAGGTGCCGGTCAGCTTCTGGGCTGGCTGTGGGCTACAGTTTGTGAACGTGAAAATTATCCTGTATGGCATCACGGCGCTGTCGACTTTTGTACTGCCCTATACGCGAGACTGGCACTGGGTGGTTGGGGTGAGCCTTTTGCTGGCGGTGATTGGGGTATTTGGCAATGTTTGCTGGGCGCTGGCGGGGCATCTTTTTCAGCGGGTATTTCAACGCTATGGCCGCCAGCTAAATTGGTTGCTGGCGGCATTGCTGATTTATTGTGCGGTGCGGATGTTTATCTAAACCTTTCAACCAAGCGCAAAGGGATCGGCATCCTGCCAGGCGGGGAATTTCTCGCGATATTCTTGTAGTGCTGCAAGCGAAAGCTCACCGTCGATACGCGTTGCCTGATGCGGCTCGGCGGTGGCCAGAATTTCACCTTGCGGGGTAATAATCCTGCTATCGCCTCGATAGTGATGGCCGTTGCCATCGGTACCGACGCGATTGCATCCTGCAACATAGGCCTGATTCTCGATTGCCCGCGCGGTCAGTAACGCCTGCCAATGTACGGAGCGTGGCGCAGGCCAGTTCGCCACGTAAAGCGCCAGATCGTAATCATTTCGGTTGCGCGACCACACCGGGAAACGCAGGTCGTAACACACCAGCGGCAGGATACGCCAGCCTCGCCACGTCAACACCAGACGTTGGTTACCAGCAACGTAGTGATGATGCTCATCTGCCATTCGGAACA
This sequence comes from Kluyvera ascorbata ATCC 33433, assembly GCF_000735365.1. GTDB lineage: Bacteria > Pseudomonadota > Gammaproteobacteria > Enterobacterales > Enterobacteriaceae > Kluyvera > Kluyvera ascorbata. Next base: position 22,162 of record NZ_JMPL01000041.1, on the reverse strand, counting down.
GGTGGCGTTTATCATAGCGGTGGACGTGACCTTCCGGTTCAACGAGCAGAAAACGGTTCACCGCGCCGAGACCGGTTTGTAGCGCGGCGCTCCCGCACACCAGTGCATTGGCGCGCGCGGCTTGCTCGCGCATCCAGGCCACAACCTCATCTTCTGACATCGATTGTTCCGCCGCTTCCATCGCAAAGCCTGTGGTAAACATTTCCGGCAGGACGATTACGTCACGCCCGGTAATCCCTTCCATCTGCCGGGAAAAGTGGCGCAGATTTGCGGGGCCGTCCATCCACACGAGGGGTTGTTGTAAAAGGGTAATCTTCAAGCCAGACATGGTGATACTCCTCTGTTGCAGGACGTAAACCTAACTGTAACACCTTATCAGGCTGCAGCTTTGCTGAGGACAGTTTGCATAAAAAAAAGCGGAGCCAGGCTCCGCTTTGAGGATAACGAATCGAAAACGTTACGCGGCTTCAACCTTGCGCACGTTGTCCGGCAGCTTTACCGGCTTGGTCGCCAGCTCGTCCGGTGCAAAGTCGTCAACGTTGATACTGCGCAGTCGGCTGACTTCTGCTTTGGTCAGAATGGCCGCTTCTTCCTGGTTAATCAAGCCCTTAGCCAGCGCATTACGTGCCAGTTCATCCAGTCGGGTAAACGGCAGGTTCTTGCCAATTTCTTTGCAGATACGCTGGTGGATAGGGTCGGCTGCCATGACGTCAACCAGCGCTTCTTCCAGCAGGCCAACCGGGTTGTGCTCGCTCGGGGTCAGGTACTGACCGCGGCCGATACGGGAACGGGTGGCGCTCGGCGTCTGCAGAATTTTCGCTACGCTGTGGTCGAGCTTATCGGATGGCGCATCGTAATGACGACCGGTCGGGAAGATAACCACGCGCATTGCCCCTGCGACAAAGCGGTTCGGGAAGTTCTTCAGCAGGTCGTCAATGGCCTGCTCAGCCTGATGCAGAGCATCCTGAACGCCCCAGTGTACCAGCGGTAAATCCGCTTCGTTACGCCCTTCATCGTCATAGCGCTTCAGGACGGAAGAGGCGAGGTACAGCTGGCTCAACACATCACCCAGACGGGCGGAGATACGCTCACGACGCTTCAGGCTACCACCCAGCACCGCCATGGAAACGTCAGACAGCAACGCCAGGTTGGCACTCAGACGGTTCAGGTGCTGATAGTAACGTTTGGTCGCATCGCGGGTTGGCGTTGGGCTAGTTAAGCCACGGGTAATCCCCAACCAGAAGCTACGTACTTTGTTGCTACCGACGTGGCCGATGTGTTTAAACAGCAGCTTATCGAACGCATCGGCATCTTTATTCTGCGCCGCGGCCATCTCTTCCAGTACGTATGGATGGCAACGAATAGCGCCCTGGCCGAAGATCATCATGCTACGAGTCAGAATGTTCGCGCCTTCAACGGTAATGGCGATTGGCGCACCCTGGTAAGCACGTGCCAGGAAGTTACCTTCACCGAGCATAATGCCTTTCCCTCCGGCGATATCCATGGCGTCAACGATGGACTGCTGGCCGCGATGGGTGCAGTGGTACTTCACGATGGCCGACAGTACCGCCGGTTTTTCACCGAGCATAATGCCGTAGGTAATTAACGTTGCCGCAGCGTCCATCACGTAGGCGTTGCCTGCAATACGCGCCAATGGCTCTTCAATCCCTTCCATTTTACCAATGGATACTTTGAACTGACGGCGAATATGCGCGTAGGCACCGGTCGCCAGCGCAACGGATTTCACGCCACCGGTTGAGTTGGACGGCAGGGTAATACCGCGGCCAACAGACAGACATTCAACCAGCATACGCCAGCCCTGACCGGCCATTTTCGGCCCGCCGATGATGTAGTCGATCGGTACGAAGATATCCTGACCGCGCGTTGGACCGTTCTGGAACGGCACGTTCAGCGGGAAGTGACGACGACCAATTTCAACGCCTGGGGTGTTGGTTGGGATCAGCGCACAGGTGATGCCTAAATCTTCCGCACCGCCCAGCAGTTTTTCCGGGTCAGAAAGCTTGAACGCCAGGCCCAGTACGGTCGCAATTGGCGCGAGGGTGATATAACGCTTGTTCCAGGTTAAACGCATGCCCAGAACCTGCTCGCCCTGCCACTCGCCCATACAGACGACGCCGGTATCCGGAATTGCACCAGCATCAGAGCCTGCTTCTGGGCTGGTCAGCGCGAAGCATGGGATCTCCTGACCGCGCGCCAGGCGTGGCAGGTAATGATCTTTTTGCTCTTCAGTACCGTAATGCTGCAGCAGTTCGCCCGGTCCTAAGGAGTTAGGTACGCCGACGGTAATAGCCAGAATGCCGGAAACGCCGGAGAGCTTTTGCAGCACGCGAGCCTGGGCATAAGCGGAGAATTCCAGACCACCGTACTCTTTCTTAATGATCATTGCGAAGAAACGGTGTTCTTTCAGGTAGGCCCACAGCTCCGGCGGCAGGTCAGCCATCTCGTGGGTGATAGCAAAGTCGTTAGCCATACGGCACGCTTCTTCAACCGGGCCATCAATAAACGCCTGCTCTTCGGCGGTCAGCTGTGGACGCGGGTAGTTATGCAGCTTTTTCCAGTCCGGGTTGCCGCGGAACAGGTCGCCTTCCCACCAGGTGGTGCCAGCATCAATCGCTTCTTTCTCAGTGCGCGACATCGGCGGCATCACTTTGCTGAACATGCGGAACACCGGTGTGGAGATCAGCGCTTTACGCATCGGCGTAAAGTTGAACGGCACCAGAATGATGGCCAGCGGCACCAGCAGCCACAGGTTCCACAGGCCAATCGCGCCGAGAGCGGCAGTCCACGCCAGCAGAATTACGCTGCCGAGCGTCAAACTAATGCGGTGGTAGAAGAGTGCGCCGAGTACGGCAATGGTTAAAACAATACTCAAAATCATCATAGAGAAATGCCCCTGTCTTGTAGGAGGTCTGACCACTTGTGATGATATGGTTGTAGTTGAACCGTTTTTATTTAGCAATGTGTTTACAAAATAATTACAACCTCGCTCACATTGTTGCTTCTTTTTAGCGCACTAAAAATCCAAACATCTGGTGAATACATTCGTGCTTGCTTCTCTGGGCTGGCGCTATCCGGTACACTAGCGATGACAATTTTATTAATGCTGAAGGATTATCCTCATGTACCAGGATCTTATTCGTAACGAACTGAATGAAGCCGCCGATACGCTGGCAAATTTCCTCAAGGATGAAGCCAACATCCATGCGATTCAGCGCGCAGCAGTCCTGCTGGCAGACAGCTTTAAAGCCGGCGGTAAAGTGCTCTCCTGCGGTAACGGTGGTTCTCATTGTGATGCAATGCACTTCGCGGAAGAGCTGACAGGTCGTTATCGTGAAAACCGCCCGGGCTACCCGGCGATTGCGATTTCCGACGTCAGTCATCTCTCCTGCGTGAGTAATGATTTCGGTTATGAATATGTGTTCTCTCGTTACGTTGAATCCGTGGGTCGTGCGGGTGACGTGCTGCTGGGTATCTCTACCTCAGGTAACTCCGCTAACGTGATCAAAGCGATTGAAGCGGCGCGTGCGCAAGGGATGAAAGTGATTACGCTGACCGGTAAAGACGGTGGCAAAATGGCCGGTTCCGCGGACATCGAAATTCGCGTACCGCATTTTGGCTACGCTGACCGCGTTCAGGAAATTCACATTAAAGTGATTCATATCCTGATTATGCTTATCGAAAAAGAGATGGTTAAAGCTTAAGTTTCACGGGGCTCCGGCCCCGATTGCTGTGGGGGTGTGATATGTGCGAACTGCTCGGGATGAGCGCCAATGTGCCAACCGATATCTGCTTCAGTTTTACCGGGCTGGTCCAGCGCGGCGGAGGCACCGGGCCGCATAAAGACGGCTGGGGAATTACCTTCTATGAAGGCAAAGGCTGTCGCACGTTCAAAGACCCCCAACCCAGCTACCAATCTCCTATCGCGAAACTGGTGCAGGACTATCCCATCAAGTCCTGCTCCGTCATTGCGCATATTCGCCAGGCGAATCGCGGAATGGTGGCGCTGGAAAATACCCACCCGTTTACCCGAGAGCTCTGGGGGCGCAACTGGACCTACGCCCATAACGGGCAGCTTACCGGCTATAAATCGCTGGAAACGGGACAGTTCCGCCCGGTCGGGGAAACCGACAGCGAAAAAGCCTTTTGCTGGTTGTTGTACAAGCTCACCGAGCGCTATCCGCGTACGCCTGGCAATATGCAGGCGGTCTTTAAGTACATCGCCTCGCTGGCGGACGAACTGCGCGAAAAGGGCGTGTTTAACATGCTGCTGTCAGATGGCCGTTACGTCATGGCATTCTGCTCAACCAACCTGTACTGGATAACGCGTCGTGCGCCTTTTGGCGTGGCAAAACTTCTGGATAGGGATGTGGAAATTGATTTTCAGCAGGAGACCACCGCCAACGATGTGGTTACCGTGATAGCAACTCAACCGCTGACGGGGAATGAAACCTGGCACAAGATTATGCCAGGCGAATGGCGATTATTTTGCCTCGGGGAGCGTATAGTTTGAGGCCAGCTGCGGCTGAACCACTTCGTGGCTCAGCGGCTTGCTGACCACATAACGCCCATCAACAACCGATACCATCGGCGGCTTATGCGTCTGCTGGAAGTAGTCGTAGCCCGGCTTCAACTGCTGCCAGAAATCGTTGTAGTAGGAATATTTGTGACGCTTCATGTTGGCATCGGTCATGCGGAATGGATAGATGCTGACTTCAACGCTCGACTGGCCGAAGACTAACGCCGCGGTCACGAACTGGAAGATCTCATCAATACCGGAGTCGGTCATGGCATAGCAGCCAATTGACACGCAGGCACCGTGAATCATCAGATATTTCCCTTCATAACCGTGAGAACGGTCATAGGCGTTCGGGAAACCAATATTAATCGCTTTATAGAAGCGGCTATCCGGCTTCAACTGGCTGCGCTGCACCGAGTAAAACCCTTCCGGACTTTTGAAGTCGCCCTGACGCTGCTTCGGCCCCAGGCCACCTGAGTAGTTGCAGATCTTATAGCTATCGAGGAGTTGGTAGGTTTCACCCATCTTGACGAAGAGATCGAGTGTGCGCTCTTCTTTGAAGATTTGGATGTAAACCGGTGAGCCCATCATTTGCTGCTTATATTCTTTGCTGACAGGCGTCGTTGGCGTATTGCTGCTTAATAACCCAGCAAACGAAACGCACGGCATCAAAAGCATCGCAATAACAAATGCGATTTTGCGCATACTACTTGTTCCTTGATAAAAGATAACAACATGCCAGGAAGGCAATAGAGAGAAAAAAGCAGACAAATCTGTTTTTTGTGCGCTCACCTTAGCACCACCGCATTTTTTCGCAAGAGGGATGGTAAGCGTTTACCATTTCATAATGCATTCCCGCCTGAACCCGGTGCGTTGTGCTGTTTCTCTGCCTGACAGCATTGGCTACAAAGAGTGTAGGATAAGCCGATGATTCACTAGCTATCTTTGTCTGAAACTCGCTCACTTTGCGTATCGGCTCGCAATTTAGCGGCTTCAAAAGCAGAACTGCTGCATCGAAGAAAGAGAAAATGGTAAACTTTCGTTACTGAATCATTCGGGGGAAAATTGAGTAAATGGATGCTCATTCGAATGATGAATGTATTGGCTCTCAAAACAGCGTAAGAAAGGATGCTTCAATCTCTCATATGCCCAATCACGGATGGTCATTGGGTTTCAGGATTTACTCCTTTCTTTTGTTTCGTTAACCAAAACGCTGGCTTCAGTTTCGAACTGATGCCGTCGTTAACGGATACCTGCGAACTGTATGATTAAAATAACCAAAGGCCTCGATCTGCCTATAGCTGGCCTGCCTGACGGGCAACGCATTGATGATGTGACGGTCACGCGTGTCGCGGTGAAAGGTGAAGAATATATCGGGCTGCGCCCATCGATGGCGGTCAAAGAGGGCGACAAAGTCGCCAAAGGTCAGCTGCTTTTCGAAGATAAAAAGATACCCGGCGTGCGTTTTACCGCGCCGGCCAGCGGCATTGTCAGCGCCATCCACCGCGGTGAGCGTCGGGTGCTGCAATCTGTTGTTATCGATATTGAAGGCGATGATGCCGTGGCCTTTAACGCCTACGCGCCCGATGAGCTGGCAACGCTCCCGCGTGAAACGGTTACCGAACAGCTCATTGAATCCGGTTTGTGGACTGCGATGCGCACGCGCCCATTCAGCAAAACGCCTGCGCCAGGTACCGAACCTGCGGCTATTTTCGTCACTGCGATGGACACCAACCCGCTGGCTGCCGACCCGCAGCCAATTATACTCGCCCAGCGCGACGCTTTTAACGCCGGTCTGACCGTACTGACGCGCCTGACCGACGGCAGAGTGCACGTCTGCCAGGGCAGCGGCGGGAAACTGGGTGGGCATCCGCAGGGACAGGTGACCTTTAACCAGTTCGCCGGCCCGCATCCTGCTGGGTTAGCGGGGACTCACATTCATTTCCTGGAGCCGGTGAGCCTGAACAAACAGGTGTGGCACCTGAACTATCAGGATGTTATCGCCTACGGCAAGCTGTTCCTTGATGGTGTGCTCTGGACTGAACGCATTATTGCGCTCGGCGGCCCGCAGGTGAAACAGCCGCGCTTACTGCGCACTCGTCTTGGCGCAGACCTCGACGCGCTGCTGGTGGGCGAACTCCACGATGGCGAAAACCGCGTTATCTCTGGTTCTGTCCTGAACGGCACACAGGCCGTCGGGCCGCATGCCTTCCTCGGGCGCTTCCACCTGCAGGTGAGCGTGCTGAAAGAAGGCCGTGACAAAGAGCTGCTGGGGTGGGTCGCGCCGGGGCGGGATAAGTTTTCCATCACCCGCACCACGCTTGGCCACTTCCTCAAGAAAAAGCTGTTCAACCTCTCCACCGATACTCACGGTGGCGAACGTGCGATGGTCCCAATCGGCAGCTACGAGCGGGTGATGCCGCTGGATATCCTGCCAACCGTCCTGCTTCGCGATCTGCTGGCTGGCGATACCGATAGCGCCCAGGCGCTTGGCTGCCTGGAGCTTGATGAAGAGGATCTGGCGCTGTGCACCTATGTTTGCCCGGGGAAATACGAATACGGGCCAGTGCTACGCCACGTATTAACGCAAATTGAGCAGGAAGGCTAAGTGATGGGCTTAAAACAGCTAATAGAAAAAGTTGAGCCGCACTTCACGCAGGGCGGCAAACTTGAAAAGTACTACCCGCTGTATGAAGCAGCGGCAACGCTGCTCTACACGCCGGGTCACGTCACGAAGGGCGCGGCGCACGTTCGTGATGCTATCGACCTGAAACGTATGATGATCCTCGTCTGGTTCGCCGTTTTCCCGGCGATGTTCTGGGGGATGTACAACGTCGGCCTGCAGACCATTCCGGCGCTGCACAAGCTCTACGGCGCTGAACAGCTCCAGCAGGTGATCGCCGGAAACTGGCACTACAGCGTAGCGCAGGCGCTGGGCGTGAGTTTCGCGCTAGATGCTGGCTGGTTCAGCATGATGATGCTCGGCGCGGTGTTCTTTGTGCCAATCTATGCGGTGGTCTTCCTGGTAGGTGGTTTCTGGGAGGTGCTGTTTTCTATCGTGCGCAAGCATGAGATCAACGAAGGCTTCTTCGTCACTTCGATTCTGTTTGCGCTGATTGTCCCGCCAACCCTGCCGCTGTGGCAAGCCGCTCTGGGGATCTCCTTTGGCGTGGTGATTGCCAAAGAAATCTTTGGCGGTACCGGGCGCAACTTCCTTAACCCGGCGTTAGCGGGGCGTGCCTTCTTGTTCTTTGCCTATCCGGCGCAAATCTCCGGCGATTTAGTCTGGACGGCGGCCGACGGCTTCTCCGGTGCCACGCCACTCTCCCAGTGGGCGAGCCACGGCGGTGAGTCGCTGGTTAACGTTGTAACTGGCCAGCCGGTGAGCTGGATGGATGCCTTTATCGGGAATATCCCGGGCTCCATTGGGGAAGTCTCGACGCTGATGATCCTGCTTGGCGGGGCGCTGATTATCTTTGGCCGTGTCGCCTCCTGGCGCATCGTTGCCGGCGTGATGCTCGGCATGATGGCCTGCGCCACGTTGTTTAACCTGATTGGTTCCGATACCAACCCGATGTTCGCCATGCCGTGGTACTGGCATCTGGTATTGGGCGGTTTTGCTTTCGGCATGATGTTTATGGCAACCGACCCGGTTTCCGCCTCGTTTACTGACAAAGGAAAGTGGTGCTACGGGGCGCTGATCGGCGTGATGTGCGTGTTAATCCGCGTGGTTAACCCAGCCTATCCGGAAGGGATGATGCTGGCGATTCTGTTCGCCAACCTCTTTGCGCCGCTATTTGATTACCTCGTGGTGCAGGCCAACATAAAGCGGAGGAAGTCGCGTGGCTGAAAACAAAAGTAACGATAGCATCGGCAAGACGCTGCTGGTGGTGCTGGTGCTTTGCCTGGTCTGCTCTATCGTCGTGGCGGGCTCCGCCGTTGGGCTGAAACCGCGCCAACAGGAGCAGCGCGCGCTGGATAAACAGCGCAATATTCTGGCGGTGGCGGGATTGATGCACGACAAAATGTCGGCAGACGATGTGGCCGAGGTATTTGCATCCCGCGTGGTGCCTCGCCTGGTCGATTTAAAAAGTGGCACAGTCATCGACAAAGACCCGACGAAGTTTAACCAAAGCCAGGCGCTGAAAGACCCGGCACAAAGCATTGAATTGACCTCCAGCGAAGACCCGGCAGGCATTCGCCGTCGCAGTAACGTCGTGGAAATTTATCTTATTAAAGATGAACAGCAGAAGGTGCAGGAGATGGTTCTGCCGGTGTACGGCAACGGACTGTGGTCGATGATGTATGCCTTCGTGGCGCTGGATACTGACGGCCGTACCATCCGGGGCATTACCTACTACGACCAGGGAGAAACTCCGGGCCTCGGCGGTGAAATTGAAAACCCGAACTGGCGCGCGCAGTTTGTAGGGAAACGCGTAGTGGATGATAACGGTAAACCGGCGTTGCGCGTCATGAAAGGCGCGGCGCCGCAGGGCGATCTCTACGCTGTTGACGGTCTCTCCGGGGCAACGCTCACTTCTAACGGGGTGCAGCACAGCTTTGAGTTCTGGATGGGCGAACTGGGCTTTGGCCCATTCCTGAAGCAGGTGCGTGAAGGAGGGCTAAATCATGGCTGAGCAGGGTGATATGAAAGAGATGAAGCGCGTGCTGGTTGGCCCGCTTATCGCCAATAACCCGATTGCGTTACAGGTGCTTGGCGTCTGTTCAGCGCTGGCCGTCACCACCAAGCTGGAAACGGCCTTCGTGATGACCATTGCGGTGACGCTGGTGACGGCATTCTCGAGCATGTTTATCTCGATGATTCGCCACCACATTCCGAACAGCGTGCGCATTATCGTGCAGATGGCGATCATTGCCTCATTGGTTATTGTCGTCGATCAGCTGCTGCGCGCATTCGCTTACGAAACCTCTAAACAGCTCTCGGTATTCGTTGGGCTTATTATCACCAACTGTATCGTGATGGGGCGCGCGGAAGCCTACGCCATGAAGTCTCCCCCGCTGGCGAGCTTTATGGACGGCATCGGCAACGGGCTGGGCTACGGCGCTATCCTGTTGATTGTTGGCTTCCTGCGGGAGCTCATCGGCAGCGGCAAGCTGTTTGGCATCACGGTGCTGGAAACGGTGCAGAACGGCGGCTGGTACCAGCCTAACGGTCTGTTCCTGCTCGCGCCGAGCGCGTTTTTCATTATCGGTTTGCTGATCTGGGCGCTTCGTAGCTGGAAGCCTGAACAGCAGGAAAAGGAGTAACCGATTATGGCTCATTACATTAGCCTGTTTGTTCGCGCGGTGTTTGTTGAGAACATGGCGCTGGCCTTCTTCCTGGGGATGTGTACCTTCCTCGCTGTGTCGAAGAAAGTCTTCACCGCGTTCGGTCTGGGGGTGGCGGTAACGGTTGTGCTCGGCCTTGCCGTGCCAATTAACAATCTGGTCTACAACCTGGTGCTACGCGACGGCGCACTGGTTGACGGCGTGGATCTTAGCTTCCTGAACTTCATCACCTTTATTGGGGTGATTGCGGCGCTGGTACAGATCCTCGAGATGATCCTTGATAAATACTTCCCGTCACTCTACACCGCATTAGGCATCTTCCTTCCGCTGATTGCGGTGAACTGTGCCATCTTCGGCGGCGTATCGTTCATGGTGCAGCGTGATTACAACTTTGGTGAATCCATCGTCTACGGTTTTGGTTCCGGCATTGGTTGGATGCTGGCCATTGTCGCTATGGCAGGCATTCGCGAAAAAATGAAGTACTCAAACGTGCCCGCGGGACTGCGCGGCTTAGGGATCACCTTTATCACCACCGGACTGATGGCGCTTGGTTTTATGTCGTTTTCCGGCGTGCAGCTATAAGGGTCGTTAATTATGGAAATATTACTTGGCGTAGTTATGTTTACGCTGATTGTGCTGGTGCTGTCGGTGCTGATCTTGTTTGCCAAATCGAAGCTGGTGAACGCCGGTGATGTGGTGATTGAAATCAACAACGAAGCCGACAAGCAAATCAAAACGCCAGCCGGTGACAAGCTGCTGAATACGCTCTCCAGCAACGGTATTTTTATCTCGTCCGCCTGCGGTGGCGGCGGTTCCTGCGGGCAGTGCCGGGTGAAGGTGAAAGAGGGCTGCGGGGATATTCTGCCGACCGAGCTTTCGCATATTACGAAGCGGGAAGCCAAAGAAGGCTGCCGTCTGGCCTGTCAGGTGGCCGTGCGCCAGGATATGAAAATCGAGCTGCCAGATGAAGTATTTGGCGTGAAGAAGTGGGAATGCGAAGTTATCTCTAACGATAACAAAGCGACGTTTATTAAAGAGTTGAAGCTCGCTATTCCTGCTGGCGAAAGCGTGCCATTCCGTGCCGGGGGCTACATTCAGATTGAGTGCCCACCGCATAAAGTGGCCTACGCCGACTTTGACGTGCCGGATGAATACCGCGGCGACTGGGATAAATTCAATCTCTTCCGCTATGTCTCCGACGTTAAAGAGCCGACCCTGCGCGCCTACTCGATGGCAAACTACCCGGATGAAAAGGGCATCATCATGCTCAACGTGCGTATCGCGACACCGCCGCCGTCCGCGCCTGACGTTCCGCCAGGGATTATGTCCTCCTACATCTGGTCGCTGAAAGCGGGCGATAAGGTGACGATCTCCGGGCCCTTTGGCGAATTCTTTGCCAAAGAGACCGACGCCGAAATGGTGTTTATCGGCGGTGGTGCGGGTATGGCGCCCATGCGTTCGCATATTTTTGACCAGCTTAAGCGCCTGCATAGCAACCGCAAAATCAGCTTCTGGTACGGCGCGCGTTCCCTGCGCGAAATGTTCTACCAGGACGAATTTGAAAAGCTGGCGCAGGAAAACCCAAACTTTACCTTCCATATTGCGCTCTCTGACGCACTGCCGGAAGATAACTGGACGGGCTATACTGGCTTTATTCACAACGTCCTTTACGAAAACTACCTGCGCGACCACCCGGCACCGGAAGATTGCGAATTCTACATGTGTGGGCCACCAATGATGAATGCGGCGGTTATCAAAATGCTCAAAGAGCTGGGCGTTGAGGATGAGAACATCATGCTCGATGACTTTGGAGGCTGATGATGTTAACGGTCTTTCTGGCGACCTTCTGCATTTTCTTGCTGGTTATCTTCGGCATGTCGCTTGGCTATATGGTCAAGCGAAAAAGCCTACAGGGAAGCTGCGGGGGGATTTCATCGCTGGGGTTGGAAAAGGTATGTGATTGCCCCGAGCCCTGTGATGCGCGTAAAAAACGCATGGCTCGGGAAGCGCAATGCCAGCAGAACCGTATCCTGTAAATCGACGAATAACCCGGTATGATATCCATCTGCCGGGTTATTTAACGTCATGAAATATAATTATTAATTGATTAATAATCGAGAATTAATCCTGGCGTAAACCCTGCCAACGTAGACTGTTTCGACGTTTCACGGTTGAAAGGTTTTCATGGCTTCCCCTTCTACATCGATCCGCTTTCTGTCCACCGCATTGCTGGCCTGTATGGCTCTGAGTCCGTTTGCTTTTGCGCATACCCACAAGCCTGCCCCTCATGCTTTGCTAAGCTATGGCGCTTCGCTGCGTCGACAGAACCGGGAAAAGCTGTGGGGGGCATATCATGCGAAGCTGCAAAAGCAGGCCAGCTATATTGTGGTGGGAGACGCAGAGAGCAAGAAAGCCCTGCGCCAACAGAACCGCCTGTTGATTAAGCAGCATCCGGAGTGGTTTCCAGGCCCGCTTAAAGCCAGCGATCGTCACTGGAAGGCGCTGGCTGAAAATGCGCATTTCCTCAACAGCGACCACCTGCATAATATGACCGAAGTTGCGATTCACCGTCTTGAGCAGCAGTTGGGGAAACCATATGTCTGGGGCGGCGTAAATCCCGACCAGGGATTTGATTGCAGTGGTTTGATATTTTACGCCTACAATAAGATCCTTGCGGCAAAATTACCGCGGACGGCAAATGAAATGTATCACTACCGTCGTGCGACGATCGTAGCAAATAACGATCTGCGTCGTGGCGATCTGCTCTTCTTCCATATTCATAGTAAAGAGCTTGCGGATCATATGGGGGTCTATCTGGGCAACGGCGACTTTATTGAGTCTCCGCGTACCGGAGAAACGATCCGTGTAAGTCATTTAGCAGATATGTTCTGGCAGGATCACTATCTTGGCGCTCGACGGATCCTGACAGAGAACACGGTGCTTTAATTCATAAATAGCAGCAGCATAGTGATGAAAAGAAACATCAGCGCGGCTGACAGAAAGAGGTCAAAGGCGCTAATCAGCGGCACGGGTGGGGTATCAAAGGTGTCTGGGATAGCGTGATATCGTTGATTGTCTGCAGATTTCTCCACTGATTTACCGCAAGATGCGTGTTTACTCATCTCCTGCTCATGGTGTTCCCGCCGCTCTTCCTGACGATGCACAAACTCCATAAATGTTGGAGAATATTGGCGCCGCGGATGATGCCCAGAGCGGTAAGCAAAATTCCTTTTTACTTTTTCATCTCTCATCACGTGATATTCCTGGCAATAAAAAATTTCCGGAGAAACACACCTTCCCTGGTATGTTCAGAACTATAAAGCGGCAAATTTGGACGAAACTTAATTGCCGCGTTCTCTATTTATTTAGCTTAATGCCCCCATGATTTTTAATTCCAGCTCATCAGGAACTTCATTATAGGAAAGCACATGTAGCCCCGGAGAAAAAAGGCGGGCATAGCGTGCCAGTAGCGGACGTAATTGCGGGGCGACCAGCAGTACGGGCTCTTTACCGGCCGCCTTCATCTGCTCTTTCACCTGCGGCATATTGGTCTGGAACTGGTTGAGCATGTTCGGATCAACCGGCACGCTGTCGAGCATCACTTTTCCGCTCTGCTGGGCCTGATTCACAACGTTAGACAGCAGGTTTTCCAGCTCGTTATTCAGGGTGTATACCGTTAGCTCCTGCTTGCGCACCAGCGGGTGGGTGATGCTGCGACGTAGCGCCAGACGAACATCGGCAACCAGCAGAATCGGGTCCTTAGTTGTTGCGCTGCTGGCGACCAGCACCGTGGCGATAGTGACGATATCCCGTAGTGAAACGCCTTCAATCAGCAGCGCCCGATACACCTTTAACAGATGGCTGTAGTTCAGCGCGGCGCTGAGGTCTTCCGCCAGCCGTGGGGCCATAGAAGAGAGACGATTATGCAGTTGAGTGATGTCGTCGTAGTTAAAAAGATCGGGAATATGGTTTCGAATGACCTTGTTCACATGGGTGGCGATAACGCTGGCGCTATCGATCACCTGATACCCCATATTCAGCGCCTTTGCTTTTTGCGCTGGCTGGATCCAGGTGACCGGCATCCCGTAGGCCGGGTCGTTCCCCAGCACGCCGTCGATTTCGCCATAGGTCTCGCTTGATGGTAGCGCCATCAGCTTATCCGCAGGGATATCGGCTTCATCCGCTTTAATCCCGTTGATGTAAATGGCGTACTGGCTGGCTTTGAGGCGGAAGTTTTCGCGAATACGAATCTCCGGCAGTAACACGCCGTTAGTGTCTGAAATGACCTGCCGCACCCCGCGAATACGCTGGGTGAGCGGGTTGCCCTTCGACTTATCTACCAGAGAAACCAGTTTATACCCCAGGCTAAGGCTGATGGGTTCAATCAGCGGAATGGTTTCCCAACTGACCACCTGCTCGGCATTTTCAGTAATGGTTTTGGTCAGCGTTTCGAGGCTTTTTTCCTCGTGTTCAGCGGCTTTTGGGCGCTTGCTCATACGCCAGGCGGTAAAGCCCAGCAGCGCGCTGAAGGCGAGGAACGGGAAATGCGGCATCCCGGGGACAATAGCCAGTACGAACATAATGCCGGTGGCGGTATAGAGAATCGACGGCGTCGCCAGCAGTTGGGTTCTCACGTCGGTGGCGATATCGCCGTTATCGCTGACGCGGGTCACGATGATTGCCGCAGCGGTGGAGAGCAGCAGGGAAGGGATCTGAGCGACCAGACCGTCACCGATAGTCATCAGCACATACTGCTGGAAGGCCGCATCAGCGCTGAGGTTGTATTTGAAAATCCCGATGCACACGCCGCCGATAAGGTTGATGGCGAGGATCATCATCCCGGCGATGGCATCGCCGCGCACGAATTTTGACGCCCCGTCCATCGCTCCGTAGAAGTCTGCCTCGCCCGCGACATCTTTGCGTCGCGTTTGGGCTTGAGCCTGATTGATAAGCCCGGCGTTAAGGTCGGCATCGATAGCCATCTGTTTGCCTGGCATCGCATCGAGGGTGAAGCGGGCGGAGACTTCGGAAATTCGCTCAGCCCCTTTGGTCACCACGATGAAGTTGATTGTTAACAGCGTCAGCAAATCTGACCGTGAGAATATCGTGGCGGCGCTGCATGGCCAGTCTATTTTCAACGGCGGCGGTATGGCGCCGCTCAATAAGGTAGGTAAACAGCCAATCGCACCAGGGGCGGCCAGTAAGAACGCCAGGCGTAAAATGCAGGCGACCACCCCGGAAGAGCTGGCGAAAATCACCGAAGAGAACGCCAAAAAAGCCAGGGACGTGGACGAGAAAACGGCGATGTTGAAGAAAAAATCGGCCCGTGAATTGGGTGAGCTGGCAACCGATATCAACGCCATTGCGCGCAACGCGCACATGGAAAGCAACCTTGAAATGGAGATCGTTCCCCAAGGGTTGCGGGTGCTGATTAAAGACGATCAGAACCGCAATATGTTCGAGCGCGGCAGCGCGAGGATCATGCCGTTCTTTAAATCGCTGCTGGTGGAGCTGGCTCCGGTCTTTGACTCGCTGGATAACAAAATCATCATCACCGGCCACACCGATGCGATGGCCTACAAAAGCGACATCTACAACAACTGGAACCTTTCTGGCGACCGTGCGCTCTCGGCACGACGCGTGCTGGAGCAGGCCGGGATGCCGAATGACAAAGTCATGCAGGTAAGCGCGATGGCTGACCAGATGCTGCTGGACAGTAAAAACCCAGAAAGCGCGGGCAACCGTCGCATTGAAATTATGGTGCTGACGCAGAGCGCGTCAGACACGCTGTATCAGTACTTTGGTCAACAGGGCGAGAAGATTGTTCAGCCGCTGGTGAGTCAACTGGATAAACAGCAGAAGGTGACGTCGCTTCGACGAGGGGCGGTGACGAATCCATAATTTTTACTCCCCCGCTGATGCGGGGGATTTTTTAGCCGAAACATTTTCAGGAGGAAAACGTGATTGATGCGGCACGTATCATCCCGCTGGATATTCACACCGACGACGTTGCACAGGCCGTCTGCCAGGGGGCACATTACGATGCGGATTCGAACGTATGGTATGTGGAAGAGCACGAGCTGACGGAAGCGCTCGGTGGTTATGCTTATGATATGGATAGCTTTAACATAATGGCACCTTACTATCTGGTGGTTTCAACGAAGATGACCTGCTGGAATTGCCATCTTCCTACCTCCATTATTGCGGTGATGTTTACCCGTTATTTGCGCAAAAGTCAGGATGGAATAGGGTGGGAGTCCGTGAAGCGTAATAGCTTCGTCTTCCATATTAATGAACTGCCTGAGGCGATAAAAAAGAACATCAAAGCCAGAAATTACTATCTGGATAAAAGTAAAACCACTGGGCTGCGGTACTGGATGAACCACTGTGAAACCTGCGGCGAGCGTTTGGGTGACTACGAGCTTTTCTGCATGGCGGATGATGCGTTTCGGCAGATGACGATTGAAAAGTTGCTGCATTCCCACGTCAGAAAGGTGAACAAGCTGTTTGTGAGCATGGCGGGGAGCCCGGCGGTGGATCAGGGCAAAGAGGCAGTGCGCTACCTGTGCGATGCCCGCTTTATGATGAACTCGCCGAAAATGTAGCCGCGTCGGCTTTCCTCAATGCATAAATGTACTGTATACTTAAACAGTGATTTGTGAGGGGAGCCTGATGCGAAAAATTATCCATATCGACATGGACTGCTTTTTTGCAGCGGTTGAAATGCGCGATAATCCGGCGCTGCGTGATATTCCTATCGCCATTGGCGGAAGCCGCGTGCAGCGCGGGGTGATTAGCACCGCAAACTATCCGGCGCGGAAGTTTGGCGTGCGTAGCGCCATGCCGACGGGAATGGCGCTGAAGCTCTGCCCACATCTCACCTTGCTGCCGGGGCGCTTTGAGGCCTACCGTGAAGCCTCCAACCATATCCGCGAGATTTTTTCCCGCTATACCTCGCTTATTGAACCGCTTTCGTTGGATGAAGCCTATCTGGACGTCAGCGATAGTCCACACTGCCACGGCTCAGCGACGCTGATGGCACAGGAAATTCGGCAAACTATCTTTAACGAGCTTTCTCTGACCGCCTCGGCGGGGGTAGCCCCGGTGAAGTTTCTCGCCAAAATCGCTTCTGACCTCAATAAGCCGGATGGCCAGTTTGTGCTGACGCCTGATGAGGTGCCCGCCTTTCTCAAAACGCTACCGCTTGGCAAAATTCCCGGTGTGGGAAAGGTGTCTGCGGCAAAGCTTGAAAGTATGGGGCTGCGCACCTGCGAAGATGTACAGAAAAGCGATCTCGCCATGCTGCTTAAACGCTTTGGCAAGTTTGGGCGGATCCTCTGGGAGCGCAGCCAGGGGATCGACGAGCGGGAGATCCATAACGATCGCCAGCGTAAGTCGGTTGGCGTGGAGCGTACGCTGGAAGAAGATATTCACGACTGGGCTGACTGCGAGGCGATCGTTGAGCGTCTCTATCCCGAGCTGGAACGGCGGCTGGCGAAGGTCCGGCCCGACCTACGCATTGCCAGGCAGGGAATAAAACTCAAATTTAATGATTTCCAGCAAACTACCCAGGAGCACGTCTGGCCGAAGCTGACCAAAGACGATCTGCTCGCGACGGCCTACAAAGCCTGGCACGAGCGCCGCGCCGGGCGCGGAGTGCGTCTGGTGGGCCTGCACGTGACGCTGCTGGACCCCCAGCTGGAACGACAGCTGCTATTAGGGATTTAATCATGATCATTCGGGAATACCGTGACGGGGACTTCTTCACGCTGTGCCAGATTTTCCAGCGTGCGGTGCGGGAAACCGCCAGTCAGCACTACTCGCCCGCGCAGGTAAACGCCTGGGCGCAGGTGGATGGCACACGCTGGCGACAAAAAATGGCTGACTCTCTGGTTCTGGTTGCAACGGTTGATGAAACGCCTGTCGGTTTTGTCACCGCCGTTGAGCGCTATATCGACCTGCTGTTTGTCGACCCATCGTATGCGCGACAGGGCGTCGCCAGCGCGCTGCTGAAAGCGCTGTTCGCCAGAGTACCGACGGGAACGTTAACGGTAGATGCGAGCATTACGGCCAAAGTGTGTTTTGAACGGCTGGGGTTCGTGGTGGTGGCAGAACAAGAGGTTGAAGCGCGTGGAGAGACGTTTGTGAACTATCGGATGGAAAAAATCAGGTAGGGTGGTGATATTCCCGGCGTCATTCCGCTTGGCCGGGCTACGTCAAATGTAGCCCGGCCAAGCGAAGCGCCGCCGGGAACGGCTCAGAACTTACTTCGCCGGAATCGCTTTCAGCAGTTCCGTCAGCAGCTGCCAGTACTGGCCAACGCTTTCGATATGAACCTGCTCATCCGGAGAGTGTGGCCCGGTGATGGTTGGCCCAATGGAAACCATATCCATGTCTGGATACGGTTTTTTGAACAGACCACATTCCAGACCCGCGTGGATAATCTGAATGTTCGGCACCTTGTTGAACAGGCGCTGATAGGTTTCACGCACCAGCTTCATTACCGGAGAGTTTGCATCTGGCTGCCAGCCTGGGTAGCCGCCTTTAGGCTGGGTTTTTGCACCCGCCAGCGCGCCCAGAGATTCCAGCATGCTCACCACGTAATCTTTACCGCTGTCGAGCAGAGAACGAATCAGGCAGTGAATGGTTGCGGTATCTTCAGTGAAGGAAACCACACCCACGTTCAGAGAAGTTTCAACCACGCCTTTTGCCACGTCGGAGTTACGAATCACGCCGTTCGGGGTCGCGTTCAGCAGCTGAATGAAGGCGTCGCGAGAAGCGGTGGTCAGCGCTTTACCTTCAACGGTATTCGCTTCCAGCACCAGCGTCAGGTTCTTCTCTTTTGCTGACAGTTCGTTTTGCAGAATGTGCAGGTAGGTTTCAACCAGCCCTTTCAGCGCGTCGACTTTGTCTGCCGGAACCGCGATAGCGGCGAAGGCTTCGCGTGGAATAGCGTTGCGCAGGGTACCGCCGGTAAAATCAACCAGACGCAGATCCAGTTCCGCAGCGTGAGCCACCAGGAAGCGTGCCAGCAGTTTGTTGGCGTTGCCGAGGCCGAGGTGAATATCACCGCCGGAGTGGCCGCCTTTCAGGCCTTTCAGCGTCAGCTTGAAGGTCTGGAAGCCCGCAGGAATCGCTTCGCGGGTCAGCGGCAGGTTGCTGGTGAAGTCGATACCACCGGCGCAACCCATGTAGATTTCGCCTTCTTCTTCAGAGTCGGTATTAATAAGGATGTCGCCCTGCAGCCAGTTTGGTTGCAGACCGAACGCGCCGTCCATACCGGTCTCTTCGGTCATGGTCAGCAGCACTTCCAGCGGGCCATGCTCAACGGATTCATCAGACAGCACCGCCAGCGCGGAAGCCATGCCGATACCGTTGTCTGCGCCAAGCGTTGTACCACGCGCTTTCACCCACTCACCGTCGATGTACGGTTGAATCGGGTCTTTAGCGAAGTCGTGTACGGTGTCATTGTTTTTCTGCGGCACCATATCGAGGTGAGCCTGCAGCACAACCGGTTTACGGTTTTCCATACCCGGGGTAGCGGCTTTACGAATCAGAATGTTGCCAACCTGGTCACGCTCAGCGTGAAGCCCTTTTTCTTTTGCCCAGCCAACGATGTGCGCGGCGAGCTGCTCTTCATGATGAGAAGGGTGCGGAATAGAACAGATTTTGGCAAAAATATCCCACAGCGGCTGCGGGGATAATTGAGACAGTTCAGACACGATGAGTCTCCTTACGGCGTTCTGCAAAAGTCGCTTGCAGGTAAAGGGTTAGCACATACATATACCACAAGCTCTGGCTTGCGCGATGGGGTTGAGAATACCACTTTCTGCCCTTCCCGGTAGAACAAACCACGTAAAAAGCGCGGTGGATTCCGCTTAACACTGGTTTTTAGTGCGTCAGATCTCTATAATCTCGCGCAACCCATTTCCCCCTTGAACAATTTTTAAGCCGTATAACACAGGCTGGGACACTTCACATGAGCGAAAAATACGTCGTCACCTGGGACATGTTGCAGATTCACGCACGCAAACTGGCTGCACGCCTGATGCCTTCTGAACAGTGGAAAGGCATTATCGCCGTTAGCCGTGGCGGTCTGGTGCCTGGCGCACTGCTGGCACGTGAACTGGGCATTCGTCACGTCGACACCGTATGCATCTCCAGCTATGACCATGATAACCAGCGTGAACTGAAAGTTCTGAAACGCGCTGAAGGCGATGGCGAAGGCTTTATTGTTATTGACGATCTGGTCGATACCGGCGGCACCGCGGTAGCGATTCGCGATATGTATCCGAAAGCCCACTTCGTTACCATTTTCGCTAAACCAGCAGGTCGTCCGCTGGTTGACGATTATGTTGTTGATATCCCGCAGGATACCTGGATTGAACAGCCTTGGGACATGGGCGTAGTATTCGTACCGCCTATTTCTGGCCGTTAATTCATCAATAAATGCGCTTCCAACGCCCGGTTATGCCGGGCGTTGTTTTTTTTAACGTCCCACGCGTTACAATACCCCTAAGACAGTATCTATGGAGGTTTTGTGATGCCAGAAGCTAATCTCAGCGAAACGCTATTCAAGCCGCGTTTTAAACACCCTGAAACGTCAACGCTGGTTCGCCGGTTCAATAACGGTAGCACCGATCGTATGCAGTCGGCGCTTAGCGGCAATAACGTACCCCACTGGTACCGCATGATTAACCGCCTGATGTGGATCTGGCGCGGTGTGACGCCGCAGGAGATCCTCGACGTCCAGGCGCGTATCGTGATGAGTAAAGCCGAGCGCACCGACGAAGAGCTGTATGACACCGTGGTGGGCTACCGCGGCGGTAACTGGATTTACGAGTGGTCTACACAGGCGATGCTCTGGCAGCAGAAAGCCACCCAGGAGCAAGACCAGGCTCTCAGCGGCCGCCACTGGCTGCACGCCTCCAACCTTTATAGCATTGCCGCTTACCCGCATCTGAAGGGCGATGACCTCGCCGAGCAGGCACAGGTGCTGGCCAACCGCGCCTATGAAGAAGCGGCGCAGCGGTTGCCGGGTGAAATACGTGAGCTGGAGTTCGCTATACCTGGAGGCTCGCCGGTCACCGGTTTTCTGCATATGCCAAAAGGCAACGGCCCGTTCCCGACGGTGCTGATGTGCGGCGGGCTGGATGGCCTGCAAACCGACTACTACAGCCTTTATGAGCGTTACTTTGCGCCACTCGGCATTGCAATGCTGACGCTGGATATGCCTTCCATTGGCTTCTCTTCAAAATGGAAGCTGACCCAGGATTCCAGCATACTCCATCAGCACGCGCTGCGCGCACTGCCGGATATCCCGTGGGTCGATCACACTCGCGTGGCGGCATTTGGCTTCCGCTTTGGCGCCAATATCGCCGTGCGGCTGGCTTACCTCGAAGCACAGCGCCTGAAAGCCGTCGCCTGCCTTGGCCCGGTGGTGCATGGCCTGCTGAACGATCCGCTGCATCAGGGCCGCGTGCCTGAGATGTATCTCGACGTACTGGCCTCGCGTCTCGGCATGCACGACGCCTCTGACGAAGCGCTGCGGGTTGAGCTTAATCGCTACTCGTTGAAGACGCAGGGGCTGCTTGGTCGACGCTGCCCAACGCCAATGCTGTCCGGCTTCTGGGAGAACGATCCGTTCAGCCCGGAAGAGGAGTCGCGGTTAATTGTTTCGTCATCTTCGCAGGGCAAGCTGATGCCGATTCCGTTTAACCCGGTGTATCGTAATTTCGATAAGGCACTGAAAGAAATTGCCGGGTGGATCAATAATAGATTTTGTTAATATATTGATAAATTCTATTGATTTGGTAAAACAGTTGCATCACTAAAGGAGATCGCAATGACGTTACCGAGTGGACACCCGAAGAGTAGATTGATCAAGAAATTCACTGCGCTTGGACCTTATATCCGCGAAGAACAGTGTGTCGATAACCGCTTTTTTTTCGACTGTCTGGCGGTATGCGTAAACGTAAAACCAGCGCCAGAGAAGCGTGAGTTCTGGGGCTGGTGGATGGAGATGGAAGCGGAAGAGCGCCGCTTTACCTACAGTTACCAGTTCGGTCTGTTCGATAAAGATGGCATCTGGCAGGCGGTGGCTATCAAAGATCCTGAGGTAGTTGAGCGACTGCAACAAACGCTGCGCGGATTCCACGACCGGGCAAAAGATCTGCTGGCGACGCTGGATCTGGCATTGGAACCCGCTGATGGGTTTGCCAATGAAGCGGTGAAGCGCACTGCGTAGTGAATACCTGATGGCGCTACGCTTATCTGGCCTACCGTTTTTGTAGGCCGGATAAGGCAAAGCCGCCATCCGGCAATACCAAATATAAA
>NZ_JMPL01000040.1 GCF_000735365.1 Kluyvera ascorbata ATCC 33433 | reverse complement strand
GCGTTTAATTTCGCTTTTCTCTGTCGAAGTTCTCAGGAGAACCTCGCTGACCCGGCGGCTTGTTTGCCGTTGTTCCGTCTCAGTGGGGCCGCATTATAGGGAGTAATTGAGATCCCGCAAGCATAAATCTTAAAAAACTTTTCGTTCGCTCATTTTCCAGGCAATGCGTCGATTTAGCGCCCTATTTGGGCGAAAGTTGCGCTAATTCTTTGGCAAATCCGGCCACCTGCTCCCAGTCGGTATACACCACTTCTTTACTGGTATCCGTTTCCCCACCGGTCATCTTCATAATGAGGCGAATCATAAAGCGGTCAAACCAGCGATAGCGAGGGTAACGTAGCGCGCCAGCGAACACGGCGCAGGCGTTTGGCTGCCATGGTGAACGCAGCAGGAACTTACGTGTATAGCCGTTGGTCTGCGGAGAACGCTTCTCTGGTTTGCGTGCTACCAGATTCACCGCAAAGAACGCGCTCGGAATCGCCTGCAGCGCCGTCGTGTTCTTCTTAACAAAACGATCGAGCGCAGAATGGAAATGGCCGTAACGAATAGAAGCGCCAATCACCACCCGGTCATACAGCTGCCAATCAATACTTTCCGTACGATTCAAGTCCACCATAGCGGTATCCACACCCAACTCACTGAGCTGCGAGCAAAGATAGGCCGCAATTTCGCGCGTCTGCCCATCACGGGTAGAAAAGAGCATTAATGTTTTCAACGCTGACTCCTGTTATTCGCGCCAGAATGTTGGGGTAAACAGCACCAGCAGCGTAAAGACCTCAAGACGACCAAACAGCATATTCGCAATCAGGATCCACTTCGCCACCGGATTCATGCTGGCAAAGTTATCCGCCACCACGCCGAGCCCAGGGCCGAGGTTGTTCAACGTCGCCACCACAGAGGCAAACGCAGAGAAGTCATCCACGCCGGTCGCGATGATTGCCAGCATGCTAATAATAAAGACCAGCGCGTAGGCGGAGAAGAATCCCCATACCGCCTCAAGGATACGTTCCGGCAGCGCACGGTTACCCAGTTTAATGCTGTAGACCGCATTCGGGTGAACCAGGCGTTTCAGCTCGCGGTTCCCCTGTTTGAACAGCAGCAGGATACGAATGACCTTCAAACCACCACCCGTTGAACCTGCACAGCCACCGATAAATGCCGAACATAAAAGAAGAACCGGCAGGAACAGCGGCCAGCGCGCGATGCTGTCGGTAGTAAAGCCCGCGGTCGTCGCCATCGAGACCACCTGGAAGAACGCCTGGTTAAGCGTCGTCACCGCCGAGCTATAGATGTCATGGAACCACAGCACCAGGGTGCAGATAATCACCAGCGTCAGTTGTACCCCGATAAACATGCGGAATTCCGGGTCACGCCAGTACACCTTCAGGCTGCGTCCACTTAATAAAGAGAAGTGCAGGCCGTAGTTACAGCCGGAGATCAGCAGGAAGATAGCAATAATGGTATTGATGGTGGGACTATTAAAGAAGCCAACGCTGGCGTCATGCGTGGAGAAGCCGCCGATGGCAATAGTCGCAAAGCTGTGGCCAATCGCATCAAACGCGGGCATCCCGGCAAACCACAGCGCCAGCGCACAGGCCACAGTTAATAGTACGTAAATGAGCCACAGCGTTTTCGCCGTTTCGGCAATTCGCGGGCGCATCTTGTTGTCCTTCAGCGGCCCCGGCATTTCCGCTCTATATAGCTGCATCCCACCTACGCCAAGAATAGGCAGGATTGCCACCGCCAGCACAATGATCCCCATCCCGCCAAACCACTGCAGCATTTGTCGATAGAAAAGGATGGCGTGGGGCAGCGAGTCCAGCCCTACCAGCGTGGTCGCCCCGGTGGTTGTTAAACCGGAGAACGATTCAAAGAACGCATCGGTGACCGTCAGGTTCGGCTGTTCAGAGAAGATAAACGGTAGCGCACCCACGCTGCCCAGCACCGTCCAGAACAGAACAACAATCAGGAAGCCTTCGCGCGATTTCAGTTCGCCCTTCTCCCGACGGTTCGGCCACCACAGCAGCGAACCAATCACCAGCGCGACAAAAAAGGTTTGAGTAAATGCGCGCCCGGCGCCATCGCGGTAAATCAGAGCCACCAATCCCGGGAGGATCATTGTCCCCGAGAATAAGATGACCAGAAGTCCAACAATTCGAGTAATGGCACGAAAATGCATTTCCGGCGCGTCCTTTGATAATCAAAAAAAGTCAGGAGGGGGATTATTCGTCAATCGCCAACAATTGCAATGAACCACGACTAAAATCCGCCAGTCTTGCGGAAAAATCATGCACTTTTGCCTGCGGCAGCGCGATACGGAGCTGTACCGACGCCTGATAATCACTGGCAACAATCTGCCCGGCATACTGCCCAACCAGCGACTCAATGCCCGCAAGCTGTCCGTATTCACATAGCAGAGTATATTCGGTTAACGGCGTTTTGATCTGCGTTGTGAGCAGATTGAGCGCCTGCTGCACGCCACCGCCGTAGGCTTTTACCAACCCACCGGTACCTAACAAGATACCACCGTAGTAGCGAACCACTACGGCGGTGATTTCACCGACACCGCTGCCCATCAGCTGAGCGAGCATCGGTTTACCGGCCGTACCCGCCGGTTCACCATCATCAGAGAAGCCAAGCTGCTGTGAATCATCCGGTCGACCCGCCACCCACGCCACGCAGTGGTGGCGGGCATCTGGATGTTCGGCACGTACAGACTCAACGAACGCTTTCGCCGCCACCACCCCGTCGGTGTGCGCCAACAGGGTGATGAAACGACTCTTCTTTATCTCTTCAACGAAGGTGACCGGCTCGGCCGGTATTCGCCAGCTTTCCATTACGCCAGTTTCAGGTCACGCGTCATATTTTCGATATTGTTCTCGTGAATAACCACGTTATCTTCAATACGAATGCCGCCAAACGGCTTCAGCGCTTCAATTTTCTGCCAGTTGAAGTGCTTGCTGAACTGACCTTCACGCCACGGCGCGAGCAGAGACTCAATAAAGTAGATGCCCGGTTCGATGGTCAGCACCATGCCGGGTTGCAGCACGCGGGTGCAGCGCAGGTATGGATACTTAGACGGTGCTGCCAGATGCGTGCCGGTGTCATCCTGCATAAAGCCAGCGACGTCATGCACCTGCAGGCCCAGCGGGTGGCCAATACCGTGCGGCATAAACGGTCCGGTCAGGTCATTTTCGACCATCGCTTCTTCGCTCATATCGGTCACGATCTGATGCTTACGCAGCAGTTTGGCGATACGCTGATGGAACTGGATGTGGTAATCCACGTAGCTGGTGCCCGCCTTCATGGTGGCAATCAGCGCCAGCTGTTCAGTGTTCACATCTTTAATCAGCTGAGCAAATTCATTGTCGCTGTGTGCCGCCCAGGTACGGGTAAGGTCAGCGGCATAGCCGTTATATTCCGCCCCAGCATCCAGCAGGAAGCTGCGGATTTCAGCCGGTGCGCGGTGATCCAGCTTGGTGTAGTGCAGCACCGACGCATGCTCGTTCAGCGCCACGATGTTGCCGTAAGGCACATCGGTATCGCGATGACCGGTAGCCGTCAGATAGGCCTGGTTGATATCAAACTCGCTCATGCCGGAACGGAAGGCTTCTTCTGCCGCACGGTGGCCGTTGACCGCCATCTTCTGCGCTTCACGCATACACGCCAGCTCATAGTCAGTCTTATAGGCGCGATAATAGTGCAGGTAGTCAATCACCCCTTTCGGGTTGATGTTGCTCGCAGCAATGCCCAAGCCCAGCGCACGCTCCGGAACCGGACCAATATAGCCGATGTTGCCACGTGCAGCGGGCAGCTGACTGCCAATGCCGTCCGCTTTTGGCAGCGCAATGACTTCAACCTCTTCTGTCCAGAACGAGGTCGGCAGCGGTTCGACGTTGTGCCAGTAATCAACCGGCAGGTAGAACCACAGCTTCGGTTTATTAACGCCGTCCACCAGCAGCCAGCAGTTTGGCACCTGAGTCACCGGCACCCATGCTTTGAACTGCGGGTTGACCTTGAACGGGTACGCGTGGTCATCCAGAAAAACATTCATCAGCTCGCCAGAGTGGATAAGCAGCGCATCGAGTTTGAAACGGTCGAGTGCGTTACGTGCTCGCTCTTGTAAGGTAACAATATGATTTTTATAGAGTGCGGCCAGTGATTCCATGATTTACCCTTTTGATTTTTTTACCCTTTAGTCACCGCATATTAGCACACCTCTCCCACCCTGCGTGATTTCCGCCGGACGTGATCCGACCAGCAAATATTTAAAGTCTTGTTTGCATTTATTTAACACAAAATACACACTCCTGATTATCTGGTATGACCAGATCACTTTGCTGGATTCAGGAGACTGACATGCTCTACAAAGGCGACACCCTGTACCTCAACTGGCTAGAAGATGGCATTGCCGAACTGGTGTTCGATGCCCCAGGCTCAGTTAACAAATTAGATACCGCAACCGTAGCCAGCCTCGGGCAGGCGCTCGACGTCCTCGAAAAACAAAAAGAGCTGAAGGGGCTGCTGCTTCGCTCTGAAAAGGCGGCCTTTATTGTCGGCGCGGATATCACCGAATTCCTTTCGCTGTTCCTGGTGCCAGAAGAACAGTTCAGCCAGTGGCTGCACTTCGCCAACAGCGTCTTCAACCGTCTGGAAGATTTGCCGGTCCCAACTATCTCTGCCGTCAACGGCTATGCGCTAGGCGGCGGCTGCGAATGCGTGCTGGCCACCGACTACCGTCTGGCAACGCCAGATCTGCGTATCGGTCTGCCGGAAACCAAGCTGGGCATCATGCCGGGCTTTGGCGGCTCTGTGCGTATGCCGCGTCTGCTGGGTGCCGATAGTGCGCTGGAAATCATCGCCGCCGGTAAAGATGTCGGTGCCGATCAAGCGCTGAAGATTGGCCTGGTCGACGGCGTCGTGAAGCAGGAAAAACTAATCGATGGCGCGCTGGCGGTACTGCGTCAGGCGATTAACGGCGACCTCGACTGGAAAGCCAAGCGTCAGCCGAAACTTGAGCCGCTGAAGCTCAGCAAGATTGAAGCCACCATGAGTTTCTCTATTGCTAAATCGATGGTGATGCAGACGGCGGGTAAACACTACCCCGCGCCAATCACGGCGGTGAAAACGATTGAAGCCGCCGCGCGCTTTGGCCGCGAAGAAGCGCTCAATCTGGAAAACAAAAGTTTTGTTCCACTGGCCCACTCTAATGAAGCCCGTGCTCTGGTCGGTATTTTCCTCAACGACCAATACGTAAAAGGTCAGGCGAAGAAACTGACCAAACACATCGAACCGCCAAAACATGCCGCCGTACTGGGTGCAGGCATCATGGGCGGTGGGATCGCTTACCAGTCTGCCTGGAAAGGCGTGCCGGTTATCATGAAGGATATAAATGAAAAATCGCTGACCCTCGGCATGACCGAAGCCAGCAAACTGCTCAACAAGCAGCTTGAACGCGGCAAAATCAACGGTCTGAAGCTGGCAAGCGTGATTTCAACTATTCAGCCGACGCTGGAGTATGCCGGTTTCGACCGCGTTGATGTGGTCGTTGAAGCCGTCGTGGAAAACCCGAAGGTGAAAAAAGCGGTACTGGCAGAAACCGAGCAGAAAGTGCGCCCGGATACCGTCCTGGCTTCTAACACCTCAACCATTCCTATCGGTGAACTGGCCGATGCGCTGGAGCGCCCGGAAAACTTCTGCGGCATGCACTTCTTCAACCCGGTGCACCGTATGCCGCTGGTTGAAATCATCCGCGGTAAGAAAACTTCAGAAAGCACCATTGCGAAAGTGGTCGCCTGGGCGAGCCAGATGGGCAAAACACCTATCGTGGTCAACGACTGCCCTGGCTTTTTCGTTAACCGCGTACTGTTCCCGTACTTTGCTGGTTTCAGCCAGTTGCTGCGCGACGGCGCGGACTTCCGCAAGGTGGATAAGGTCATGGAGAAACAGTTCGGTTGGCCGATGGGCCCAGCCTACCTGCTCGACGTGGTCGGGATTGATACCGCGCACCACGCGCAGGCGGTGATGGCGGCCGGTTTCCCTCAGCGTATGCAGAAAGATTATCGCGACGCTATCGATGCGTTGTTCGACGCCAGCCGCTACGGCCAGAAAAACGGCCTGGGCTTCTGGCGCTATAAAGAAGACAGCAAAGGCAAACCGAAGAAAGAAGAAGACGCGGCGGTCGATAGCCTGCTGGCAGACGTTAGCCAGCCGAAGCGCGACTTCAGCGACGACGAGATCATTGCCCGCATGATGATCCCAATGGTCAACGAAGTGGTGCGTTGCCTGGAAGAAGGCATTATCGCCAGCCCGGCAGAAGCCGACATGGCGCTGGTCTACGGCCTGGGCTTCCCTCCATTCCACGGCGGCGCGTTCCGCTGGCTGGATACGCTCGGCAGCGCGAAGTACCTTGATATGGCGCAGCAATATCAGCACCTCGGTCCGTTGTATGAAGTCCCGGCCGGCCTGCGCGACAAAGCGCGCCATAACGAAGCGTATTATCCTCCAGTTGAGCCAGCCAGTCCGGCTGGTGAGCTGAAAACGGCTTAAGGAGTCACGATGGAACAGGTTGTTATTGTTGATGCAATTCGTACCCCGATGGGCCGTTCCAAAGGCGGTGCGTTCCGTAACGTGCGCGCCGAGGATCTCTCCGCGCACCTGATGCGCAGCCTGCTGGCGCGTAACCCCGCGCTGGAAGCGGCCGCCATCGACGACATCTACTGGGGCTGCGTGCAGCAGACGCTGGAGCAAGGCTTTAACATCGCCCGTAACGCGTCGCTGCTGGCGGAAATCCCGCATTCAGTACCGGCAGTGACCGTGAACCGTCTGTGTGGTTCTTCCATGCAGGCGCTGCACGATGCGGCCCGCATGATCATGACCGGCGACGCACAGGTCTGTCTGGTTGGCGGCGTAGAGCATATGGGCCACGTGCCAATGAGCCACGGCGTCGATTTCCACCCGGGCATGAGCCGTAACGTGGCGAAAGCCGCAGGCATGATGGGACTCACGGCTGAAATGCTCTCCCGTATGCACGGTATCAGCCGTGAAATGCAGGACGCGTTTGCCGCTCGTTCCCACGCTCGCGCCTGGGCTGCAACACAATCTGGTGCCTTTAAGAATGAAATCATTCCGACCGGCGGCCATGATGCAGACGGCGTACTGAAGCAGTTTAACTATGATGAGGTCATTCGTCCGGAGACCACCGTTGAAGCGCTTTCAACGCTGAAACCGGCCTTCGACCCGGTGACGGGAACGGTAACGGCAGGCACCTCTTCTGCACTTTCCGACGGCGCTTCCGCCATGCTGGTGATGAGCGAAAGCCGCGCTCGCGAGCTGGGCTTAACGCCGCGCGCGCGTATCCGTTCGATGGCGGTGGTCGGCTGCGACCCATCCATTATGGGTTACGGCCCGGTTCCGGCCTCGAAGCTGGCGCTGAAGAAAGCCGGCCTGACCGCGAACGATATCGATCTGTTTGAGATGAACGAAGCGTTTGCCGCGCAGATCCTGCCATGCATTAAGGATCTGGGGCTGATGGAACAGATTGACCAGAAGATAAACCTTAACGGCGGCGCGATCGCGCTGGGCCACCCGCTCGGGTGCTCCGGTACGCGTATCAGCACCACCCTGCTGAACCTGATGGAGCGCAAGGATGTCCAGTTTGGTCTGGCGACCATGTGCATCGGGTTAGGTCAGGGCATCGCGACGGTTATCGAGCGCGTATAAAAAACGCGCCCCGTTAGTCGGGGCGCGCAGTATACCGTTATGGTTTGCCGGGCAAGCACAGCGCCACCGGCAAACACGCCGGATGGCGACGCAAGCGTCGCACAGGTCGACAACACAACAAAGTTTAGTTGCCGTTCTTCCCGCCTGTCAGGGGCGGGTTTTTTATTACTTATCAGATAAAGGCAAACGCATCGCCGAACAGGCGATCTTCACGCGCCTGACGTTCGTTGCAGAACAGGTCACGGGCAATCTTCGCCATTTCAAAACGACCAGCGATATAAATATCGTGATTCGCCAGCGTGCCGTAATCTTGCAGTACCGCCGTCAGTACGGTACCAGAACGTCCGCGCCACTCTTCTTCCGGTTGCTCAACTACCGGCACCACGCGCAGGTTCGGATGATTTACCGACAGTGCTTCCAGCTCAGAGAGATCGTACAGATGCTTCTCTTCACGGCCACCCCAGTAAATCGCCACTTCGCGGTTCGGGTTTTGCGTCAATGCGGTCAGCAGAATTGAACGCACATAAGAGAAGCCGGTGCCGCCAGCAATCAGCACTAACGGACGATCGTCTTCTTCACGCAGCCAGGCTTCACCGTGTGGGATATCGACAACCACTTCACGTTCTTTGAGGATGCGGTCCATTACCGCCATGGCGTACAGGTTCAGCTCTGACGCGCCGATATGCAGCTCAATAAACGCCTTTTCATCCGGCGTAGAAGCCATAGAGAACGGGCGCTTGTCACGTTCATCCATTACGACCATCAGGTACTGCCCGGCACGAAATGAGAAGTCAGCTTCGGGTACTAAACGAACGCGATATACCGTATCGGTAATGGCGTCCACCGAGGTCACTTTACAGCTTAAGGTTGTCATGCGCTCCCTCTGTCGGGTCTTTTCCTCATCACACTTCACGCTGCGGATGCGTTGTCTGCGGCGTGAAGGTCTCAAAGGAGATCATTATCATTTATCGTCGGAGAAAATGGCCAGCTCGTCCCAGATTTCATCGATACGCGCCGTAACGGCGGGATCTTTCTTAATAGGACGGCCCCATTCGCGCTGGGTTTCCCCAGGCCATTTATTGGTGGCATCCAGGCCCATTTTCGACCCCAGGCCGGAAACCGGCGAGGCGAAATCCAGATAATCAATCGGCGTGTTCTCGACCAGAACCGTATCCCGAGCGGGATCCATTCGGGTGGTAATCGCCCATATCACATCGTTCCAGTCGCGTGCGTTGACGTCATCATCGCAGACAATCACGAATTTTGTGTACATAAATTGGCGTAAAAACGACCATACACCCATCATTACGCGTTTTGCATGCCCCGCATACTGTTTTTTCATCGTCACCACGGCAAGGCGATAGGAACACCCTTCCGGCGGCAGGTAGAAATCAACAATCTCCGGGAACTGTTTTTGCAGGATTGGCACGAAGACTTCATTCAGCGCCACGCCCAGCACCGCGGGTTCATCCGGCGGACGACCGGTATACGTGGAGTGGTAGATAGCATCTTCACGCTGGGTAATATGCGTGACGGTGAAGACCGGGAAGCTATCCACTTCGTTGTAATAACCGGTATGGTCGCCATACGGGCCTTCCGGTGCCATCTCGCCAATCTCGATATACCCTTCCAGCACGATTTCCGCGCTGGCGGGCACTTCCAGATCGTTAGAAATACACTTCACCACTTCCGTTTTAGTACCGCGCAGCAGGCCCGCAAAAGCATACTCAGAGAGCGTATCCGGCACCGGCGTTACCGCGCCCAGAATGGTCGCCGGGTCAGCGCCAAGCGCAACGGATACCGGGAAGCGTTCGCCCGGATGCGCCGCACACCACTCCTGGAAGTCCAGCGCGCCGCCGCGATGCGACAGCCAGCGCATAATCAGTTTGTTTTTGCCAATCACCTGCTGGCGATAGATACCCAGGTTCTGCCGCTCTTTATGCGGGCCACGGGTCACCGTCAGACCCCAGGTAATCAGCGGCGCGGCATCTTCTGGCCAGCAGGTCATCACCGGAATGCGAGACAAATCAACGTCATCACCGGCGATAATCTTTTGCTGGCAAGGGGCGCCGCGCAGGCGTTTGGTTGGCATGTTCAACACCTGCTTAAACTGCGGCAGCTTGTCGAACAGGTCGCGGAAGCCTTTCGGCGGCTCCGGTTCTTTCAGAAAGGCTAAGAGCTTACCCACTTCGCGCAATGCGCTGACATCTTCCTGCCCCATCCCCATCGCGACGCGCCTGGGCGTGCCGAACAGGTTGCACAGCACTGGCATGTCGTAACCCTTTGGATTTTCAAACAGCAGCGCTGGACCACCGGCACGCAGCGTGCGATCGGCAATTTCGGTAATTTCCAGATGGGGATCAACCGGGAGGCTAATACGTTTTAGCTCGCCCTGCTGTTCGAGCAATGTCAGAAAGTCGCGTAGGTCATGGTATTTCATGGGGTAATTCTTGGCCTCCTGGTAAGCGCCTTAGTATACGGCGAATGGTCCTGTGATGCTGTATTTTTGTTAAATTAAAGTAAATCAAGGCAGTAATAATCAACATCGCGATTTAGCCGTACTTTTGTTATGCTTTCGCGCTAAACAGCGGAAATGAGTCATTATGCAAGCCTGGTACTTACTATACTGCAAACGCGGGCAACTTCAGCGTGCCCAGGAACATCTGGAACGACAGGCGGTCAACTGCCTGACGCCAATGATCACCCTGGAGAAAATGGTGCGAGGGAAACGCACGTCAGTCAGTGAGCCGCTGTTCCCGAACTATCTGTTTGTGGAATTTGACCCTGAGGTTATTCACACCACCACCATCAACGCCACCCGCGGCGTCAGCCATTTTGTTCGTTTTGGGATGAGCCCGGCAACGGTGCCGTCTTCGGTTATCCATCAGCTTTCCATTTATAAACCTGACGATATTACCGACCCGGAAACGCCGTACCCTGGCGACAGCGTGGTGATCACCGAAGGTGCATTCGAAGGGCTGCAGGCAATCTTTGCCGAGCCGGACGGTGAAGCACGTTCAATGCTGCTGCTCAACCTGCTGAATAAACAGATTAAGCAGAGCGTTAAAAACACCGATTTCCGCAAAGCCTGACTTAAAAGTGGATATTAAACAGCCGTCTGGCGTTATTGTCCGTGACGGCTTCCAGCCATTGCGCCTCTTCACCGCGCCAATTCGCAACCCGCTCCAGAATATGCGTCACGTAGGCAGGTTCATTACGCCGTGAGGCTGGCTTTGGCATCATATCGCGCGGCAGCAGGTACGGTGCATCCGTTTCCAGCAGTAACCTGTCCGCCGGAATCATCGGCAGCAGTTCACGAAGTTCGAGCCCACGACGCTCATCGCATACCCAGCCGGTAATGCCAATCGACAGCCCGCGATCCAGGCACGCCTGCGCTTCATGCCGCGTTCCGGTAAAGCAGTGCAGCACCGCGCCAGGTAGATGGTCGAGCCACGGTTCCAGCAGGGTGAGAAAACGGTCGTGCGCGTCGCGGCAGTGTAGAAACACCGGCATGCCGAGTTCAGCGGCCATTGCCAGCTGCGCGGTAAACGCCACTTCCTGTTCGGCTGGCGTAGAGAAGTTGCGATTAAAATCGAGACCACACTCGCCCACCGCCACCACCTCCGGCTTATTGACCAGCGTGTAGATGGCTTCAGCGACTTCCGCAGACCAGCTGCTGGCATCATGCGGATGCACGCCAGCGGTAGACCAGCAGCATTCAAAGCGTTCAGCCAGCCGCTGCGCTTCTTCGCTTTCGTGAAGGTTTGTGCCCGTTAGCAGCATGCCGTGTACACCGGCGGTGCGTGCTCGTGCGACCACTTCATCGCGATCGCGAGCAAACTGTGAGCTGGTCAGATTGACCCCAATGTCAAACATCATCACTCCCATATGACAACCGCCCTGGCGGGCGGTTGGTGATTATTCTTCAGCTTGTTCTTCTTCCGCGTCTTCATCACGCGTTAGCCGCTTCCCAGCGTAGAAGCGAGAGAAGAAAACCCCCACTTCGAACAAACAGTACATCGGAATCGCCAGCAGCGTTTGCGAGAACACATCCGGCGGCGTTAGCAGCATGCCAACAACGAAGGCGCCAACCAGCACGTACGGGCGTTTTTTCCGCAGATCGTCCGGCGTGGTAACACCCACCCAGCAGAGCAGCACAATCGCCACCGGCACCTCGAACGACACGCCGAACGCAATGAACAGCGACATGACAAAATCGAGGTAGCTCTTAATATCGGTCGAGACCAGCACCCCTTCCGGCGCGGTATGCGTCAGGAAGCCAAATGCCAGCGGGAACACCACAAAGTAGGCGAACGCCATGCCGATGTAGAACAGTAGAGTACTGGAAACCAGCAGCGGCACGACCAATCGACGTTCATGCTTGTACAGCGCAGGTGCCACAAATGCCCAAACCTGATACAAGATGACCGGGGCGGACAGAATCAGCGAGACCATAAAGGTCAGCTTGATAGGCGTAAAGAACGGCGACGCCACGTCGGTGGCAATCATCGTCGCGCCAGCCGGCATCTGCTTAATCAGCGGGGCGGAGACCATCTGATAGATGTCATTGGCGAAGTAGACCAACGCCAGGAAAATCACGATGACCGCAATGATGCAGTTGAGCAGGCGCTTGCGCAGCTCAATCAAATGAGCGATCAGCGGTTGAGTATCTTCTACGCTCATGTTTACGGTTTATCACTCGATGCGGGGGATGAATCAGGAACAGCGGCCGCAGGGACTTTTTCTTTCTCTACAGGCTTTACTGCCTCGGCGTCAGGCGCAGGTGCCTCCGCTGACGACGCTTTAGGCTCGTCAACGTGCGGCTCAGCAACTTCCGGCTTCACAGCGTCCTTATCCTTCACCACCGGGTTATGGATGGTATTGGCCTCGTCGCTCGCCTTTTCAGGGTCGTTCGCCGTATAAGAACGCTTCATCGACTCTGCAGCTTCACGCAGCTCGTCCATGGAGGCCTTCAGTTCTGGCGTCAGGTTATCCAGACTCGCTTTCTCCACTTTTTTCAGGCTGTCCTGAAATTCCTGGAGTTTAAGCTCCTGCGTCAGCTCGTTTTGTACGGTTGTCGCCAGAGAGCGCAGCGCGCGGATCCAGCCAACAACCGTCTTCACTGCTACCGGTAAGCGTTTTGGCCCCAGCACAACAAGGCCAATAATAAACACCAGCAGCAGTTCACTGAAACCAATATCAAACACGAATTACACCTGCTCGTTGTCGTGGCGTTTCGCTTCGTCTTTCTTTGCACTTTCCTGCTTATCAGTGATTGATTTTGCAGTGAAATCTGCATCCTGGTCCGCTTTGTTTTTGGTGTCGTCTTCATCACTCATGGCTTTTTTAAAGCCTTTGATAGACGAACCTAAATCGGATCCCAGTGAGCTCAGCTTTTTAGTCCCGAAAAGCAGAACTACGATAACGACGATAATCAGCAACTGCCAAATACTAATACCACCCATACATGTCCCTCTGATATACACTTCATCCTTCAAGCTGCCTCTGCGTTGGCTGCGTTCGTTCACCCCAGTCACTTACTACAGTAAGCTCCTGAGGATTCACTCACTTGCCGCCTTGATGCAGCTTGAATGATTTTGTGCATAGATGATGAAATAATCAGCGCGCATTATACGTTATGCAACGCTCTCTTAGCGACGCATAATTCAGCGCGTCTTCCGCCACCCGGCGAACCATACCACCAGCCCTCCGGCCATAAGCCATGCGGGTGTCAGGCCCCATTCCGGGCGATTAACTAGCAATATTGTACCGCTCAGGAGTAAAACCGCGCCTATACCAAAGAGATAACGCGATTGCCCCTGACGGGTATGATGCGTCGTCAGATTCTGCGAGAGTTTCTCAAGGCTCGCCTGAACCTGCTTACTCTGACGAAGGCTGTCATATACCAGCTCCGGCAGTTCCGGCATCTTTTCAATCCAGAACGGCGCTTTGTCCTTCAGTGCGCGAACCAGTGCCGGAATACCAACCTGGTCTTTCAGCCATGACTCGAGGAAAGGCTTCGCCGTCTTCCATAAATCTAACTGAGGATAGAGCTGACGTCCTACCCCTTCTACGTAAAGTAATGTCTTTTGTAGCAACACCAGTTGCGGTTGAACTTCCATATTGAAGCGTCGGGCGGTGTTAAACAGGTTCAGCAGCACGTGGCCGAAGGAGATCTCAGCCAGCGGTTTTTCAAAAATCGGCTCACAGACGGTGCGGATAGCAAACTCAAATTCTTCCACGTTGGTGTCCGCAGGAACCCAGCCTGAATCGACGTGCAGTTCTGCCACCTTACGGTAATCGCGGTTAAAGAAGGCAATAAAGTTTTCCGCCAGATAGCGCTTGTCGTCTTTGTTGAGCGAGCCAACGATACCGCAGTCGATGCCGATGTACTGCGGGTCTTCCGGGTGCTCATAGCTGACGAAAATATTCCCCGGGTGCATGTCCGCGTGGAAGAAGCTGTCGCGGAACACCTGGGTGAAGAAGACCTGCACGCCGCGTTCGGCCAGCAGTTTCATATTGGTATTCTGTTTTTCCAGCGTCTCTACGTCAGAGACCGGAATACCGTAGATGCGCTCCATCACCAGCATGTCAACGCGGCAGTAGTCGGAATAGACTTCCGGCACGTATAGCATCGGGCTGTTTTCGAAGTTACGGCGCAGCTGAATGGCGTTTGCCGCTTCGCGCAGCAGGTTCAGTTCGTCAATAAGCGTTTTTTCATAGTCGCGCACCACTTCAAGCGGGCGCAGACGACGACCGTCCGGCAGCAGGCGAGGTACCCAGCGCGCCAGGCGATAGATAAGCTTCATGTCCGCTTTGATAATCGGCAAAATATCCGGGCGGATAACCTTAATGACCACCTCTTTGCCGTTCTCTTTCAGGCGAGCAGTGTGCACCTGAGCAATGGAGGCCGAAGCCAGCGGCTCGATGCTAAAATCATCAAACCAGCTTTCAACGGGAATATCGCCCATCGATTTTTCAATCTGCTGTTTCGCCAGCTTACCGTCGAACGGTGCCACGCGGTCTTGCAGCATGATGAGCTGGTCGGCAATTTGCGGAGGGAAAAGGTCGCGGCGGGTAGAGAGCATCTGCCCAAATTTGATCCATACCGGGCCAAGCTCCTGTAATGCCAGACGCAGACGTTCGCCTAACGATTTATCCTTGTGGCGATTTGGCATCCAGAACAGCAGCCGACGCCCAATACGCAGCGGCAGCGTGACACGCATTTTGGGAATGAGCTCATCAAGCCCGTAACTCAAAAAGGTGCGGATGATAAAATACAGGCGCCGTAATTCTCCTGGCGTCATTTCCCCTCCAGTTTTTCCAACCGTTTCGTCAGCGCGGCAATATCACGCTCAACGGCCGTTGTTTCTTCCGCAAACCAGGCCACTTCCAGCGCGCCGGGAGCCAGTCGCCACTCTTCAGTCAGGGTTTCCGCCACATAGCGCTGCTGGCGTGCCAGCCCGTGCTGAATGAACTTCGCCCCACCGCGCAGCGCTTTGCTGATCCCCTCTGCCGCCACATCACCGGTATAGGGCGCCAGCAGTTCTGCAGGAGAGAACTCTGCCAGATCCGCCAGCGAAACCAGGTTTTGCACTACCTGAAGATCGCCCTGCACTTCCAGGTCGTTATTGCGGATGAGCGCCGTGAGCTGCTGACGGTTGCGCAGTTGAGGCAATACGCTGACACGTGTAATAACGGTGCAATCCGCCTCGCCGTCCCACGCGCCGACCACGTCAACCTGACGCTCACTAAAAATCAGCACCAGCGGAGAAGAAAACTCTTTCAGCTCAATGCGTAATACTTTTCCGATAAGACGCTGACGGGCAGGTTTCAACGCCTTTTCACGCCATAGCAGCGCATTAATGGCGGTTTCAATACTGCCGGTCACTAAGGGTTTTAAAGGCATACGGCCCCCGCTTATCAGAATTTATAGCCGCGATGCAGCGCGACAATCCCGGCAGTCAGGTTGAAGTACTCAACGTTTTCCAACCCGGCATCCTGCATCATCCCTTTCAGGGTGTCCTGATCGGGGTGCATACGAATAGATTCCGCCAGATAGCGATAGCTTTCTGCATCGTTCGCCACCATTTCGCCAATACGCGGCAGAATGTGGAACGAATAAGCATCGTAAGCTTTGCTCAGTGGGTCGATAACCGGCTTGGAGAACTCCAGCACCAGCAGGCGTCCACCAGGCTTCAGTACGCGATACATTGAACGCAGCGCTTTGTCTTTGTCGGTGACGTTACGCAGACCAAAAGAGATGGTGATGCAGTCAAAGGTATTATCCGGGAACGGCAGCGCTTCGGCGTTAGCCTGTACGTATTCCACATTACCCACTACGCCGATATTACGCAGCTTCTCACGCCCCATTTTGAGCATGGAGTCGTTGATATCTGCCAGCACCACGCGGCCGGTTTCACCGACCATACGCGAAAATTTTGCCGTCAGGTCACCGGTGCCGCCCGCCAGATCGAGGACCGTCTGTCCACGGCGCACGCCGCTGCAATCAATGGTAAAACGCTTCCAGAGACGATGAATACCGAATGACATCAGATCATTCATCACATCGTATTTTGCGGCGACAGAATGGAAGACATGCGCCACCATGTTTTCTTTCTGTGATTTGGCGATTGTTTGAAAGCCAAAGTGCGTCGTTTCTTGTGAATCCTCAACCATCTCTATGCCTGCTTATCAAGAAAATGTTCATGGAGTGTAACAGATTGGACGCAATTGCCCTACGATTCCACCCCGTTACCAAACCCGTGCGGCGAGCGTCTTAGCGACGTTCTGCGGCTAACGGATTGTCATCATTCGTATCTGTGTCGTCACGCAGACGAAAATCATCGTCCTGTGCCGTCGCCTGTTCAACCAGTTCCGGATTAATCTCGCGTTTTACCTCCACCCCGAGGTGGCGGAACGCTTCGGCCTGCGTTAGCAGGTTGCCGCGCCCGGTAGTGAGCTTTTTCATCGCCTGCCGGTAGTTTTCCTGCGCTTTATCGATACTCTGGCCAATGGCCGACATGTCGTCCACGAAAAGGCGCATTTTGTCATATAAGCGGCTCGCGCGTTCAGCAATATGCTGCGCATTTCGGCTTTGATGCTCATAGCGCCAGAGATTGGCGATTGTCCGCAGCGCCACCAGCAGCGTGGTCGGGCTCACCAGCATGATATTGTTTTTGAGCGCTTCGCTGATAAGCTCGGGCTGGCGGTCCAGCGCCAGCAGGAATGCCGGTTCGACGGGAATAAACATCAGGACATAGTCCAGTGAACGCAGCCCCGGGAGCTGCTGGTAATCTTTGCGCCCCAGCATCCGAATGTGGTTACGCACTGCAGCAATATGTTCCTGCAGTGCGGCTTCGCGGGTGTAATCATCTTCGGCGTTAAAGTAGCGCTCGTAGGCCACCAGCGTCATTTTGGCATCCACCACCACGTCTTTGCGGTGCGGCAGGCGCACGATAACGTCAGGCTGCATACGGGAATTGGCATCGGTGTTGATACTCACCTGAGTTTCATATTCGTGCCCTTCACGCAGACCAGATGCCTCCAGCACACGCGTGAGCACCACTTCACCCCAGTTTCCCTGGGTTTTGTTGTCGCCTTTTAGCGCACGAGTCAGGTTAACCGCTTCCTGCGCCATCTGGGCATTGAGCTGCTGGAGGTTGCGAATTTCATGCGCCAGGGTGTGACGCTCGCGCGCCTCCTGACCAAAACTTTCCTGAACCTGACGGCGAAAACCATCAAGCTGTTCACGAAGCGGCGTAAGCAGACCATGCAGGCTCTGGCGGTTTTGCTCCTCCACACGGCGGTTACTCTGCTCGAAAATACGGTTAGCCAGATTTTCAAACTGTTCGCTCAGACGCTGTTCGCTGTTGAGCATCAAACGGTATTTTTCATCACCGTGCTGCCTCGTGGTCTCCAGCAGCGTAGTGACCTCTCGTAGATCAACTTCCAGCGACGAGTTGATTTCTCGCAGGCTGCGCAGTTCATTGTTGAGCAGTTCGCACTCTTCACGC
Organism: Kluyvera ascorbata ATCC 33433; assembly: GCF_000735365.1. Lineage (GTDB taxonomy): Bacteria > Pseudomonadota > Gammaproteobacteria > Enterobacterales > Enterobacteriaceae > Kluyvera > Kluyvera ascorbata. Next base: position 15,743 of record NZ_JMPL01000040.1, on the reverse strand, counting down.
CAATGGGCGTTCTGGGCAATTTGCTGCTTTGCCGCGCTGAGCTCAGCGTACACATCACGCTCTTCAGCTAGCTGTTCGGCCCGCTGCTGCGCAACACGATAGCTTGCGGCCAGCCAGCCAATCGCTATGCCCGCCAGCGCGACCAACGCATAAATCACTACGGCAATATCCACAACGCCCCCTACTTAAACCCGTTATCTGCACAAAATAGAATTGTGCTGTATAAACGTCCAGTTTTAAAGCGGTTTCCTGCGAGGCTCAGCGCAAAAATCATTATTAAATATTCATAAGGTAAATTAAAAAATAAGTAATTTTATTTTAAACAAATAAAATAGAGTAGAGAAATATATTTAATACGTTAAAACAAAAGCGTGTCACAAATTACCACTGTGTTTTTATTGCCTGACAAAAACATTCAAGATAATCTATCGAAAATTAGTTCTCACTCAGACACTGGCGCCACTAATATACAAAAAATCAATAAACATCTGATTCTTGTTTTTTCATTTTTACAGCTCTATTTTAAATAAACGCTGAATCACTGCTTTATTTTATCACCTCAATGAACACAATAACTAACGGAGAATATTATGGAATTTGGGACATGGATAAAAAAAAGAATTGCCGGAGAAGATGCCGCTCTTGGAGTCCCCAGGGAGAAGCAAAACTTAAATGGTCTGATACTCGAAGAGGCAATTGCCTATCATATTGCCTGGCGAGAACGTTGGTTAACTGCATTGCGTGAGAATAGAGGACACGATTTTGATATTACGCAGGTTTCCAGCGATGCAGTCTGCCAGGTAGGGAAATGGATATACAACGAAGGTGCATCATTCGCCAACTATCCTGAATACGAACACTTCCGCATTCTGCATGCAAAATTTCATCAATGCGCTGGGAATATCGTTGCGTTACATCAGAAAGGCCATTTTCTGGATGCCTTCGCCGCCGTCAGTAATGATCTAATGCCATTGTCTGAAGAAGTAGGACTGTCGCTTGGCGCATTGCTGGAAGCCTCACAGCGCTAAATACAAAAAAGGCCTCATAATGAGGCCTTCAATCATCTCAGACCTGATTACAGCAGGCGGCGTGCCGCTTCCACCACGATTTTCACCGCGTGGCTTTCAGTCTGCTTCATGGTCTCAGCATTTGGGATTTCCTGCTGGGTGCGGTTAACAATAACCCCAGCAACCATCCCTGCGCGCAGACCCTGGCTTGAGCACATGGTCAGCAGCGTCGCGGACTCCATCTCATAGTTCATCACGCCCATTGACTGCCACTCTTCCATGGAGCCTTTGAAGTTTCTTACTACGCGACCGGAGAAGGTGTCATAACGTTCCTGACCCGGGTAGAAGGTGTCAGAAGAGGCGGTAACGCCCACATGAGTGGTCGCGCCTACTGATTTCGCCGCTTCTACCAGTGCAGTCGTACACGCGAAGTCAGCAACAGCTGGATATTCCATCGGTGCAAAATGTAGGCTCGCCCCGTCCAGACGAACGGAAGCCGTCGTGACCAGTACGTCACCGACGTTAATATTCGGCTGAATAGCGCCAGTGGTACCCACGCGCAGGAAAGTACGAATACCCAGTTGCGCCAGCTCTTCCACGGCGATAGAAGTGGATGGTCCACCGATGCCGGTAGAGCAAACGATCACTGACTTGCCGTCGAGCTCGGCACGCCAGGAAGTGAATTCACGGTGAGATGCCAGTTTTACCGGCTTTTCCATCAGCGCGGCGATCTTTTCCACACGCTCCGGGTCACCAGGGACGATGGCCAGCGTAGCCCCTTGAAGGTCACTTTTGGTGAGGCCGAGATGAAAAACATCAGACTTGGACATAAAGAACTCCTCTGTGGTTCAGTTTTGTCAGAAGAAGCAAAAATGTACTTTATAGAAGACCACAACATCTTTTCGTGACTACCATCACTAAGAATTAAAAATATTACATTAAATTCCACGCAATTAGTGATTCACATCACATTAACAAGTTATTGTTATCACCTGCTGCACAAAAATACGCCGTATTCAGGCACTGTGATTCAGCTATGAGTTCATTAAAAGGGTACGGAGAATGCCATGACAATCAACAAACAACCTGGATTTGCCCCTGCTGCTTCGCCTCATGCCTCAACCGCTGTTCATACCTCCGACGAGAGCATCTCAGCGGGAGAAACGTCTATTCCTTCACAAGGTGAGATGTTGCCGGCGTACCACGCGCGCCCCAAGCACAGCGACGCGCCGCTGCCGATAATCATCGTAGTGCAGGAGATTTTTGGTGTCCACGAACACATCCGTGATATTTGCCGCCGTCTGGCGCTGGAGGGTTATCTGGCGATCGCACCAGAGCTCTACTTCCGTCAGGGCGATCCTAATGATTACGCTGACATACCTACACTGTTTGCTGGCCTGGTCTCAAAAGTTCCCGATGCGCAGGTTCTGGCCGACCTCGATCACGTTGCCAGTTGGGCTGCGCGTAACGGTGGTGACGCCAGCCGCTTGGGCATCACCGGCTTTTGCTGGGGTGGGCGCATTACGTGGCTCTATGCCGCGCACAACCCGCAGTTGAAAGCCGCCGTTGCCTGGTATGGCCGTCTGGTCGGTGATAAAACGCTGAACAACCCAAAAAACCCGATAGATATCGCCGTCGATCTGAGCGCGCCGGTGCTGGGGCTGTACGGTGGAGAGGATACCGGGATCCCGCTGGAGTCCGTCGAAACCATGCGTCATGCCCTGCGCGCGGCGAATGCGAAAGCAGACATCGTGGTTTATCCAGAAGCCGGGCATGCGTTTAACGCTGATTATCGCCCAAGCTATCATGAAGAGTCGGCCAAAGACGGCTGGCAGCGCATGCTGGCATGGTTTGCGCAGTACAATGGGAAAAAAGGCTAAGCCTTATATAGAGTGAAACGGAGGCCAATGCCTCCGTTTCATTTTTTACGCCTGACGCAGGTTTTGCGCCGCTTTTACCATGTTCGCCAGCGCCGCACGGGTTTCTGGCCAGCCGCGAGTTTTCAGACCGCAGTCCGGGTTCACCCACAAACGTTCTGCCGGAATACGCTGCTCCGCTTTTTCAGCAGGGCTTCAATCCACTCCACGCTCGGTACGTTCGGTGAGTGAATATCATAAACGCCCGGCCCGATTTCGTTCGGGTAGTCGAACTCCTCAAACGACTCCAGAAGCTCCATGTCTGAACGGGAGGTTTCAATGGTAATAACATCCGCATCCAGCGCCGCAATAGAATCCATGATGTCGTTGAATTCGCAGTAACACATGTGAGTGTGGATTTGAGTATCGTCTTTCGCCACCGCCGCGTTGATACGGAAAGCTTCCACACCCCACTCCAGATAGGCCGCCCAGTCGCTGCGACGTAACGGCAGACCTTCACGCAGCGCCGGTTCGTCAATCTGAATAATACCAATGCCGGCCGCTTCCAGGTCCGCCACCTCATCACGCAGCGCCAGCGCAATCTGTTTGGCGATCGTTTCGCGGGTCACGTCTTCACGCGGGAAGGACCAGCAAAGAATCGTGACCGGGCCGGTCAGCATACCTTTCACCGGCTTGTCGGTCAGAGACTGGGCGTACTTCGCCCACTCCACGGTGATCGCTTCCGGGCGGCTAACATCGCCGATGACAATCGGTGGCTTCACACAGCGGGAACCGTAGCTCTGCACCCAGCCGTTCTGGGTGAAGACGAAGCCATCAAGGTGTTCACCGAAATATTCCACCATGTCGTTACGCTCGGCTTCACCGTGCACCAGCACATCAAGGCCCAGACGCTCCTGCTCAATAATCGCCTGCTTGATATGTTCGGCGATCCCGGTGCGGTAGTGGTTGGCATCCAGGTTACCCTTTTTGAAGTCCAGACGCAGACTGCGGATTTCCGTGGTTTGCGGGAATGAGCCAATGGTTGTGGTCGGCCACGCGGGCAGGTTAAAGCGCGCACGCTGCGCTTCAGCGCGCTCCGGGTAGGCGCTCGTGCGCTGGCTATCTTTGGCAGTAATCGCCGCCAAACGCTGTTCCACCGCTGCATTGTGTACGCGGGTTGAGTGACGACGAGCCTGAATCGGCGCGCTCCACTCGACCAGCGCCGCCGCGTTGCCGGTATTCAACGCATCGCGAAGCAGCGCCAGCTCACCGCATTTTTGCAGGGCGAAGGCGAACCAGCTCTTCACTTCCGCATCCAGACGGGTTTCAACGCTCAGGTCGATAGGGCTGTGCAGCAGGGAGCAGGAAGAGGCGACCCAGAGTTCACGTTTTCCAACCAGCGCTTTAATCTGCGCATACTTTTCGGTGAGATCGGCGCGCCAGACGTTACGACCATTAATCAGACCAGCGGAGAGCAGCCAATCCCCCGGCAGGCGCTGATGTAGCGCGTCAACGTCATCTTTACCGTGTACCAAATCAACATGCAGTCCCTGTACCGGCAGCGCGGCGATGGTGTCCAGATTCGGCGTCACGCCTTCGAAATAGGTGGTGAGCAGCAGCTTCACATGCCCCTGCAGCGCATCATAGGCTGGTTTAAAAGCGTTCAGCCACGCCTGCGGCAGTTCGAGAACCAGCGCTGGTTCATCAATCTGCACCCACTCAATACCGCGTTTAGCCAGCTCAGCCAGTACCTGCTGGTACACCGGCAGGATGTCGTTTAGCAGGGTCAGACGGTCAAACTGCTCACCTTTCACTTTCCCCAGCCACAGATAGGTTACCGGCCCGAGCAGGACAGGCTTCACGTTGTGGCCGAGCGCTAGCGCTTCGTCGACTTCATCCAGCAGTTGGGTCCAGGTCAGCTTGAACTGCTGGCCTTTGGTGAACTCAGGCACCATGTAGTGATAGTTGGTGTTAAACCATTTGGTCATTTCTGCCGCCGCCGCAGGTTCACCGGTCGGTGCGCGGCCACGGCCAATACGGAATAGGGTGTCGATATCGACAGAGCCATCGTTGTTCTGATGGCGAGCCGGGACGTTGCCTAACAGCAGACTGGTGGTCAGTACATGATCGTACCAGGCGAAATCGCCCACCGGCAGCAGGTCGATACCCGCTTGCTTCTGCTGCTCCCAATGACGGGCACGCAGCTCGCGGCCAACGGCCAGCAGTTCTTCACGGGAGGCGTTACCCGCCCAATAGCTCTCTTGCGCTTTTTTCAGCTCGCGACGCAGTCCAACACGAGGGAAACCGAGGGTGTGGTTTTGAATAGTCATCATATGCCTCTCTTAATTGTTGAAATCCTTTGGATTTTCAATTTAGGGAAAGCGGCAAGTTTATGAATCACCGGGAGCTTACTTAAGTAAGTGACTGGGGTGAATAAACGCAGCCAACGCACCATAAATTTAAAAGACGAAGGATTTTAGCCGTCCAGATGTTTACACATCCATAATGTGAATGTACTGTATAATCCTCAAGCGCAAATTGTTCATGCCGAAGTGAAGGACTTTCATGATCGAAATTAAACATCTGAAAACGCTCCAGGCGTTGCGGAACAGTGGTTCTCTGGCAGCCGCCGCGGCGACGCTGCATCAGACCCAATCCGCCCTGTCTCACCAGTTCAGCGATCTGGAACAGCGCCTTGGCTTCCGGCTATTCGTACGTAAAAGCCAGCCGCTGCGCTTTACCCCGCAGGGTGAAATCCTGCTGCAGCTGGCGAACCAGGTGCTGCCGCAGATAGCCCAAGCGCTGCAGGCGTGCCATGAGCCGCAGCAGACTACCCTTCGCATCGCCATCGAATGTCATAGCTGTATTCAGTGGCTGACCCCTGCGCTGGAGAATTTCCGTAAGCAGTGGCCGCAGGTTGAAATGGACTTTAAGTCCGGCGTGACCTTCGACCCGCAGCCTGCCCTCCAACAGGGCGAGCTGGATGTGGTGCTCACCTCTGACATCCTGCCTCGCAGCGGCCTGCACTATTCGCCGATGTTTGATTTTGAAGTGCGACTGGTCCTGTCGCCGGATCATCCGCTGGCAACCAAAGCACGCATTACGCCGGAAGATTTGGCATCAGAAACGCTGCTGATTTACCCGGTACAGCGCCAGCGTCTGGATATCTGGCGTCATTTCCTGCAGCCTGCTGGCATAAGCCCACAGCTGAAAAGCGTTGATAACACGTTGCTGTTGGTGCAGATGGTTGCTGCACGGATGGGCATTGCCGCCCTGCCGCACTGGGTGGTGGAGAGTTTCGAGCGCCAGGGTCTGATTGTGACCAAAACCCTGGGCGAAGGGCTGTGGAGCCGACTGTACGCCGCCGTGCGCGATGGCGAGCAGCGTCAGCCGGTGACGGATGCGTTTATTCGCTCAGCGCGGAACCACGCTTGCGATCATCTGCCGTTCGTGAAGAACGCGGAGCGACCCAATGGCGATGCACCCACAGTGAGGCCAGTATCACCGCAGCCCCTGTAAGGAAGCTCGGCCAGTGAGGCTGTTGATGCCAGATAGCCAGGTTCACCAGCAGTCCTGCCGGGACATGCATATTGTTCATAATCCCTAAGGTGCCTGCATCCACCTGCGTGGCACCGTAGTTCCACATAAAGTAACCAATCCCCGAAGCCACCACGCCGAGGAACACCAGAATCCCCCACTGCGGGAGAGTCTGCGGCATTTTCTGCGCGTTGCCGAGCAGCATCCAGGCCACCGTCGCCACCAGAAACGCCCCAAGGTAGAACCAGGCAAAGGCGTTATGCTGCGGCATCGGTCGGGTTTCCATCAGTCGCTTATAGCCCACCATGCCAATCGCAAAGACGATATTGGAAAGCTGCACCAGGATAAGCCCCGTCCAGAAATGGTTGGTGATATGGTCATAGCGAATAATCCCCGCGCCGATCACCGCCAGCAGCGCGCTAAACGCGTAGCTCCAGCGCAGGCGGCGGCCGCTCATCAGGTCATAAATCAACGTGATGTAGAGCGGCGTGAGGACGGTAAACAGCAGCAATTCAGACACGGTGAGGTAGAGATAAGCATGGAAGCTCAGCATGTACATGATGCCTAGCTGCATTGCGCCCACCAGCATGTACAAACCAACGGTTTTCAGGCTGTGCCCGCGGGTGCGCAGAAACGGCAGGAAGACCAGCGCCGCCAGGCCTACGCGCACCAGTACCGCAAAGTAGCTGTCGACGTGCCCGGCAAGGTACTCGCCGTAGAAGCTAAAAGAGAAAGCCCACAGAATCGTGGTAATAATCAGGAGCGCCACAATGAATGTCTCATAGGAAGATGAGCATTCATTGTAGCGGAGTTGTTGGTTGACAACTGACCACTAAATAGTCAGCTGTTGATAATTAACGCAGATACATGTCTCGCAGGAAGTGCGGGACTGCGTCATCGGCGTTTGAGCCGATCACTTCAAGCTCCGGATGCAGGTCTTTCAGACGCTGGTGCGCGCCTTCCATAATGCAGCCTTTCCCCGCCATCGACAGCATTTCAGCGTCGTTCATCCCATCGCCAAAGGCGATGCAGTCTTTCAGGGTATAGCCCATCGCTTTCGCCACCGCTTCCAGCGCATGACCTTTCGACACGCCGCCCGCCATCACTTCCAGACAGGTGAGCGTGGAGAAGCTGACGTTGACGCGATCGCCCCAGCGCGCGTTAATTGCCTGTTCCAAAGGCAGCAGCGTTTCGTGGTCGTTGCAGGTGAAGAACACCTTGCTGACCCCTTCCGGCTCCAGCATACCTGGTTCATACAGGGTGTAGTTGAAGACCGCTTCTTTGAAGAAACGCATCTCTTCCGGGCGGTGGCGGTTCATAAACCATTCGTCTTCACGATAAACGTTGGTGACGATGTCCGGATTCGCATTCACGATGCCGAAGAGATCGGCGGCGATATCGCGGTCGAGATTATGGGCGAAGACCTGTTTTCCGTCAGCATCGTGTACGCGCGCGCCGTTGGAGGTGATCATGTAGGATTTGATCCCCAGATTATCGCGAATCTGGCCCACATCGATGTAGTGGCGGCCGGTAGCGAAAACAAAATTCAGACCGCGCTCGGTGAGCAGCTTCAGCGTTTCTTTCGCATACGGCGTTAAGTGGTGGTCAGGGGAGAGTAAGGTGCCATCTAAATCAGACGCAACAACCTGGTACATATTCGAATTTAACCTCTAAACAGTGCGGCGCTGGCGCCGAATTAACGATGTCGATGGAAAAAATCGACGATGGCAGTGAGTGCGACTGAGCGCATAGCGTCCTTTTCAAAAAGGATCTCATGATAGGCGCCCTGTATGACAAGCGGCTTACCGCCATCACAAGGATGGCCCGCTTCGGCGCGAAGCTCGCAATAACGATCGTGCATGCGATTATCAACGACGCGTTCTTCCTCTGCCTGAATCAGCAGAACAGGAAACGTCTCTTTTGCAGCACCGGCGAGGATTTGCTCCCCTGCCAGGATACCTTCTCTGACCCAGTGATACGTGGGGCCGCCCACGCGCAATCGGGGTTCATCGGCATAAAAACGAACGTTACGCCGATAGCGTTCGCGGCTGTGGGTCAGGACATTAATACCAAATGGCAAGGCATGCCATCGGCCTGTTCCCATTGCATAACCTTCCCGAAGACGCTGATGGCCCTCAGCACAATCGAGAAGTGGCCTGACTACCCATTCCGGCAGGCGCATAATAATACCGAACATCGGCGCACAAAGCGCGATGGCGTCACAGCCTTGCGGATTACGCTGCAAAAACTGCGTTGCGATAGCCCCGCCCATCGAGTGGGCGAGGATAAACCGACGCCGCCAGTGTCCCGGCAGCACCTGTTGCTGCCAGAACGCAGCCAGATCGTCGACATAGTCGCTGAATTTCGCCACGTGGCCGCGATGGGTATCGGACAACATGCGCCCGGAACGTCCTTGACCACGGTGGTCAATAATCAGTACATCAAAGCCGCTATGGAAAAGATCGTACGCCAGTTCAGCATACTTTACGTAGCTTTCAATTCGCCCGGGGCAGACCACAATCACGCTGTCATGCGCAGGCGAACTGAACCGCACGAACCGTACCGGAACGCTATCAACGCCGATAAACTCTGCTTCCTCTCGCCCCCGCCAGAAATCCATCAGCGGGCCGGTCGTAAAGGCAGCAAACGCGTTTTCTCTTGTATTCCAATCCTTTTGCTGTCGAAACATCGGGCTTCCACCCCTGCTAACCGCTGAAAATCATTTTTTTTTGACGCATAACACAACGTCTGGACAATAGCGTATTGTGGCATAAAAACAGACAATCAGGGAGTTTCTCATGACCTTCGAATGGTGGTTCGCCTACCTGCTCACATCCATAATTCTTAGCCTTTCTCCGGGCTCAGGGGCGATCAACACGATGACCACCTCGATTAACCATGGCTATCGCGGAGCAGCAGCATCGATTGCCGGTCTTCAAACCGGCCTGGCGATACACATCGTGCTGGTTGGCGTAGGCCTCGGGACACTCTTCTCGCGCTCCCTGCTAGCCTTTGAGGTGCTGAAATGGGCGGGTGCCGCATACCTTATCTGGCTTGGTATTCAGCAATGGCGCGCCGCAGGCTCCATCGACCTGAAAACGCTGGCGAAGACGCAAAGCCGCGGCAAGCTGTTTCAGCGCGCGGTATTCGTCAACCTCACCAATCCAAAAAGCATTGTGTTCCTGGCCGCGCTATTCCCACAGTTTATTGTGCCGCATCAGCCGCAGATTATGCAGTACCTGATTCTTGGGGTGACGACTATCGTTGTCGATATCATCGTGATGATTGGCTATGCCACGCTGGCGCAGCGGATCTCGGCGTGGATTAAAGGGCCGAAGCAGATGAAGGCACTGAATAAGGTGTTTGGTTCGCTGTTTATGCTGGTAGGGGCGCTGCTGGCGTCGGCTCGCCACGCCTGAATCCGGCGCACAAAATTTTGTCGCGGGGATAACTCGCTGACAAAATCGCGCGAGCGGTTACGCATCCCGGAAAGAGAGCTCGAATTATCGCTAAGCGACAAATAGGCTCAGTAACAGAATGCCGCCAGACTTTTCATTCACGGATGATAAACGATGACGGAGACAGCCACACCGCATGATGCGGTCTTTAAAACCTTCCTTTCCTGCGCTGATACGGCGCGGGATTTTATTAGCCTTCATCTCCCCGCTCAGCTTCTCCGACTCTGCAAGCTAGAGACGCTACGGCTGGAATCGGGGAGTTTTATCGAAGACGACCTGCGCCCCTACTACAGCGATATCATCTACTCTCTGAAAACCACCACCGGTCGCGGCTATGTTCACGTGCTTATCGAGCATCAAAGTACCCCGGATAAGCATATGGCCTTCAGGCTACTGCGTTACGCCGTTTCCGCCATGCAGCGTCATCTCGAAGCCGGTCATAAAACCTTACCGCTGGTGATCCCCATTCTGTTTTATCACGGAAAGCGCAGCCCTTATCCCTGGTCGCTAAGTTGGCTGGATGCGTTCAGCGATCCTGTTGCTGCACGTCAACTCTACACCTCGCCTTTTCCATTAGTGGATATTACTGTCATCCCCGATGATGAGATTATGCAACACCGCAGCATGGCGGCGCTGACCCTGGTGCAGAAGCATATTCGCCAGAGGGATATGGCGCTGCTACAAGACAAGCTAGCCAGTTTGTTTATTCTGGGACACACCAGCGGACAACAAATAACCGTACTGGTAAACTACCTGATGCAGGCCGGACAAGCCCAGGATGTTCAAAAACTATTGTATGGATTGGCACAGCGCGTGCCGCAGCATGGAGAAAAGCTTATGACCATGGCAGAACAGCTACATAAAGAAGGGATTCAGGAAGGTAAACTTGCCGCAACGCAGGATATTGCAAAAGCCATGCTGGAAAGGGGCATTGATAGCGACATCATCACTGAGATCACCGGACTTTCCCATGATGAACTCCAGCAACTCCGCCACTAAACACCGCATAGCCCACTCGATGACAACACCGAGTGGGCCAATCACTTAGCGCGAAATAATCAGGTGAATGCCGAAGCCCGCGAATAACGTGCCCGCCACGCCATCAATCCACTTCGCCGCACGCTGGTAGCCGCGACGCATAGCGGGCAGCGCAAACAGGCTCGCCACTACGGTAAACCAGGCCAGCGTTTCAAGGATAATCAACAGGAAGATCCCCCAGCGCTCGCCCGCGCCGACGTTATCGCCAACAAACAGCGAGAACACCGAACCAAAGTAGATAATCGCTTTTGGGTTAGCGAGGTTAGTCAGCAGGCCTTTCATAAAGCTGCGCCCGCCCTGAGCCAGTTCAACCTGCGGTTCTTCGGCTGAATCGACTTTCTCTTTCTTCAGCGCCCCGCGCAGCATCTGGTAGCCCATCCAACACAGGTACAGACCGCCGCCGACCATAATGATGGTGTGCAGCCACGCCATTTTTTCGATAATCAGGTGCAGACCGAGCAGCGCAACGCCAGCCCAGACCATCACGCCACAGGTGATCCCCAGTACGCCCATCATCGCCTCTTTGCGCGAGCGGCTAACGGCAGTCTGGGAGACAAAAAAGAAGTCCGGCCCCGGGCTCATCAAAGCAATGATGTGCACCAGCGCGACGGTCAGAAACAGCGTAATCATGATAGACCTACCAAACGGGGCGATAAATTCGCGGAAAATAGTACAGTGAGTAACTATCTTTGCACTTTTTCCACGAACTGACTACTCCTCATCGTCGCCGTCGACGTGAGCGCGGATAAGCGCCAGAAACTCACGGCCAAAACGCTCGAGCTTACGCGTGCCGACGCCGTTGACGCTGAGCATATCGCTCGGAGAGATAGGCATCTGTTCTGCCATTTCAATCAGCGTCGCGTCGTTGAAGACCACATAAGGCGGGATATTTTCTTCATCGGCAATGGCTTTACGCAACTTGCGCAGCTTGGCAAACAGCTGCTTGTCGTAATTGCCTACTGCCGCTTTCTGCATCACGCGCGGCTTCAGCGCCACGATACGCGGTACGGCAAGCTGCAACAGCGCTTCGCCGCGCAGCACCGGGCGGGATGCGTCGGTAAGCTGTAGCGCCGAATGCTGGGCAATATTCTGGGTGACAAAACCTAAGTGGATAAGCTGGCGAATGACGCTCACCCAATGCTCATGACTTTTGTCTCGCCCCATTCCATAGACTTTCAGTTTATCGTGTCCGAACTCGCGAATACGCTGGCTGTTCGCACCGCGAATCACCTCAACGACATAGCCCATCCCAAAGCGCTGGTTAACCCGGCCAATGGTTGAGAGCGCAATCTGCGCATCCTGCACGCCGTCGTACTGTTTAGGCGGGTCGAGGCAGATATCGCAGTTACCGCACGGCTCCTGGCGACCTTCGCCGAAATAGTTGAGCAGCACCAGGCGACGGCAGGTCTGCGCTTCAGCAAACGCCCCCATCGCGTTGAGCTTATGCCGTTCAATATCCTGCAACATGCCCTCTGGCTTTTCTTCCAGACAGCGGCGCAGCCACGCCATATCTGCCGGGTCGTAAAACAGCATCGCTTCCGCCGGCAGGCCGTCTCGGCCAGCACGACCGGTCTCCTGATAGTAGGATTCGATATTGCGCGGAATGTCGAAGTGCACCACGAAACGAACGTTGGGCTTGTTGATACCCATCCCGAAAGCCACGGTAGCGACGACAATTTGCAGGTCGTCGCGCTGGAATTTCTCCTGCACGTCGGCGCGCACGTTGTTTTCAAGCCCGGCGTGATAAGCCCCCGCGCTGATGCCACGGCTCTGCAAACGGGCTGCGGTGTCTTCCACCTTCGCACGGCTATTACAGTAAATAATGCCGGATTTACCGCGCTGCTCCTGCACGTAGCGCATCAACTGGTCGATGGGCTTAAACTTCTCCATCAGCATGTAGCGAATATTCGGGCGGTCAAAGCTGCTGATTTGGATAAACGGATCGTTCAGCCCCAGCAAACGGACAATATCGCTACGCGTGGTGTCGTCGGCGGTAGCCGTCAGCGCCATAAACGGCAGCGATGGGAAGCGCTGACGCAGTTGACCCAGGGCGGCATATTCCGGGCGGAAATCATGTCCCCACTGCGAGATACAGTGTGCTTCATCGACCGCCAGCATCGCCGGATTCCAGTGTGCCAGATGCTCAAGGAAGTTATCCAGCATCAGGCGTTCCGGGGCGATGTACAGCAGGCGAATCTGCCCGGTGCGGCAGCCGGCCATCACCTCTTGCTGCTGTTCACGGGTTTGAGTGGAGTTGATACAAGCCGCCGCCACGCCGTTCGCCAGCAGCTGATCGACCTGGTCCTTCATCAGCGAGATCAGCGGTGAAACCACCACTGTCAGGCCGTTAAGCACCAGCGCAGGAATTTGATAGCACAGCGATTTGCCGCCGCCGGTTGGCATCACGACCAGGCAGTCGCGCCCTTCCAGCACGGTGTCGATAATGGTTTCCTGGCCAGGACGGAACTGCTGGTAGCCAAAGGTCTCTTGCAAAACCTGTTTAGCCAGCGATTCCTGATTTAAAACTTCCGCCTGTGCCACATTGACCCCATTACCGTTAAATAAAAACAGGCGCTATTTTCAGCGCCCGCGTGCCAAACTGCAACGTTTTAGACGAATTCCTTCGGCCATGCTCGCAACAAACCGCAGGAATTGCTCTTAAAACAGATCGTTAAGCATCACCCCGACCCCAACGCGAGTCTGGTTAAAGTTATAGTCGATAAGCGATTCGCCGTATCCACTGTACACCTGAGTATAGAGGCGAACGTGCTTACTGATCGGATAGCTGACGCCAAGCTCAGCGCCGCCGTAGCCGGTGTTCCAGTTATATTGCCCCTGCGCGCTGAGCACGGCATCTCCCAGCTGATAGCCGATTTTCAGCCGGTAGTAGCCCATATATTTGGTGATATCCGGATTATCGTCGGTATCGCCAATCACGTACCAGGGCTTCACTTCAACCAACCAATTGCCGTTCTGCGCCATTAAGCGCGTGTACAGGCGGTTCCAGCTACGGGAAGTTGGGTCCGAGCGGCCGTTAGAATCGTGGTTGTAGCCCACTTCCACATCACGAAGCGTCCAGCCGGCGAAGCGGTAGTCGGTGGCAAAGCCGAGGAAGAGCTGCGGCTCATAGTTGGTCTCACGAAATGGCGCCGACTCATCGCTGTTGGACATCTGCCACCAGGAGCGCTGAGTATATGAGGCGGCCAGCACCGAGTTATCACCCAGAATGCCGCGCCACAGCGGGAACGCCAGGCTAAGCTGGAATTTCACCTCGTCTTTCCGCGCATTCTCAGCCCAATCATAGGTTCGAATCGCCTCTTTATTAAGGTCGCTGGTCCAGGTGTAGAGCAGATAGTTGCTTTCGTAGGGATAAAGCGTGAACGGATTATCATGCTCTTGTAGGAGGTTGGCGATAATACTGCCGCGCACCGCGGGTACATCATGTACTTCTTTAATTGTCGCTTCCTGCGCCAGCGCCACGACAGGCAGTAGCAGCGCCAGCAGCCCACTTAGTGAGATCCGCATCAATCAACTTCCCCTGATATATATATAAATAATGGATAACAAATTGACACGTATTCTACCCGTTTACGTGGTTCTTGCTCATCAAACCTTTCCGAAAGTAGAAATCAACATCCAATAGGCATAAAATCAACATTTTATTAACAATGAAATGTAAGGTTACTATGTCTGCAGAACTCACCGCGGAAGCCGCACTCAAGCTGGTTGGCGAAATTTTTGTCTACCACATGCCGTTCAATCGGGCGTTGAATCTGGAGCTAGAGGTCTATGAGAAAGCGTTCGCACAGCTGAGTTTCAACAACCAGCCAATGATGGTCGGCAACTGGGCGCAAAGTATCCTACACGGCGGGGTGATCGCCTCGGCGCTGGACGTCGCGGCAGGCCTGGTATGTGTGGGCAGCACGCTGGCACGCCATGACACCATCAATGAAGATGAGCTGAGACAGCGGCTATCAAAAATGGGCACCATCGACCTGCGCGTCGATTATCTTCGCCCAGGGCGCGGCACGCGCTTTACCGCTTCCAGCACGCTGCTGCGCGCAGGCAATAAGGTTGCCGTTGCCCGCGTTGAATTGCACAACGAAGAGAAAACGCATATCGCCAGCGCCACGGCGACTTATATGGTGGGATAACCGCCAGAATCGCGTAAAATTGCGTTACTTTTTCGAAATGGATGTTTCACATGGATCCCAAACAAACGCGACAAGGCGTGCTTCTGGCCCTTGCCGCCTATTTCATCTGGGGCATCGCTCCAGCCTACTTCAAGCTGATTTACTACGTTCCAGCCGATGAAATCCTGACCCACCGTGTTATCTGGTCATTTTTCTTTATGGTGGCGCTCATCAGCATTAGCCGTCAGTGGTCGCAGGTCAAAACGCTGCTGAAGACCCCAAAGAAGATCTTCCTGCTCGCGCTATCGGCAGTATTAATCGGCGGCAACTGGCTGCTGTTTATCTGGTCGGTCAATAACCACCATATGCTGGAGGCGAGCCTCGGCTACTTCATCAACCCGTTGGTGAATATTCTGTTGGGGATGATTTTCCTCGGCGAGCGTTTTCGTCGGATGCAGTGGTTAGCCGTTGCGCTGGCGATTTGCGGCGTTCTGGTACAGCTCTGGACCTTTGGCTCGCTGCCAATCATTGCGCTGGGGCTGGCGTTTAGCTTTGCCTTCTACGGGCTGGTGCGTAAGAAAATTGCCGTCGATGCGCAGACAGGCATGCTGTTTGAGACGCTCTGGCTGCTTCCCGTGGCCGCAATTTATCTGTTCGGCATCGCCGATAGCGCCACCAGCCACATGGGCAGCAACTCATGGTCGCTGAATCTGC
>NZ_JMPL01000039.1 GCF_000735365.1 Kluyvera ascorbata ATCC 33433 | reverse complement strand
TTTTTTATATCTGTGATGTGACCATCAGTGATTCGAGAACCAGTTCAGCTTGCCACGCAGCCCCACCACGCGGCCGACGATAATCAGCGCCGGGCTCGCCATTTGCTCTGCCAGTTCGCCAAGTTGCGACAGCTTTCCGTCTACCACGCGCTGGTTTATCGCGGTGCCGTTCTCGACAATGGCCACCGGCATATCAGCCTGCATACCGTGTTCAATCAGCTTTTGCTGGATAGTGGCGGCCTGATTTAGCCCCATATAAAACACCAGCGTCTGTTTCTCTGCCGCCAGGTTATCCCAGTCCAGCTCGCCGCCGGTTTTCAGGTGCCCGGTGACCAGGCGAACGCTCTGGGCGTAATCCCGGTGGGTCAGTGGAATACCTGAGTAGGCAGAGCAGCCGGAGGCGGCGGTAATGCCGGGTACGACGGAGAAAGGAATGCCCGCGTTGCACAGGGTTTCCAGTTCTTCACCGCCGCGGCCAAAGATAAACGGGTCACCGCCTTTCAGGCGAACCACACGCTTGCCCTGCTGGGCCTCGCGCAGCAGAATCTGGTTAATCTCTTCCTGCGGTACGCAGTGGTAGCCTGCGCGCTTACCCACGAACACGCGGTCTGCGTCGCGGCGAACCAGATTCATAATGTCGTCGGAGACCAGGCGGTCGTAAACCACCACGTCAGCCTGTTGAATCTGCTGTAGGCCTTTCAGCGTCAGCAGACCGGCATCACCCGGACCGGCGCCAACCAGTACGACTTCGCCACGATGATCCAGCGGTGCGTTCAGCAGTTGTTCGGTGGTGTCATCAATGGCCTGTTGATCCTGATTGGCCAGCGATTGCGCCAGGCGGTCATTCTCAAACAGTTTTTCCCAGAAACGACGACGCTCGCCCATCGTGGCGAACTGTTTTTTCACCCGTGCGCGCAGTTGTCCGGCATAAGCGGCAACCTGTCCAAGATGCTGCGGCAGCATCGCTTCCAGCTTCTCGCGCAGCAGGCGTGCCAGCACCGGGGAAGTGCCGCCGGAGGAGACGGCAACCATCAGCGGTGAGCGGTCGATAATCGACGGCATGATAAAGCTCGCCGCTTTGGGCGCGTCGACCACGTTGCAGAAAATACGTCGCGTTTCGGCGGCGTCGCTGACCTGCTGGTTCACTTCGTCATCATCGGTCGCGGCAATCGCCAGCCAGCATGGGTCGAGCAGCGCGGGTTGGAAATCCCCCTGCACCAGCGTCAACATGCCCGCTTCGGCCCAGACGTGGAACTGCGGAACGTAATCCCGTGCGTTTACCGTCAGACGAGCGCCCGCGTCCAGCAGCAAACGTGCTTTACGCTCGGCGACATCGCCGCCGCCGACCAGCAAACAGTCACGATCGCGCAGTTGGCAAAAGATAGGTAAGTGATCCAAGGGGCAACCTCACGGAATAGATAAATGCGGGGGATGAATAATGCGGGTAAGGATAACAGCAGTCATCGTATGGAATATACGAATTTTCCCGCTGTTACCCCTTTAAGGTCATAAGTTTTTGGTATTACTTATGCCCAAAACGATCAGGCTTTCAGCTGCACCTGGCCGTCTTTAACGCGAACTTCATAATGCGGGATGGAGTGGCTTTCGTCCTCCATGCACAGGCCGTCGCGCAGGCGGAAGCGCTGTTTTTTCAGCGGGCTTGCCACCCACAGTTCGCCCTGGTGTTCGGCAATCAGTCCGCGCGACAGCACGCTCGACTCAAAGAACGGGTCGATGTTGCTGATGGCGAAGACCTGGTTGTCGGCATACGGACGGAACACGGCGACCTGCTGGTTGCCCAGCAGCGCACAGACGCCTGTTGCTGGCAGAATAGCGTCAATTTTGCAGATATTTACCCACTGGCTCATGCGTTTTCCTCCACCAGAGTGACCGGAATACGTTCATACGGCGTAGCAGGGCGATGCTGGGCACGCTCGGCAACCACCTGGACGTTCGGGTCACGTTGTTCGCTGTTGATAAAGTGTTTGAAGCGTACCTGAGCGGCTGGGTCGTTTACGGTCTCGGTCCATTCGCAGGCAAACGCTTCGCGCAGGCGGGCGATCTCTTCTTCCAGATGCTGGTTCAGCCCCAGTTTGTCGTCGATGATAACGGAACGCAGGTAGTCGATACCGCCTTCCAGGTTATCCAGCCACGGCGCGGTACGCGTCAGTTTATCGGCGGTGCGGATGTAGAACATCATGAAGCGGTCGAGGTATTTCACCAGCGTATCGCGGTCGAGGTCAGCGGCCAGCAGGTCTGCGTGGCGCGGCTTCATTCCGCCGTTACCGCAGACGTACAGGTTCCAGCCTTTCTCGGTGGCAATGATACCCACGTCTTTGCCCTGAGCTTCCGCACATTCACGGGTACAGCCTGATACACCAAATTTCATCTTGTGCGGCGTACGAATGCCCTTGTAGCGGTTTTCCAGCTCAACGCCGAAGCCTACGCTGTCGCCCACGCCGTAACGACACCAGGTGCTGCCTACGCAGGTTTTCGCCATACGCAGCGCTTTGGCATAGGCATGACCGGTTTCGAAGCCTGCTTCAATCAGCTGGCGCCAGATTTCCGGCAGGTCATCTTTCTGCGCACCGAACAGGCCGATACGCTGGGAGCCGGTGATTTTGGTATACAGATTGAATTCACGCGCGATACGGCCGACGGCAACCAGGCCTTCCGGGGTGATTTCACCGCCCGCAGAACGTGGGATTACCGAGTAGGTACCGTCTTTCTGAATGTTCGCCAGGAAGTTGTCGTTAGTGTCCTGCAGCGGCGTGTGCTGCGGCTTCAGGATGTATTCATTCCAGCAGGAAGCCAGCAGGGAACCGACGGTTGGCTTACAGACTTCACAGCCGTAACCTTTACCGTATTTCGCCAGCAGCTCGTCGAAGGTTTTGATGCCTTCTACGCGAATCAGGTGATACAGCTCCTGACGAGTAAAGGCGAAGTGTTCACACAGGCTGTGGTTGACTTCGATACCCTGTTTCGCCAGCTCGGCGTTCAGCACCTGGGTCACCAGCGGAATACAGCCGCCGCAGCCGGTACCGGCTTTGGTTTCGGCTTTCAGCGCGGCAACGGTGTGGCAGCCTTTGTTGATAGCGGCAATCAGGTCGCCTTTAGAGACGTCAAAGCAGGAGCAAATCTGCGCGCTGTCAGGCAGCTTATCGACGCCGATAGACGGTTTACCGCTGCTGGCGTGCGCTGGCAGAATCAGCGAATCCGGGTTTTCCGGCAGTTCGATAGCGTTCAACGCCAGCTGCAGCAGGTTGCCGTAGTCGCTGGTATCGCCGACCAGTACCGCGCCGAGCAGGGTTTTGTTGTCTTCGCTTACGATCAGACGTTTGTAGACTTCTTTGCTTTCGTCGAGGTAGACGTAGCTGCGCGCGCCCGGCGTATGGCCGTGAGCATCGCCGATACCACCGACGTCTACGCCCAGCAGCTTCAGCTTGGCGCTCATGTCCGCGCCCTGGAAGGCGTTTGGCGTACCCAGGATATGATCAACGGCGACCTGCGCCATTTTATAACCCGGTGCGACCAGGCCATAGACGCGGTTTTTCCAGCTGGCGCATTCGCCGATAGCGTAGATATCCGGGTCAGAGGTCTGGCAGCTGTCGTTAATCAGGATACCGCCGCGCTGGCCGACTTCGAGGCCGCACTGGGTGGCCAGTTTGTCGCGTGGGCGAATGCCGGTAGAGAAGACGATGAAGTCGATTTCCAGCTGGCTACCGTCGGCAAAACGCATAGTTTTGCGGGCGTTTTCGCCTTCCTGAACAATCTCTTTGGTGTTTTTGCTGGTGTGAACTTTCACACCCATGCTTTCAATTTTACGCTTGAGCTGTTCGCCGCCCATCTGATCGAGCTGTTCAGCCATCAGCATTGGGGCGAATTCAATCACGTGGGTTTCCACGCCAAGGTTTTTCAGTGCGCCGGCTGCTTCGAGGCCAAGCAGGCCGCCGCCGACCACCGCACCGCGTTTGCTACGGCGGGCACAGGCTTCAATGGCGTTCAGATCTTCAATCGTACGGTAAACGAAGCAGTCCTGAGTTTCAGACCCTTTGATTGGCGGGATCCATGGGTAGGAGCCGGTTGCCATAATCAGTTTGTCGTAAAACACGGTACGGCCCGCGCTGGAGTGGATCACCTTCTCTTTACGGTTGATGGTGATGGCGCGTTCGCCGACCAGTACCTTCACGCCGTGCTTCTCGTAGAAGCCTTCGCGCACCAGCGACAGCTCTTCTGCCGTGTGATGGGAGAAGTAGGAGGATAGGTGGACGCGGTCGTAGGCGATGCGGGGTTCTTCACAGAAGACGGTGATATCGAACTGGCTTGCGTCGGACTTATCGAGAAGATCCTCGATAAAGCGGTGGCCGACCATGCCGTTACCGATAATTGCGAGTCTGACTTTGCTCATTTTTGCCTCGATTTCTATTCTAATACTGCCTACCTTAACGATTCAGCTATTGGGATTATTGATACAAATCAATTTAGCCTTTACCTACCCCTTAATGAGTAGAGTTATGATTTTTAAGTAGTTTTGTAAGTTGCGGAAAATACTCAACTTTATGCGCTGTTCGTTTTTTGAGCGAAAAGAGTGAAAAATCGGCGGGGAGAGAGGAGCGTGAGGATGCGTAATGTTGGTGAACGCTGAGAGGGGTCCGTTCACTTCACGTCATGTTCAACAGAACGTAAAGTGAACGGAATTTCTTGCCGGACTGACTATTAGTGGGAAGCGCTCGCCGCATGCTGGCGATGGCGGCTCACAAAGCCCAGAACAAGACACATCACGAACACCACAGCGTACAGACCATTTGCAGTGGTCAGCGCCGCCAGAGGGCCGCTGTGGGCAACGATAGGCCCGGTGACCACGAAGGTCAGCATGGTGCCGATGGTGCCGCAGGTCAGAACAAAGTTAACCAGTTTTGGTGAGGCAATTTTGGTCTGCAATGAACCCAGCGTAATGATGGAGGTATAGATAGCGCTGGAGAAGAAGCCCAGAGTCAGGATGAACCAGGCCAGATGCTGTGGCTCGCCGTGGTTGAACAGGTACATCATCACGGTCGCAATACCGGCCAGAACGGTCAGAATACGTTGCAGATCGAAGAAGCGCAGGATGAAGCTGAAGGCCCACATACCGAACATATAAGACATCCAGAAATCGCTGACCAACTGGCCTGCGTCGTTCAGGCTCATGCCCAGGCCTTTGGCGTATTCCGGTACCCAGGAGATGAAGCCCAGCTGGCCCAGGATGTAGCACAATGCCGCGATGGACAGGAACAACACGCCGATGCCCCATTTCTCTTTCACTACCGGCTGGTCGCTGGTTTGCGCTTTTTTACCCAGAACCGGGAATTCACAGCCCAGGGTCAGCACGAAGATAGCAACATAGATGAGGCCGATGCAGGCATAAACCCAGTACCACTCAATAGTACGCGCCAGCAGCCAGGCCGCGAGCATTGGGAAGATCATCCCGGCCATGCTGAAGAAGGAGTCGGTGAACAGCAGACGCGCGCCGCGCTGACGGCCTTCATACATATGGGTGATCAGGAAGGTACCAATGGACATGGTGATCCCGCTAACCAGGCCAAGCACGAACATCGCCGCAGAGAACAGCGCCAGGCTATGGCTGGTCATCAGCCCGATCACCGCCAGCACCATCAAAATAAAGCCGAAGCGCAGCTGGGTTTTCAGCGGCACAATTTCCATCAGCCAGGCATTGAGGAAAATAGAGATCAGGATCCCTGCGTTCAGGAAGGTAAAAGTGTTACTCATGCTGGAAACGGGCAGATTAAAGTAATCGGCGATATTTCCCATCACCATCCCGGTGACGATTACCAACGCACCGGTAAGGGCGTAGGAGAAGAAGCTGATCCATGTGAGCTTGGTACGATTGCTGTTAGTCATGACTGGCCTGTGAATAGTTGTGTAAAGCGCGTTGACTCTGCGCTGAGCGAGCAGATTTTAGTCATTGACGTGATGCATTCATAGTTTTATTACGCAAAACTTTCTTTATTACATTTTTCAATGTGATCATGATCACATAATTAAATTTATACATTCTTACCCTGATCATTATTAACCGTTTCAGTCACGTAAACTTAAGTAAAGCACTGGCCTGAGGGGCTATCCCTCTTTAGAATCAAGCCACTTGCTTTCTCTACTGCACCGTTAAAGGAATTCTCATGCTCAAATCCACTCTGGCGGCCATGGCGGCTGTGTTTGCACTCTCTGCGGTTGCGCCTGCGGCGTTAGCGGCGAAAAACGATCCGCACGTGCTGCTGACCACTTCTGCTGGCAACATCGAGTTGCAGCTGGATAGCCAGAAGGCGCCGGTCTCCGTTGAAAACTTCCTGAACTACGTTAATAGCGGCTTTTATAACAACACCACGTTCCACCGTGTGATCCCTGGCTTTATGGTTCAGGGCGGCGGCTTTAACGAACAGATGCAGCAGAAGCAGCCGAATCCACCTATCAAAAATGAAGCCGATAACGGCCTGCGCAATACCCGTGGCACTATCGCCATGGCGCGTACCGCTGACAAAGACAGCGCAACCAGCCAGTTCTTTATCAACGTAGCGGACAACGCTTTCCTGGATCACGGCCAGCGTGACTTTGGCTACGCGGTGTTTGGTAAGGTTGTGAAGGGGATGGACGTGGCAGACAAAATTGCTCAGGTGCCGACCCACAACGTCGGGCCATACCAGAATGTTCCTTCCAAACCGATTGTGATCCTGTCGGCGAAAGTCCTGCCGTAATCAGTACGGGGTGGCATCTGGCATGAGGCTGCCGCCCCGTCACTAAAGTTGGTAGAATGGCGGCAAATTGAATGACCGGAGCCGCCATGATCCTGCTGATTGATAACTACGATTCCTTTACCTGGAACCTCTACCAGTATTTCTGCGAGCTGGGTGCCAGCGTGACGGTCAAACGTAATGATGACATCACCCTTGATGACATCGACGCACTCTCCCCAGAAAAAATCGTCATTTCCCCAGGTCCCTGCACGCCGGATGAAGCCGGTATTTCTCTTGATGTTATCCGTCGCTATGCCGGTCAAACGCCGCTGCTTGGTGTCTGCTTAGGCCATCAGGCCATTGCTCAGGCATTCGGCGCGCGTATTGTTCGTGCCGAAAAAGTGATGCACGGCAAAACCTCTCCGATTACCCATCATCAACAGGGCGTATTCCGCGGCCTGAATAACCCGCTCACCGTGACGCGCTACCATTCGCTGCTGATCGATCCCGCAACGTTGCCCGACTGCTTTGAGGTGACGGCCCGCAGTGAAACGGGTGAAATTATGGGTATCCGCCACCGCGAATGGGATTTGGAAGGCGTACAGTTCCACCCGGAAAGCATTCTCAGCGAGCAGGGCCACGCGCTACTGGCAAACTTCCTCACGCGATAGTAGTTGCCATGACGTGATTTTTTATGCATATTTTGTGGATAAATTCTCACAATCATTGCTTCATCGTTTGCAGAAGGGCATGACATGGAAACCAAACAACCTGCTATTACCCGCGCGACCTTCGACCAGGTCATTTTGCCAATCTATGCACCAGCGGAATTTATCCCGGTGAAGGGCAAGGGGAGCCGCGTATGGGATCAGCAAGGCAAAGAGTACGTTGATTTCGCCGGCGGTATCGCGGTGACTGCGCTGGGCCACTGTCATCCGGCGCTGGTTGAAGCGCTGAAAACTCAGGGTGAGACGCTGTGGCACACCAGTAACGTCTTCACTAACGAACCGGCGCTGCGCCTTGGTCAGAAACTGGTGGACGCAACCTTCGCCGAGCGTGTGGTGTTTATGAACTCCGGTACGGAAGCCAACGAAACGGCTTTCAAGCTGGCACGTTACTATGCATCCACCCGTCATAGCCCGTACAAAACGAAAATCATCGCTTTCCATAATGCTTTCCACGGCCGTTCGCTGTTTACCGTCTCCGTTGGCGGGCAGCCGAAGTATTCCGACGGCTTTGGCCCGAAACCAGCGGATATCGTCCACGTGCCGTTTAACGACCTGCACGCGGTGGAAGCGGTCATTGATGACCATACCTGCGCTATCGTAGTTGAGCCGATTCAGGGGGAAGGCGGCGTACTGGCGGCTACGCCTGAATTCTTACAGGGCCTGCGTGCGCTGTGCGATAAGCATCAGGCGCTGTTGGTGTTTGATGAAGTGCAAAGCGGCATGGGGCGTACCGGGTCGCTGTTTGCCTATATGTACTATGGCGTGACGCCGGATATTCTCACCAGCGCCAAAGCGCTGGGCGGCGGTTTCCCGGTGAGCGCGATGCTGACCACCAACGACATTGCCAGCGCGTTCCACGTCGGCTCACACGGCTCCACCTACGGCGGTAACCCGCTGGCCTGTGCCGTTGCGGGTGCGGCATTCGATATTATCAACACTCCGGAAGTGCTTAACGGCGTGAACGCCAAGCGCGAGCGCTTTGTGCAGCACCTTCAGCATATCAACGCGAAGTACGATGTCTTTAGCGACGTGCGCGGCATGGGTCTGCTGATTGGCGCGGCGTTGAACGAGAAATACAAAGGCCGGGCGCGTGATTTCCTCTACGCCGCGGCGGACGTCGGTGTCATGGTACTGAACGCCGGGCCGGACGTGATGCGCTTTGCACCATCGCTGGTGGTGGAAGAGGTGGATATCGACGAAGGGATGCAGCGTTTCGCTCAGGCGGTCGCTAAAATCGTTAGCTAGCCCGTCGTTTTAACCAGCCTCCATGACGCGGGCGCTGTCGCCAGGCCACCGACGAGATGGTGTGCATGGTGCTCAGATGCCCCAGAATACGCTGAAGATGCTGTTCCATGGTGCTTAACGGCCCATGGGACAGCGCGTCCGGCGATTCCATAATATTCACTTCACCGCTGCTTCCCGCCTCATCGTACTCCAGACGCTGTTGACAGCGCTGAAGGGCAATCTCACAGGATTCCAGATATTGCTGCGCGAGATCCGGCGTCAGCATGTTGTGCTCGCGTGCCAGCGTGGTCATGGCGTTGATATGCTCGACGATAAACTGACTGTGGGTGACCCACAGCTTCATATCTTCCAGATAGCGCGAGTTAAAGCCCGGTTCCTGCATGGCCTGGTTGAGCGTGTTGTAGAGCGTGTTGTGCGCCTGGTTTACGCGCATACGCTGATAGGCAAGCTTAGGCGCCTGCGGGTCGGGGCTCAGGATAAGACGAATGGCTTCCTGGTCGGCTTCCAGCGCCGCCTGAGCGTTTTGTCGAAGCTGACCGCTTTGCCACTGCGGCCACAGCCAGATCATCCCGCCAAAGGCAATCAGACAGCCGATGATGGTGTCGATAAAGCGCGCGACGATAAACTGCTCGCCGTTCAGCGTCAGAATTTGCAGGGTATAAACCGCGGTAATCGTAAAGCCGACGGTGGCCCAACCGTAGTGGCGACGGATTATCAGGTAGCTCCCCAGCGTGACGATAAGCATACCCGCTAACGCCAGTCCTTCTGAGATGTGGAAGTGCAGAACGACGGCGGCAATCACTAACCCTGCCAGCGTACCCGCCGCACGATGGAAAATACGTACGCGAGTTGCACCGTAGCCGTTTTGTGTGACCAGCAGCACCGTCATCAGGATCCAGTAAGGCTTTGGCAAATGCAGCGCGGCACCCATCAGGCTGGCGATACTGAGCATCACGCTGAGTCGGGCGGCATTACGTAGCGCCGGAGATTTCAGCGACAGGTAGTTTTTGAGCGCTGCGAATAGCGGCAGGCGGCGCTCTTTATCGGCCATCAGGTTGCGCGGGTAGAGCGGGCGCTGGGAGCGCAGCACGCGGGCAATGCGGCTGAAGTGCCAGGCGCAGAACTGGCCAACCGGGTTATCTGGATGCTGGTCGGCAATTTTTTCCAGCGCGCCAATCTGCTTGTCCATATTGAAGCGGGTAGGGTAGCGGTGATAGAGAATATCGTCAGCCAGTACCCTCAGGCGTGATGCCACGGTCTGGGCATTCCAGCGGATCACCGCTTCGGCGTGGCTGCGTTCAACCAGCTTTTGTACCTCTTCCGGTTGGTGCAAGCTGACGGAGATATGCTCCTGCAAGTCGAGCCCCACCTGGAAGGCGCGCAGCAGGCGCTTATAGTCGTTGTGCTGATTCGCGGCGAGCATGTGCAGCTGCTGGTAGCACTGAGAGATGAGATCCACCACCTTCTGTTGACGAGTGAGCAGCGGCGGCAGCGCGGTACTCGGGTCAGTGTGCTGGGTCAACAGGCTATATTTGGCTTCGCAGTACTCGGCGAGCTGTCGGTAGAGCAGGCTCAGCGATTCCCGCAGCGGCTGCTCGCGCCATATCCAGAACCACCACCAGTTAAACAGCCCATACCACAGCGTGCCGAACGCGTAGAGCAGTAGCGGCTCCCAGATGGGCATATTACCCGCCAGGCTTAAGGTGAAGATAGAAGCAATCAGTGAGGCGGGCAGTAACCGCCCGTGCAACGCGCTGATTTCCGCCGTGACACCCAGCAGCAGCGCAAGCCCGGTGAGAATCAACGGTAAGGGGATATCGCGCGCCAACAGCAGCTGCACGGCAAGGCTACATCCGGCAAACAGACAGCCACCGATAATCAGGCGTTTAAAGAAGCGCTTATGTGGGGTATCGAGGCCGGCGATATTGCAGCAGGCAGGCACCAATGAAAACAGCAGACCCTGCTGGAGATGGCCGAACAGAAGCCCGATGGCAACCGGCAGACATAACACCAGCGTTTGCCGCAGTGCATAGTTGACTTCGGGGTGGTAAATCAGCCTGCGCCACATAGGGGGAAAAACAAAAATGGCGTATTGCTTTTACAATACGCCATTTTGGGCTGGATTAGCGGGTTCCGTAGACGACAATGGTTTTGCCGTGCGCGGAGATCAGGTTCTGATCTTCCAGCATTTTCAGAATACGGCCCACGGTTTCACGGGAGCAGCCAACGATCTGACCAATTTCCTGACGGGTGATTTTGATCTGCATACCGTCCGGGTGGGTCATAGCGTCCGGCTGTTTAGCCAGGTTCAGCAGGGTCTGAGCGATACGACCGGTTACGTCCAGGAACGCCAGGTTACCAACTTTTTCAGAGGTGACCTGCAGACGACGCGCCATCTGAGAAGAGAGACGCATCAGAATGTCCGGGTTAACCTGGATCAGCTGACGGAATTTTTTATAAGAGATTTCAGCAACTTCACAAGCGGTTTTTGCTCGTACCCATGCGCTGCGTTCCTGGCCTTCTTCGAACAGGCCCAGCTCACCGATAAAGTCGCCCTGGTTAAGGTAAGAGAGGATCATCTCTTTGCCTTCTTCATCCTTGATGAGTACAGCCACTGAGCCTTTTACGATGTAATACAGCGTCTCTGCTTTTTCACCCTGGTGAATCAGCGTGCTCTTCGATGGGTACTTATGAATATGGCAATGAGACAAGAACCATTCGAGAGTAGGGTCTGTTTGCGGTTTGCCAAGCACCATGCGCGGTTATCCTCTGTTATAAGCTCTTCCCAGCGGCAAAAACATTGCAGCCACTGGTTGCAATAGTATCCTTCCCGTTACCTGGGAAGTCGGCTGTCGAATAGGGTCGCAGCCTGTAATGTGATGTCCTCTGCATACATGCAGTACGTTTATGTATTACCGTAGCATCCCGACTGTTTTAGCATAGCTTTAGCCGTGTGTCTCCTGGTGTCTCGCTTCAGCATGACGGCGATCGCCTTCCATTGCGAGAATTGTTATGTGCGCGTAATCTGAGAAGAAAATTGCAACCTGGGAGTTAAATATTATGCAAGCACGTGTGAAATGGGTTGAAGGGTTAACCTTCCTCGGTGAGTCTGCTTCTGGCCACCAAATTTTGATGGACGGTAACTCCGGCGATAAAGCGCCGAGCCCGATGGAAGTCGTGCTGATGGCCGCCGGTGGTTGCAGTGCGATTGACGTCGTCTCTATCCTGCAAAAAGGTCGCAATGACGTGACCGACTGCGAAGTGAAGCTCACTTCTGAGCGCCGTGAGGAAGCCCCGCGTCTGTTTACGCACATCAACCTGCACTTTATCGTCACCGGTAAAGCGCTGAAGGATGCGGCGGTATCGCGTGCGGTCGATCTGTCTGCTGAGAAATACTGCTCAGTTGCGCTGATGCTCGAAAAAGCGGTCAATATCACTCACTCTTACGAAGTGATTGAAGGCTGATTGCATGCTAGACGTAGCCCGGCCGAACGCAGTGACGCCGGGGACATTCCCGGCGTCGGTGCTTGCGCACCTCGTCCGGGCTACCTGGTCTTGATGCTAGTTCCGACCTTCCATCAGCCGCTGCACCAGCGGCGTCATGATTAATTCCATCGCCAGCACCATCTTCCCGCCGGGAACGACCAGCGTATTCATATGCGAGATAAATGAACCCTGCAACATGGCCAGTAACCACGGGTAGTCGATGTGCTCGAGATTACGGAAGTGAATCACCACAAAACTCTCGTCCAGCGACGGAATGCTTTTGGCTGCAAACGGGTTAGAGGTATCGACCGTTGGTACACGCTGGAAGTTGATATGGGTGCGGGAGAACTGTGGGGTGATGAAGTTGATATAGTCTTCCATTGAGCGCACTACGGAATCCATCACCGCCTCGCGGGAGTGACCGCGCTCACTGGTGTCACGGATCATCTTCTGGATCCACTCCAGGTTAACAATCGGCACCACGCCAACCAGCAGATCAACATGCCGCGCGACATCGTGCTGCGGTGTCACCACGCCGCCGTGCAGTCCTTCATAGAACAGCACATCGGTCGGTTCCGGTAACGGCTGCCACGGCGTAAACGTGCCGGGTACCTGGTTCCAGGGAACCGCTTCATCATAGGTATGCAGGTATTTGCGCGATTTCCCCTGTCCGTTCAGACCGTAGTCGCGAAAGGTTTGTTCCAGCAGGCCAAAGTCGTTGGCATCCGGGCCGAAATAGCTGATGTGGCGGCCAAGGTCACGGGCCTTGCGGATAGCCATATCCATTTCCGGACGGGTGTAGCGGTGAAAGCTGTCGCCTTCGACTTCCGCCGCGCGCAGGTTGAGCTGAGCAAAGATTTTACGAAACGCGAGGCTGGTGGTGGTGGTTCCTGCTCCGCTGGAGCCGGTAACGGCAATGACCGGATGTTTGGCAGACATGCGAATAACTCCCTGAACAGACGACAACGGAAGCGGGGTAAACGCTTCCTGTCGTTAGAGTATAGTTAACCGCGAAATTGGTTACGGGGCATGATGTTGACGGTCTCGTGAAGTTCAGACCACACCAGCACCGCTTCGCCCGTTTGTAGCTGGTGTTTGACGTCGGCGACCTTTTGCGCAAGTGAACGTTCATATTCACCATAATCAGTGCCTTCGCGCAAGACAAAGCTTTCAATCAGATTATCCAGCGTCTCCGGGTCGATATCCTGCCAGGGAATGATCATGCTTTAGTCCCTAGCCACGGCATCAGCCAGGCGGGGATGCGTTTTTCCAGCCACATTTCTGGGTGGCGCAGCGTGCCGCCGATAAACCCGACGTGCCCGCCGTACTCGGTAAGTTGATAGACGACGTTGTCCGGCAGCTCTTCCTGGGCTGGAATGGAGTGGTGGTCCATAAACGGATCGTCTTTCGAGTGAATGATCAGCGTCGGTTTGGTGATTTTGCTTAAGATAGGCATCGCACTACATTGACGGTAGTAATCAATCGCGTCGGCAAAGCCGTGGATCTTCGAGGTGATCGAATCGTCAAACTCGCGGATGCGGCGCATGCTTTTCAACTGACGCAGATCCACCGGCAGCGAGCCAGGATAGGCTTTGAGCTTGCGGGCGGCGTTGCCTTTCAGCAGGTTCAGCAGATAGCGCTGATAGACCCGCGAGAAGCCTTTATCCATGTGGTAGCTGCAGGCTTCCAGCATAAACGGCGCGGAGACAATCACCGCCGCATCGATCGGCACGTCGTTACCTTCTTTGGCCAGCAGGCAGGCCAGCATGTTGCCGCCCAGCGAGTAGCCGACCGCCGCCGTTGGCGCTTTACCGTATTCACGCTGTAGCCAGTTCAGGAACCAGGTGCCGTCTTCCGTTTCACCGGAGTGATAAATACGGTTCAGGCGGTTTGGCTCGCCGCTGCAGCCGCGAAAATGCATGACCACGCCCAGCCAGCCTTGCGCTTTCGCCGCGTTAATCAGGCCATGCGCGTACGGGCTGTGTAAGCTGCCCTCCAGACCATGAAACACCACCAGACGAGGCTTATGCAGCGCACCGGCCGGGTCTTCACTCCATGCTAAATCGACGAAGTCGCCGTCCGGCAGCTCAAGGCGTTGCCAGTGTGGGGTGAATTGCAGCTTGCGACGAAGCAGGCGTGGCAGCATCGTCTGAAGATGACGATTGCTTATGCCGCGCATGGGCACGAAGTCCGCGCTGCTTGAGGTGTCGATACTGAGATCGTGGTGGGTTGTTTCAGTCATAACTCGGCGATGTTTACCTGGAATCTGCGCCTACTATACCGTCACTTTGCCATCGTGTTTATGAAAATGAGGCATCGGTAGTCGTTTTTCTCCCATCAGGATCTGATCCTAATCACAATTTGTTACTTCAATTATTACTCTCAGGCTAATGATTCTCTCCTACGCTTAATTGATGACTTTCTCACCAGGGTGCACACTCTTTTCAGTGTTAAGCAATCAAAATGATTAGCTGAATCAGGAGGTTAATAATGTTATCTGGGCAAACACCAGCACGCGTCTGGAACACACGCCGCACCGAAAAACAGCGGCGTCTGGCTTCCGTCCCGGTGCAGGGCAAGGTTCTGCCAACCGCAGACCTGACCGCAATGCTGGAAAAACTGATCGCGCCGGGTGACCGCGTGGTATTAGAAGGGAATAACCAAAAGCAGGCAGATTTCTTATCCCGCATGCTGGCCGAGGTTAACCCGCAGATTGTGCACGACCTGCACATGATCATGCCGAGCGTCGGCCGCAGCGAGCATCTGGACATCTTCGAAAAAGGGATCGCCCGCAAGCTGGACTTCTCCTTCTCCGGTACTCAGAGCCTGCGTATTTCGCAGCTGCTGGAAGATGGTCAGTTGGAAATCGGCGCCATCCACACCTACATCGAACTCTATTCCCGTCTGTACGTTGACCTGTCGCCGAACGTGGCGCTGATTGCCGGCTTCAAAGCCGACCGCAAAGGTAACCTCTACACCGGGGCGAGCACCGAAGATACCCCAGCGCTGGTTGAAGCCGCCGCGTTCCACGACGGTATCGTCATCGCACAGGTGAACGAGCTGGTGGACGATGAATGCGACCTGCCGCGCGTGGATATCCCTGGTTCCTGGGTTGATTTCGTGGTTGTGGCCGACAAACCGTTCTTTATCGAACCGCTGTTCACCCGTGACCCGCGTCTCATCAAACAGGAACACATCCTGATGGCGATGATGGCGATTAAAGGCATCTACGCGGAACACCAGGTCCAGTCACTGAACCACGGTATCGGCTTTAACACCGCGGCTATCGAACTGCTGCTGCCAACTTACGGCGAACAGCTCGGCCTGAAAGGCAAAATCTGTAAACACTGGACGCTGAACCCGCATCCAACGCTGATTCCGGCGATTGAGAGCGGCTGGGTTGAAAGCGTGCACTGCTTCGGCGGCGAGCTGGGGATGGAAGAGTACATCCGCGCCCGTCCTGACATCTTCTTTACCGGTTCCGACGGCTCGATGCGTTCTAACCGCGCCTTCTGCCAGCTGGCAGGTCAGTACGCGGTGGATATGTTCATCGGTTCTACCTTACAGGTTGATGGCTACGCCAACTCCTCTACCGTGACCCGCGGTCGTCTTTCTGGCTTCGGTGGCGCGCCAAACATGGGTCATGACCCACACGGTCGTCGTCATGCAACGCCTGCCTGGCTGAACATGATCACCGAACCGGACCCAATGCAGCGCGGTAAAAAACTGGTGGTGCAGATGGTCGAAACCTTCCAGGCGGGCGTGAAGCCAACCTTCGTTGAAAAACTGGACGCGGTTGATGTGGCGAAAGCCTCCGGCATGCCGCTGGCACCGGTGATGATCTACGGCGACGACGTGACCCACGTGCTGACCGAAGAAGGTATTGCTTACCTCTACCGCGCCAAAGATCTTGAAGAACGCCGTGCGATGGTGGCTGCGGTCGCGGGTATCACCGATATCGGTCTGGGCGTTGACGCGAAACGCGTAGCCGAGCTGCGTCAGAGCGGCAAGGTTGTCTATCCGGAAGATATGGGCATTCGTCGTACCGATGCCACCCGTTCGCTGCTGGCGGCCGGTAGCGTCGCTGACCTGGTGGAATGGTCCGGCGGTCTTTACAACCCACCTGCGAAATTCCGGAGCTGGTAATGAAACTTCTGCCCCAGATTCAGGTTGAAGGCGGTGCCGAATGGCTGGCGCGAACCGCCACGCAGTGTCTGATTGACGAAGCACGATTAAGCCCGAAACCCGGTCTGGTGGACAGTCGGGGGAACGGTGCGCACCACGATTTATCGCTTGCGCTAATGGAGCGCTCCGCGCACAGCCTGACCCCCACGTTTCAGGCGCTGGCGCAACAAAGCTGGCAACGTCCGGCGGATATTGCGCTTAGACAAACCATAGGGCGACTCGGCCGCGAAGGCGAGCAACAGATGATGGCGGCCACCGGCGGGGTCAATACCCACCGAGGTGCGATTTGGGCACTGGGACTGCTGGTGAGCGCCGTGGCAATGCATGGCGGAGCGGGCAGCGCGAAACAGGTTGCCGCGACCGCCGCCGAACTGGCGAAGCTGCCAGATGCCGCGGCCCCAAAAGTGTTTAGCAAAGGGCTGCGCGCCACCCACCGTTATCAGGTGCCGGGCGCGCGTGAAGAGGCGCAGCAGGCGTTTCCGCATGTGATGCAGCGTGCGCTGCCGCAGCTACGGCTAAGCCGACTTAACGGCAGCAGCGAAGCCCATGCAAGGCTCGACGCGCTGATGGCAATCATGACCTCACTGACCGATACCTGCGTGCTGTCCCGCGCCGGGTTGGAAGGGTTGGACGCCATGCAGGACGGCGCTCGCGCAGTGCTGAATGCGGGCGGCAGCGCCCATCCGGCAGGTCAGGCGGCATTAGCCGCGCTTGATAGCCACATGCTATCGCTGAACGCCTCGCCGGGCGGTGCCGCTGATTTGCTCGCCGCCACCCTGTTTCTCGATCGCATCGAATCGCCTTATTTCAAGCATTAAGAGGATGTTATGGAACACATTACGTTAACCGTACCGGCCAGCCGCACCTTAAGCGGCAAAGCGCTGGCAGGCGTTGTGGGCTCCGGGGATATGGAGGTGTTATTCACCGCCGACCAGGGCCAGACGTTAACCATTGATATCACCACTTCTGTCGATAACAGCCGCAGCCGCTGGGAAGCGCTGATTAATCGTCTGCAAACGGTCAGCAGCCTGCCAGCCGGCAAACTGACCATCCACGACTTCGGCGCGACGCCGGGCGTGGCGCGCATCCGTATCGAACAGGTTTTTGAAGAGGTGAGCTATGCGTGATGATCGCAGTTTTATCGAATTAAAAGCACGCCAGCGTGCGCATGCGCTGCTGGATGAAGGCAGCTACCGTGAACTGCTCGACCCGTTTGAAGGCGTGATGTCGCCGTGGCTGGGCGCGCAGGGCATTGTCCCTCAGGCCGATGATGGCATGGTTGTGGCAAAAGGCACCATCAATGGCAAACCGGCCGTTGTAGTGGCGATTGAAGGCGCATTCCAGGGCGGCAGCATGGGCGAAGTGTCCGGCGCCAAAATGGCGGCGGCGCTGGAGCTGGCGGCGGAAGATAACCGTAACGGCATCCCAACTCAGGCCGTTCTGAGCCTGGAAACCGGCGGCGTACGTTTACAAGAAGCGAACCTGGGCCTGGCGGCGATTGCCGATATCCACGCGGCGATTGTTGACCTGCGTCGTTATACCCCGGTGGTCGGCATTGTGGCCGGTACCGTGGGCTGTTTCGGTGGGATGTCTATCGCGGCGGCGCTGTGTAGCTATCTGATTGTGACCCGCGAAGCGCGTCTTGGTCTGAACGGCCCGCAGGTCATCGAACAGGAAGCCGGGATTGAAGAATACGATTCCCGCGACCGTCCGTTTATCTGGAGCATGACCGGCGGTGAAGTTCGCTACGAAAGCGGTCTGGTTGAAGCGCTGGTCGGCGACGGCGTTAACGCGGTCAAAGCCGCCATGAACGATGCGCTGGCGAAAGGCGTTCCGGCGAAACATCGCACCGATAACTATGCCTGGTATCTCGACCGTCTGACGAATTTCGATACCCGCAAACAGGCGGATACCGAACAGATTCATGCGCTCTTCGCCCGGGAGGTGAAATGATGAGTAACGCAATTAGCCGTGGCGAATTATGGCTGGAAACGCTGGTTCCGAACGCCAAACGAATCGAAGGGCTGTGCCCGTCTGTGCAGGCCGCTGACGGTGAACTTAACGGTGAAACGGTACGTTTTGTTGCCGTGGTGCCGGATGCCAATAACCACTTCCCGCGCGCAGCGAAAGGGGAAGTCGGTCTGCTGGAAGGCTGGACGCTGGCAAAAGTGGTCAGTGAAACCATCGCCGCAGATGCTGATAAAGCGGTGAAACGTCCGATTGTGGCGGTGATTGATGTACCAAGCCAGGCCTACGGTCGCCGTGAAGAAGGTTTCGGTATTCACCAGGCGCTGGCCGGTGCCGCAGCGGCGTATGCCAACGCGCGTCTGGCGGGCCACCCGGTGATTGGCCTGATTGTCGGTAAAGCGATGTCCGGTGCGTTTCTGGCGCACGGCTACCAGGCGAATCGCCTGATCGCTTTCAACGATAAAGGCGTGCTGATTCACGCTATGGGTAAAGAGTCGGCGGCGCGTATCACCCTGCGTACCGTTGACGCGTTGGAAAAACTGGCGGCAACTATTCCGCCAATGGCGTATGACATCAGCAACTACGCCACGCTGGGGCTGCTGGAAAATCTGCTGGATATCAGCAATCCAGATGCGCCATCTGCAAACGATCTGACGCTGGTGGTGAACACCTTGCAACAGGCCATCAAAGACGCTCGTCAGGACCCGACGCTGAAAAGCCGTCTGGGAGCTGACAATCGCCGCAGCTCTGCCCTCGTACGCGAACGCATGCGGGCAAGCTGGTAAGAAAAAAGAGACCTGCCGGATGTACGGCTCCATGGGCGCTTCCCAGCGCCCATGCGGGCACTTGCATCTGAAAAATAATAATCATCGCGCCAGTGCTAACTTTTTTTCATTACAGGTGAAATATGACTTACGTAATTGTTCATGCTCTTGCTCCGATTTTCGTCATCATGCTGCTGGGATTCTGGGCCGGTAAGGCCAAAATGGTCGACAATAAAAACGTCTCCCTGCTTAACATCTTCGTCATGGACTTTGCTTTACCCGCTGCGCTGTTTAGCGCGACGGTACAAACCCCATGGGCCGGTATTGTTGCTCAGTCGCCGTTGATTCTGGTACTGACGCTGGCGATGTGGATCACCTACGCCGCTATCTACTTTATGGCGACCAAGTTGTTCAACAAATCACCGCAGGATGCCGCCGTGCTGACCCTGACCGTGGCGCTGCCAAACTACGCTGCGCTGGGCCTGCCGATTCTGGGGAGCGTGCTGGGTGAAACCTCGTCGACTTCGCTTTCCGTTGCCGTTTCCATCGCCTGTGGTTCTGTGCTGATGACGCCGTTCTGCCTGCTGATTCTGGAACGTGAAAAAGCGCGTGCCGAAGGCGGTAACTCCGGCTCTACGCTGTCTATGCTGCCAGTACTGATGTGGCGTTCAATTAAAAAACCTATCGTGATGGGCCCGCTGCTGGGGGTTATCCTCTCCGCGATTGGCATCAAAATGCCGGAGCTGGTGCTGGCGGCCATTAAACCGCTGGGCCTGTCTGCGACCGCCGCTGCGCTGTTCCTGACCGGTGTTATCCTCTCTGCGCGTAAACTGCAGATCAACACCGTGGTGATTACCTCCACCATCGCTAAGCTGCTGATTCAACCTGCCATTGCCTGGGGCATCGTGCTTATTTTTGGCCTGCATGGTTCCGTGGCGATTACCGCTATCCTGATGATTGCGCTGTCTGCAGGCTTCTTCGGCGTGGTATTCGGTAACCGCTTTGGCGTGCAGTCGCCGGATGCAGAAGCCGTGCTGCTGTTGAGCTCCGTACTGTGTATCCTGTCGCTGCCGCTGTTTATCTCGCTGACTTCAGGAATCTAAATCATGAGCACAACATTACGTCCACACGACCTTATCTGGCTGAATGCGCGCGACGCGCTTGAAGATGTCACGGAATCCTGGGTGGATACCGTCTGGCATAGCGGCCTGCCGGTAGTGGTGCGGCGTGATGTTGATGCGCAGGGGCGTATTCCCGTGGGCGTCCGCGGGATGAAGCGCGACCAGCGCGCCGCCGGTTGGGTGAAAGCAGAGGCGGTCGTTCGCGTCTGCTCGCCGGAATCGCTGGTGGACCCGCTGTCGCTGCTGCGCTCGCCCTTTATCTCTCAGCCACCGGTCCAGGTGGCTTTGTTATTGGCGCAGCAGGCATGGCCGTGGACGTGGGGCATTACCGGCAGTACCGGCTATGCGCTGGCGACCGGGATCCCGGTTATCCATGCGGCAAGCGATCTGGATCTGTTGATCCGCGCGCCGCAGCCGCTCTCCCGTGAAGCGCTGGAAACGTGGCAGCAGCAGCTAACGGCCGGACTTTGCCGGGCGGATACCCAAGTGGACACGCCGCGCGGCGGCTTTGCCCTCAATGAATGGCTGCGCGATGGAAAAGCACTATTAAAAACCTCGCAGGGGCCGCAGTTGGTTCGCGACCCGTGGGGCAGGGAGGAGTGATGAAAATTCTGTTTACCTTCCCGGGGCAGGGAACGCAGCACGCAGGAATGCTGCAAAACCTTCCGGGGACGGAACTGGCCCAGGCGCGTGAGGCGCTTGGCGCTGAGGTTGATACGCTGGATACCCCTGAGGCGCTCAAACATACCCGAGCCGTTCAACTGTCTCTGCTGATTGCTGGCGTTGCATGGGCGCGCGAGCTAGAGCGTCGTGGTGTAGCGCCTGATATCGTCAGTGGACTCTCCATTGGCGCGTACCCGGCGGCGGTAGTTGCCGGTGCGCTCGACTTCGCCGACGCGCTGACGCTGGTGGCGCTGCGAGGTGACTTAATGGAGCAGGCCTATCCGCATGGCTACGGCCTGACGGCGATTATGGGGCTGACGCTGAGTCAGGTGGAAAGCCTGGTAGAAGGCAGCGGCACCTATATCGCTAACCTGAACGCTGAGACGCAGATTGTGATTGCCGGTCCTGATGAAGCGATGGCCGACGTGGCGAAACGCGCGATGGCCAAAGGGGCCAGTAAGGCGCCTCGCCTGGCGGTGAGCGTGCCGTCGCATTGTGAACTGTTGGCCGAGCCCGCGCACAAGCTGGTTGAGGCGTTCAGCCATGTGACGCTTTCCCGCCCGCGCTTCGCCTACCTGAGCGGCAGCACCGGTCGCGTGCTGTGGCAGCCGGAACGTATTGCTGACGATCTGGCGATGAATATGGCACGCACGGTGCGCTGGCAGGAGGCGGTTATCTCCGCCAACGAACGTGAAGCACGGCTGGCGATTGAAATGCCGCCCGGTGGCATACTGACCTGCTTAACGCGTCAGGCGGCGTGGGAAGGGGAATCTATCTCTCTTGAGCGCAGCGGCGTGGAGGTTGCCGTGCACCTGGCGAGACGCCTTCGTGCGTGATGTGATTGCCCGATGGCGCTGCGCTTATCGGGCCTACAACTCGCACCTGATGTAGGCCGGATAAGACGCGTAGCGTCGCCATCCGGCAATCAGGCATTCTGGTTCAGCGTTCTGGCATACATGCGCCCTTCGGCGGCCAGTGCCAGCAGGCTTGGGTCGCGCTCGCGGTTACGGGCAAACACAATCGCGATAAGCTGCTGCATCTGATAGGGCTCAGCGAGCTTTTGCAGCTTCACGGTATTCTCATACATCTTCTTCATTCGTCCGGGCATCAAACAGAAGCCAACCCCAGCCTGTACCAGACTGAGCATCGAGAAAATGTCGTTTACGCGGGTGACGATTTCAGGCTCGAACCCCGCAATATGAAACGCTTCCTGGAAACCCGCGTAGGTCGCAAACCCTTCCGCCAGCGACACAAATTTCTCATTGCGATAGTGGCGCAGATCCGCCTTAAGGGTGGCGTCAAGCGTAGCGGTCATCGGTGCGGCGAGGTAGATATCGTCGTGGAACAGGGGGAGTACTTCGAGGCTGTTGCGGTCGATTTCACTTTCAGAAATGGAGATGAGGATCGCGTCCAGCACGCCGTCTTCCAGCATCTTCAGCAGCGCTTCGTTGGAACCCATGGTGAGATCCAGTTCCAGGTCCGGGCGACGCAGTTTCATGCCCATAATCAGGTGCGGCACCGTCTCCAGCGTCAGCGAGTAAAGAGTTCCAACGCGTAACCGACCCTGGCCTACGCCTGCCGTTTTGCGCGTTTCTTCCAGACCGCGCTCCATCAGTTGGGTGACTTCCTGGCAGTACTCCAGCAGCGTCCATGCAGCGGGTTGGGCGATAAGATTACGCCCTTTGTGGACGAACAGCGGACAACGAACGTTCTCTTCCAGCGTGTGCAGCGCCCGGTGTACGCTGACGCCGCTGATATTCAGCGCCTCAGCGGTGCGGGCGATGTTGCCCTTCTCCATAAAGGTCATGAAGATGGTCAGCTTGCGGAAGGTAATATCGTCGGTGATTGACAGGTTCATCGCCCGCTCCCGTGGCTTAGTCGTTTTGCATCATCTGCTCAAGCTGCTCCTGCGCCTCGAGCCACGCCATTTCGCACTCTTCCAGCCCGGATTTAGCGCTGGCCTGAAGCTGTAAGCATTCGGTCATTTCGGCTTTACGGCCTGGTTCATACAGGCTGCTGTCGCCGAGCTTCTCTTCCGCCTGCGCCAGCTGTGCATTGAGCTTCTCCATCTCTTTTTCCAGACGGGTAATCTCTTTACGCAGCGGCTGCGTCAGGGTGCGCAGTTCCGCTTCGCGGCGCTTCTGGTCTTTACGCGACTGCGCGCTATTGGCGTTGTTCTCTTTCGGCGTGTCGTCGGCCTGGTTTTCCAGCTTCTGCACGTCGCTTAGCCACTGCTGATAATCTTCCAGATCGCCATCGAACGGCTCGACTTTTTTGTCGTGCACCAGATAGAGATCGTCGGTGGTGGAGCGAATCAGGTGACGGTCGTGCGAGACCACAACCAGCGCGCCTTCGAAATCGATTAAGGCTTCGGTCAGCGCCTGACGCATGTCGAGGTCAAGGTGGTTAGTCGGTTCATCGAGCAGCAGCAGGTTCGGACGCTGCCAGACGATTAGCGCCAGCACCAGGCGGGCCTTCTCGCCGCCAGAGAAGCGAGCGGTTTGCTCGGTGACTTTATCGCCCTGGAAGCCGAAGCCGCCCAGGTAGTCACGCAGCTTTTGCTCTAACTCCTGCGGCGCCATGCGCGCCAGATGCTGCAACGGCGATTCGTCCGCGCGCAGGAATTCCAGTTGATGCTGAGCGAAGTAGCCCAGCTTAATGCCTTTGGCGAGGCCGATTTCACCGTGCAGCGGCTCAAGTTCGCCCGCCAGCAGTTTAATCAGCGTCGATTTACCCGCACCGTTGCGACCCAGCAGGCCGATACGCGAGCCCGGCACCAGGTTCAGTTTGATCGACTCGAGGATCGTGCGATCGCCGTAACCCGCGCTGACCTTTTCCATTTTCAGCAATGGGTTCGGCAGGCTTTCCGGCGCGCGGAAGCTGAAGTGGAACGGGTTATCGACGTGGGCCGGGGCAATTAGCTCCATACGCTCAAGCATCTTGATACGGCTCTGTGCCTGCTTGGCCTTGGTAGCCTTTGCACGGAAACGGTCGATATAGCTTTGCAGATGCGCCACGCGCTCCTGCTGGCTTTCGTACATCGCCTGCTGTTGAGCCAGGCGGGTGGCGCGCTGCACCTCAAACGAGCTGTAGTTGCCGGTGTACTCGAACATAGTTTCCTGTTCGATATGAATAATTTTGTCGACCACCGGGTCGAGGAAGTCGCGGTCGTGGGAAATCAGAATCAGCGTGCCCTGGTAGCTCTTCAGCCATCTCTCCAGCCAAATCACCGCATCAAGATCGAGGTGGTTGGTCGGTTCATCGAGCAGCAGCAGGTCGGAGCGGCAAATCAGCGCCTGCGCGAGGTTAAGGCGCATACGCCAGCCGCCCGAAAAGTCGCTGACCGGGCGGTCGAGCTGTTCATTGCTGAAGCCCAGACCGTGCAGCAGGCTGGAGGCGCGAGAGCGGATAGTCCACGCGTCAATCGCGTCCAGCTTGCCATGAACGGTGGCGATGGCATGGCCATCATCGCGTTCGTTGGCATCGTTCAGTTGGGCTTCAAGCTGGCGGTATTCACGGTCACCGTCAATGACATAGTCCAGAGCAGGCTGAGGCAGCGCAGGGGTTTCCTGGTTTACCCATGCCAGTTGCCAGCTGCTCGGATAGGTAAAGTTGCCGCCATCGGCGCTTATCTCGTTTTTCAGCAGCGCGAGCAGCGTGGATTTGCCGCAGCCGTTTTTGCCCACCAGGCCGACTTTCTGCCCTGGGTTGATGGTGGCCGATGCGTTATCCAGCAGGACACGCACGCCGCGACGAATTTGTAACGAGGAGAAAACAATCATAAGGCGCCGTATGTTCTGAATATGTTAAATTGTCATTGTGGTAATGTAGTGTGGTAAGCGAATCGCTAGACCGGGCCGCAATGGTAGCCCAAAACGATGACTATACACAAAATCATTCAGGTTGCGTCCCGCTACCAGAAAGAGGATGTGATTGACGCCCGGGAGGGGAA
This sequence comes from Kluyvera ascorbata ATCC 33433, assembly GCF_000735365.1. Classification (GTDB taxonomy): domain Bacteria; phylum Pseudomonadota; class Gammaproteobacteria; order Enterobacterales; family Enterobacteriaceae; genus Kluyvera; species Kluyvera ascorbata. Next base: position 9,887 of record NZ_JMPL01000039.1, on the reverse strand, counting down.
TGATGTCACAGACGGCGAAAGTCCTGCTTGTCTATGCCCATCCGGAATCACAGGACTCGGTGGCTAACCGGGTTTTGCTTAAACCGGCTTCGCAGTTAAGCAACGTAACCGTGCACGATCTCTACGCGCACTATCCTGATTTCTTTATTGATATTCCTCGCGAGCAGGCGCTGCTGCGCGAGCACGATGTCATCGTGTTCCAACATCCTCTTTATACCTATAGCTGCCCGGCTTTGCTCAAGGAGTGGCTGGATCGCGTGTTAAGTCGCGGTTTTGCCAGCGGCATTGGCGGAAACCAGTTGGCGGGTAAGTACTGGCGTAGCGTGATTACGACCGGGGAACCGGAAAGCGCCTATCGCCACGACGGGCTCAATCGCTACCCGATGAGCGATATTCTGCGCCCGTTCGAACTGACGGCTGCCATGTGCCATATGCACTGGCTGAGCCCAATCATCATCTACTGGGCGCGGCGTCAGCCGCCCGATGAACTAGCAAGCCACGCGAAAGCCTATGCCGACTGGCTGGCAGCGCCTATAACGGCAGGGGGGCGATGATGGAAGGTTCTGATTTATTACTGGCCGGAGTGCTGTTTCTCTTCGCGGCGGTGGCCGCGGTGCCACTGGCAGCGCGGCTGGGTATCGGTGCGGTATTAGGCTATCTGTTAGCGGGTATCGCCATCGGTCCGTGGGGACTTGGGTTTATCAGCGACGTGGATGAAATTCTCCACTTCTCCGAGCTGGGCGTGGTGTTCCTGATGTTTATCATCGGCCTGGAGCTGAATCCGGCCAAGCTGTGGCAGCTACGACGCCCTATCTTCGGCATTGGCGCGGCGCAGGTGATTTTCAGCGCGGCGATTCTCGGCGGGCTGTTGATGTTGACTCACTTCTCCTGGCAGGCGGCGGTGATTGGCGGGATTGGCCTTGCGATGTCATCGACGGCGATGGCGCTACAGCTGATGCGTGAGAAGGGGATGAACCGCAGCGAATCCGGGCAGCTAGGCTTCTCGGTACTGTTATTCCAGGATCTGGCGGTCATTCCCGCGTTAGCGCTGGTTCCGCTGCTGGCCGGTGCGGGCGATGAACATTTTGATTGGCAAACCGTTGGCCTGAAAGTATTGGCCTTTGGCGGAATGCTGATTGGCGGGCGTTACCTTCTGCGCCCGGTATTTCGTTTTATTGCCAGCTCAGGCGTGCGCGAAGTGTTTACTGCCGCGACGCTGCTACTGGTGCTGGGGTCGGCGCTGTTTATGGACGCGCTGGGTCTCTCGATGGCGCTGGGCACTTTCATTGCGGGCGTACTGCTGGCCGAAAGTGAATATCGCCACGAGCTGGAAATTGCTATCGAGCCGTTTAAAGGGCTGTTGCTGGGGCTGTTTTTTATCTCGGTGGGGATGTCGCTCAACCTCGGCGTGCTCTACACCCATCTGCTGGTAGTGATTGGCAGTGTGGTACTGCTGGTGGCGGTGAAAACGCTGGTGCTGTACCTGCTGGCGCACCTTCACGGTATGCGCAGTTCGGAGCGGATGCAGTTTGCCGGCGTGCTGAGCCAGGGCGGTGAGTTTGCCTTTGTGCTCTTCTCGGCGGCCTCGTCATTTAAAGTCTTTAAGGGCGACCAGATGTCGCTGCTGCTGGTGGTGGTGACGCTGTCGATGATGACCACGCCGCTGCTGATGAAGCTTGTGGATCTTACGCTGTCGCGCCGCTTTAACGGGCCGGAAGAAGAAGACGAAGCACCGTGGGTGGACGACGATAAGCCGCAGGTGATTGTGGTGGGCTTTGGGCGCTTCGGACAGGTGATTGGTCGCCTGCTGATGGCCAACAAGTTGCGGATCACGGTGCTGGAACGCGACATCAGCGCGGTCAACCTGATGCGTAAATACGGCTATAAGGTTTATTACGGCGATGCAACCCAGGTTGAACTGTTACGTTCGGCAGGCGCTGAGCAGGCGCAGTCGATAGTGATTACCTGTAACGAGCCGGAAGACACCATGAAGCTGGTGGAAATCTGCCAGCAGAACTTCCCGCACCTGAAGATTATGGCTCGTGCGCGAGGACGTGTGGAGGCGCACGAACTGCTGCAGGCGGGCGTGGTACAGTTTTCCCGTGAGACTTTTTCCAGTGCGCTGGAACTGGGGCGAAAAGCGCTTATCTCCACCGGTATGCACCCGCATCAGGCGCAACGCGCACAGCTGCACTTCAAGCGTCTGGATATGCGTATGCTGCGTGAACTGATGCCGGTACATAGCGATACCCAACAAATTTCTCGCGTGCGGGAAGCGCGGCGAGAGCTGGAGGAGATCTTCCAGCGCGAAATGCAACAAGAGCGGCGGCAGCTGGACGGCTGGGACGAATTTGAATAGAAGGTGAGTATGGCGGTACGTAAACGTTTTATCGCGGGCGCGAAATGCCCGTCGTGTCAGGCGCAAGACTCTATGGCGATGTGGCGCGAGAATAATATCGATGTGGTTGAGTGCGTTAAGTGCGGGCACCAGATGCGAGAAGCGGATAAAGAAGCCCGCGAACACGTTCGCAAAGAGGAACAAGTGATCGGTATTTTTCATCCGGAGTAGCGATCCGTGCTGTCTTTTTTTAAGCTTATGGGTACACGGGTGTAGAATTCCGCTACAATCTGCGCCACTAAAATATTCCCATGCTCAGGAGATATCATGAAAGTAGCAAAAGACCTGGTGGTCAGCCTGGCCTATCAGGTACGTACAGAAGACGGTGTATTGGTTGATGAGTCTCCGGTAAGTGCACCGCTTGACTACCTGCATGGTCACGGTTCCCTGATCTCCGGCCTGGAAAACGCGCTGGACGGTCACGAAGTTGGTGATAAATTCGACGTTGCTGTTCAAGCTAACGACGCTTACGGTCAGTACGACGAAAACCTGGTGCAGCGCGTTCCTAAAGACGTCTTCATGGGCGTTGACGAACTGCAGGTTGGCATGCGCTTCCTGGCTGAAACCGACCAGGGTCCAGTACCGGTTGAAATCACCGAAGTTGAAGACGACCACGTTGTGGTTGACGGCAACCACATGCTGGCTGGCCAGAACCTGAAGTTCAACGTTGAAGTTGTTGCTATCCGCGAAGCAACCGAAGAAGAACTGGCTCACGGCCACGTTCACGGTGCGAACGGTCACGACCACGATCATGACCACGACCACGACGGTTGCTGCGGCGGTCACGGCCATGACCACGGTCACGACCACGGCGGCGAAGGCTGCTGCGGCGGTGGCGGTAAAGGCCACGGCGGCTGCGGTTGCCACTAATCCCTCTCGTTCTGTAGAACGATGGATACAAAAAAAGCGGGGAAACCCGCTTTTTTTACGCCTCAATAGTGAGGTGGTGGCGTCTCTTCTGACTGAGATGCCATATTTGACGGCTGACTGGCCTTGAGTTTTTCCGTCAGCAGTCGCAGATGTTCGCGAAGCTTTGCCATCTCCATTTCATGAGCTGTGACCGTCATGTTAAGGTCATCGATGGTGATCTCCTGAAAGGCCAGACGGCTCTCAAGCTCTGCCAGACGCGCTTCGATAGTCGTTTCTTGCATGATGTCCTCTCTACTGTTATCACCGCAATCGCCGCGGATTCTACGCAACTTTGCTCAGCCGTGCAGCCCCTCTTTAATGAGGCTGGAAACTAATTTAAACAAAAAGAGTCTGAAAAGAGTCGATATGAGAAGCGTTCATATGTAGATTTCCTCTACAACGTTCTATAGTACGCTTCTCATTTAGTTAACATTGGGGCGAGAGGCCCCGGCCCTGGAGAGATGGATGAAATCACTGTTTAAAGTAACGCTTCTGGCAACCACAATGGCCGTTGCACTGAATGCTCCTCTGACCTTCGCAGCTGACGCGGCTGCTAAAGCTGCACCAGCAGCTGATGCGAAAGCGGCTCCGGCAGCAGGCAGCAAAGCTGCATTCAAAAATGACGACCAGAAATCTGCCTATGCGCTGGGCGCATCGCTGGGTCGTTACATGGAAAACTCTCTGAAAGAACAGGAAAAACTGGGTATCAAGCTGGATAAAGACCAGCTGATCGCCGGTGTTCAGGATGCGTTTGCTGATAAGAGCAAGCTGTCCGATCAAGAGATCGAACAAACTCTGCAGGCGTTTGAAACTCGCGTGAAGACCTCCGCTCAGGCGAAGATGGAAAAAGACGCCGCTGATAACGAAGCAAAAGGTAAGGCTTTCCGCGACAAGTTCGCCAAAGAGAAGGGCGTGAAAACCGCTAAATCTGGCCTGCTGTACAAAGTAGAGAAAGAAGGTACCGGTGACGCGCCGAAAGACAGCGACACCGTTGTCGTTAACTACAAAGGTACACTGACCGACGGTAAAGAGTTCGATAACTCTTACACCCGTGGTGAACCTCTCTCCTTCCGTCTGGACGGCGTTATCCCGGGCTGGACTGAAGGTCTGAAAAACATCAAGAAGGGCGGTAAAATCCAGCTGGTTATCCCACCGGATCTGGCTTACGGCAAAACCGGCGTTCCGGGTATCCCGGCTAACTCCACCCTGGTGTTCGATGTTGAACTGTTAGACATCAAACCGGCACCGAAAGCCGATGCGCAGCCAGACGCTGCACCGGCTGACAAAGCGGCCGACGCCAGCAAAAAATAAGATAGCGAAAGCCGCCGCCCAATGGGCGGCGGCTTTTTATTATCTACAGGATATAATTAATGCTGGAAAGCGCCTTATGCGCTGTATTACTTTAGATGCCCCTAATAGTGATGAGCCTGCCCTGACAACATAACGACAGGCTCCTGAAAAGGAGTGCTTTTTTTCATGTCCAGGTCGCTTTTAACCAACGAAACCAGTGAACTTGATTTACTGGATCAACGTCCTTTCGATCAAACTGACTTCGATATTCTAAAATCCTACGAAGCGGTTGTGGACGGGTTGGCGATGCTCATTGGTTCCCACTGCGAAATCGTGTTGCATTCACTTCAGGATTTAAAATGCTCGGCGATACGTATCGCGAACGGCGAACATACCGGGCGTAAAATCGGTTCTCCGATTACCGATCTCGCGCTCCGCATGCTGCATGATATGACCGGGGCAGATAGCAGCGTTTCCAAATGCTATTTTACTCGCGCCAAAAGCGGCGTACTGATGAAGTCCGTTACCATCGCAATCCGTAACCGTGATCACCGGGTTATCGGCTTACTGTGCATCAACATGAACCTTGATGTCCCGTTCTCACAGATAATGAACACCTTTATCCCGCCGGAAACGCCGGAAGTGGGTTCTGCGGTTAACTTCGCGTCCTCCGTTGAGGACCTGGTCACCCAGACGCTGGAGTTCACCATCGAAGAGGTGAATGCCGATCGCAACGTTTCCAATAACGCCAAGAATCGCCAGATCGTGCTCAATCTTTATGAGAAAGGTATCTTTGACATCAAGGATGCGATTAACCAGGTAGCCGACCGTCTGAACATCTCCAAACACACCGTCTATCTCTACATTCGTCAGTTCAAGAGCGGTGATTTCCTGGGGCAAGATAAGTAATGCGTTTTGCCCTGATGGTGACCGGCCCCGCCTATGGCACCCAGCAGGCGAGCAGCGCGCTACAGTTTGCCAAAGCTGCACTGGCGGAAGGTCACGAGATAGCCTGCGTATTTTTCTATCGGGAAGGGGTCTATAACGCGAATCAGCTGACTTCTCCTGCCAGCGATGAATTCGATTTGGTCCGCGCCTGGCAATCATTGCATGATGAAAATGGCGTGGCGTTGCATATCTGCGTAGCCGCCGCGCTGCGTCGTGGCGTTACCGATGAAACCGAGGCCCGGCAGCTTGGCCTGCCGACGTTTAATCTCCAGCCCGGTTTTTCGCTGAGCGGATTAGGCTCGCTGGCCGAAGCCGCGCTAACCTGCGATCGAATGGTACAGTTCTGATGAAACGAGTTGCCTTTGTTTTTTCCTCTGCCCCGCATGGCAGTAGCGCCGGCAGGGAAGGGCTGGATGCGCTGCTAGCGACATCAGCCCTGAGCGAAGACCTCGGCGTGTTCTTTGTGGGTGACGGCGTGTTTCAAGTACTCAGCCAGCAGCAGCCTGGGGTTATTCTCGCTCGCGACTACATTGCCACTTTCAAGCTGCTTTCGCTCTACGATATTGAGAACTGCTGGATCTGCGCGGCATCCCTGCGAGAACGTGGACTGACGGTGGAGACGACGTTTGTCACCGACGTTGAACCGCTGGAAGCGGATGCGCTGCGCCAGCGCCTTAACGACTACGATGTGATCCTGCGCTTCTGAGGCCCTCATGCTGCATACGTTACGCACTTCTCCCTGGCACGCCGACATTAGCGGGATGACCCGCTTGATGGATGACGGCGACGATCTGCTGCTGATCGCCGATGGCGTGTTAGCTGCGGTGGAAAACAGCCGTTTCCTTGAAATTCTCCGCGCAGCCCCCATATCCATCCACGTGTTGAATGAAGATGTGCAAGCGCGCGGTCTTTGTGCTCAAATTTCGAGCGATGTCATCATGGTCAGCTATACTGACTTCGTCAGGCTAACGGTAAAACACGCTGCTCAGATCGCCTGGTAGCGTCTTTGCCGTTGTATATTTCTTGACACCCTTTCGGCATAGCCCTAAAATTTCGCGTCCTCATATTATATGAGGCGATTTATTACGTGTTTACGAAGCAAAAGCTAAAACCAGGAGCTATTTAATGGCAACAGTTAACCAGCTGGTTCGCAAACCACGTGCTCGCAAAGTTGCAAAAAGCAACGTGCCTGCACTGGAAGCCTGCCCGCAGAAACGTGGTGTATGTACCCGTGTATATACCACCACTCCTAAGAAACCAAACTCCGCACTGCGTAAAGTATGCCGTGTGCGTTTGACTAACGGTTTTGAAGTTACCTCCTACATTGGTGGTGAAGGTCACAACCTGCAGGAACACTCCGTGATCCTGATCCGTGGCGGTCGTGTAAAAGACCTTCCGGGTGTTCGTTACCACACCGTTCGTGGTGCGCTTGACTGCTCCGGCGTTAAAGACCGTAAGCAAGCTCGCTCCAAGTATGGCGTGAAGCGTCCTAAGGCTTAATGGTTCTCCGTTAAGTAAGGCCAAACGTTTTATATTAATGTCAAACTCTTTGAGTTTTGGACAATCCTGAATTAACAACGGAGTATTTCCATGCCACGTCGTCGCGTCATTGGTCAGCGTAAAATCCTGCCGGATCCTAAGTTCGGATCAGAACTGCTGGCTAAATTTGTTAACATCCTGATGGTAGATGGTAAAAAATCTACTGCAGAATCAATCGTATACAGCGCGCTGGAGACCCTGGCTCAGCGTTCTGGTAAAAATGAACTGGAAGCATTCGAAGTTGCGCTCGAAAACGTGCGCCCAACTGTCGAAGTTAAGTCCCGCCGCGTAGGTGGTTCTACTTATCAGGTTCCAGTTGAAGTTCGTCCGGTCCGTCGTAATGCTCTGGCAATGCGTTGGATCGTAGAAGCTGCTCGTAAACGCGGTGATAAATCCATGGCTCTGCGCCTGGCGAACGAACTTTCTGACGCTGCAGACAACAAAGGTACTGCAGTTAAGAAACGTGAAGACGTTCACCGTATGGCAGAAGCCAACAAGGCGTTCGCACACTACCGTTGGTAATCCCTTCGGAGTATTAGTCACCAGGCGGGCGCTTCAGCGAAGCTGCCCGCTTTGGGTTACTTAACTGAACGCCTAAAAAGATAAACGAGGAATCAAATGGCTCGTACAACACCCATCGCACGCTACCGTAACATCGGTATCAGTGCGCACATCGACGCCGGTAAAACCACTACTACCGAACGTATTCTGTTCTACACCGGTGTAAACCACAAAATCGGTGAAGTTCACGACGGCGCCGCTACCATGGACTGGATGGAGCAGGAGCAGGAACGTGGTATTACCATCACTTCCGCAGCGACTACTGCATTCTGGTCTGGTATGGCTAAGCAGTATGAACCGCACCGCGTAAACATCATCGACACCCCGGGGCACGTTGACTTCACTATCGAAGTAGAACGTTCCATGCGTGTTCTTGACGGTGCGGTAATGGTTTACTGCGCAGTTGGTGGTGTTCAGCCACAGTCTGAAACCGTATGGCGTCAGGCTAACAAATACAAAGTTCCACGTATCGCGTTCGTTAACAAAATGGACCGTATGGGTGCGAACTTCCTGAAAGTTGTTGGTCAGATCAAAACCCGTCTGGGCGCGAACCCTGTTCCGCTGCAGTTGGCAATTGGTGCTGAAGAAGGTTTCACCGGTGTTGTTGACCTGGTGAAAATGAAAGCCATCAACTGGAACGAAGAAGACGCAGGCGTTACCTTCACTTATGAAGATATCCCAGCAGACATGCAGGACCTGGCTGACGAATGGCACCAGAACCTGATCGAGTCCGCTGCAGAAGCTTCAGAAGAGCTGATGGAGAAATACCTGGGTGGTGAAGAACTGACTGAAGAAGAGATCAAAAAGGCTCTGCGTCAGCGCGTTCTGAACAACGAAATTATCCTGGTAACCTGTGGTTCTGCGTTCAAGAACAAAGGTGTTCAGGCGATGCTGGATGCGGTAATTGATTACCTGCCATCCCCAGTTGACGTACCTGCGATCAACGGTATCCTGGACGACGGTAAAGACACTCCGGCAGAACGTCACGCAAGCGACGACGAGCCGTTCTCTGCACTGGCGTTCAAAATTGCTACCGACCCGTTTGTTGGTAACCTGACCTTCTTCCGTGTGTATTCCGGTGTGGTTAACTCTGGTGATACCGTACTGAACTCCGTGAAAACTGCACGTGAGCGTTTCGGCCGTATCGTACAGATGCACGCTAACAAACGTGAAGAGATCAAAGAAGTTCGCGCGGGCGATATCGCTGCTGCAATCGGTCTGAAAGACGTAACTACCGGTGACACTCTGTGTGACCCAGATGCGCCTATCATTCTGGAGCGTATGGAATTCCCAGAACCGGTAATCTCCATCGCTGTAGAACCGAAAACCAAAGCTGACCAGGAAAAAATGGGTCTGGCTCTGGGCCGTCTGGCTAAAGAAGACCCATCATTCCGCGTATGGACTGATGAAGAATCTAACCAGACCATTATCGCCGGTATGGGTGAGCTGCACCTCGACATCATCGTTGACCGTATGAAACGTGAATTCAACGTTGAAGCGAACGTCGGTAAACCTCAGGTTGCTTACCGCGAAGCGATTCGCGCGAAAGTTACCGATATCGAAGGTAAACACGCTAAGCAGTCTGGTGGTCGCGGTCAGTACGGTCATGTTGTTATCGACATGTACCCACTGGAGCCGGGTTCTAACCCGAAAGGCTACGAATTCATCAACGACATCAAGGGTGGTGTAATCCCTGGCGAATACATCCCTGCCGTTGATAAAGGTATCCAGGAACAGCTGAAATCTGGCCCGCTGGCTGGTTACCCGGTTGTTGACATGGGTGTTCGTCTGCACTTCGGTTCTTACCATGACGTTGACTCCTCTGAACTGGCGTTTAAACTGGCAGCTTCTCTGGCGTTTAAAGACGGCTTTAAGAAAGCGAAACCAGTTCTGCTTGAGCCTATCATGAAGGTTGAAGTAGAGACTCCTGAAGAGAACACTGGTGACGTTATCGGTGACTTGAGCCGCCGTCGTGGTATGCTCAAAGGTCAGGAATCCAACGTTACTGGCGTTGTGATCCACGCTGAAGTTCCGCTGTCCGAAATGTTCGGTTATGCAACTCAGCTGCGTTCACTGACCAAAGGCCGTGCTTCTTACTCCATGGAGTTCCTGAAGTACGACGATGCGCCGAACAACGTTGCTCAGGCCGTTATTGAAGCCCGTGGTAAATAATCCACAGGATTAAAACCTAAGTCCCGTGCTCTCTCCAAAGGGGAGAGCACTATAGTAAGGAATATAGCCG